>JAFLKR010000104.1 GCA_019163135.1 Desulfobulbaceae bacterium | reverse complement strand
TTCCAATGACTACCAAGTCATCACCTCACGTCAGATTGCCGCTGCCCCTAATGCCCCTGGATTTTTGTTGACCCTCTCCGGGCGAGGAATTATTCCGCCATCCGATCACGATCTTTGGCCGGCTCAGGAATACTTGACGGAGCATCGGAAGGAATGGCGGTTGTAGGGTGGCAGGCAGGTTGTTTGCTGCACAGATTAATCCGCTGCGTTTTCATTTAAAATGGCATGTGGTCAAAAGCGCTGAGCTTGGATTCCATAGAGGATTTCGCCTTGTCTGTTTTTTATTGTTGGCATATATTTATAAGTGCCTACAAATTAGGACAAACTGAAGGGTGAAAGCTCCACAGATGTGCTTATCACATCCAACGAAAAAGGAACGGTATGCAGGGAAGTTCTCAAAAAATTCTAAAAATCCTCAAGACTCGAACGGTCCTCCGTCCTGTTGAACTTGATGAACTAGGTATTCCACGCATTACCTTGCAACGACTCTACCAGCGAGGCCTGGTAGAAAAGGTGGCCCGTGGGCTGTATCGACTGCCTGACACCCAGATTTCCGAGCATCATTCCCTGGCGGAAGCAGCCAAGATGGTACCGAAAGGAGTTATCTGTCTGCTTTCCGCTCTGCGGTTCCATGACCTCACCACCCAAGCACCCCATGAGATTTGGATGGCGATTGACCGCAAAACACGTTTGCCGGTGAACAAGGCTTTGCCTATCCGCTTCGTTCGTTTTTCCGGCTCGGCACTGATTGAAGGAGTCGAGAATCACCTCATCGACGGCATATCGGTGGCAATATACCAACCAGCGAAAACTGTGGCTGATTGCTTCAAATATCGCAATAAAATCGGCCTGGATGTGGCACTTGAAGCCCTGAAGGATTGCTTGAGAAACCGTCGGTGCGACGCAGATACTCTTTGGCGATTTGCCAAAATCTGCCGGGTGAGCAATGTGATGCGCCCCTATCTGGAGGCAATGAACGCCTGATGTCTCGACAGAAAAACAAAGCAGCTTCGGTGCGGCAGTTGCTGCTTGATAGGTCGCGAAAAAACAGTGAGAGTTTTCAATTCCTACTAACCCGGTATGGGCTTGAGCGTTTGCTGTATCGCCTGAGCCTTTCGGAATACGAGCCGTATTTCGTCCTCAAGGGTGCGATGCTCTTTCCCATTTGGGGGATCAATGGCCATCGACCAACCATGGATGCGGACTTACTCGGTTTTGGCGAGAGCACCGAAGCGCATGTTCGAGAAGTTTTCCAGGAACTCTGCCGCCTCGATGTCGAAGACGATGGCTTGTTGTTTGCTCCGGAGGACATTCGGGTCGAAGTTATTCGCGAGGAAATGGAATATGGTGGGGTACGGGTTAAACTGATTGCCGAGTTGGATAAAGCACACATCCCTCTGCAGATTGACATCGGCTATGGCGATACGGTTACGCCTCCAGCTCTGGAAATAGAATACCCCACCCTTTTGGATATGCCGGCTCCCCATCTTCGCGTCTATCCCAGAGAGTCAGTTATTGCCGAGAAGTTTCATGCCATGGTGCTGCTTGGCATGGGCAACAGCCGGATAAAGGAT
>JAFLKR010000043.1 GCA_019163135.1 Desulfobulbaceae bacterium | reverse complement strand
ATCCTCAACGTAGCGCGGCTACGCCTGCGGTTTTGCGCTGGTCGCCACAACCAAACCTGACCCAAATCTGAGCGCAATCTTGCCCAAGTTATTTGCGAACAGGCCCTTACAATTTGATCAATCGGGCCAAAAGCTCATCCGGGGTAATGAACTGCCCATCCACCCGGTTATGCTTGACCACCGTGCAATAATTCTGATTAACCCGCTGCACTTCACGGCTGATCTGCCCCAGATTCATCTCCGGCACCAGCACGGCCCGGCAATGTTTCAGCACCGGCGTGACCATGCTGCGGGGGAAGGGAAACAGGGTGAGCAACTGCAGAAGCCCGGCCCGGACGCCCTGCTGCCGGGCCTCGTCAACCGCCCGCATGGCCGAACGGGCCACCGAACCGTAGGCAATAATACCGATTTCGGCATCTTCTAAAAGATATCCTTTGGTCATCATGATCTCTGGGAAACCCCAGGTGATCTTTTGAGTTAATCGCTGTTGAAAGCTGAGTATTTCATTGGGTTTTTCAGTGGGAAAGCCCATTTCGTCGTGGACCAAACCTGTGACATGGTGACGGTATCCTTCGCCAAAGGCGGCCATGGCGGGAATGCCCCGGTTATCGCCTTCGTAGGGTTTATACCAGTCGGGGGGCACGCTGGGCCGCAACCGGTTGACGATGCGGATTGCTGCCTGATCGGGCAGTTGCACGCATTCCCTGGTATGGGCGACAATTTCGTCGGAGAGGATGATGACCGGTACCCGGAACTGCTCGGAAAGGTTAAAGGCCTTGACCGTTAAAGAGAAACAATCGCTCACGGTGGAGACTGCGAGCACAATGATGGGGTGATCGCCATGGGTGCCCCAGCGCGCCATCTGGACATCGCCTTGCGACGGGCTCGTCGGCAAGCCGGTGGAAGGGCCGCCGCGCATGACGTCAACCACCACGCAGGGCACTTCGGCGGCGCAGGCATAACCGAGATTTTCCTGCATCAAGGAGAAGCCGGGACCCGAAGTGGCGGTCATCGCTTTAACGCCGGCCAGCGAGGCGCCGATCACCGCTCCCATGCTGGCGATTTCGTCCTCCATCTGGATGAAGGTGCCGCCGACCCGAGGCAGCAGCGCGGCCAGCAGTTCCGAAATCTCCGAGGCCGGAGTGATGGGATACCCTGCAAAAAAGCGGCAACCGGCGGCCAAGGCTCCATGGGCGATGGCCTCGTTGCCCTGGAGCAATTGCCGTTTGATGCTAGGCTCAGACATCGTCCCGCCTCCGTTTTGGCAATCGTTCGGTGATCGTTATGGCAAAATCCGGGCAGTGAATCTCGCAGAAACGGCAGCCGATGCATTGGTCCGGTTCGATGACCACGGGCTTGCCATTCTTATCCGGATGAATGATCTTTTTGGGGCAAAAGGCCATACAGAGGCCGCAAGCCTTGCACCAGTCGCGATAAAAAGCAATATCGTACTGTTTTTTGGGGGTGGAATTCGACGGTTCCAGAGGTTGTTGGTCAACCGGTATGGGGGGGGATTCTATTGTCATGCTTCCGCTGCTCCATAAGGGGGAAAACCTGCGGGGCCACGCCATTGCGGTTGGTTCCTTCGCCTGCCGCGGATACTTTCGGATTACCGGGTATAGCCGTAAAAAGCAAGAAAATCCCTTGGTCGCACCGGGGAAATCGGGAAAGTT
>JAFLKR010000089.1 GCA_019163135.1 Desulfobulbaceae bacterium | reverse complement strand
CACTGTCAGATTCTCTGCCAGGCTTTGGGCCGCGATCCGGGTATTCAGCAGGGCACGGATCAGTGCAAACAGCAACCCCGTGATGATGAGACCGCCAACCAGGGTAAACCATACCCCCATATACTCTACCGAAAAGAGCCTGGGTTTGGTTTGGGTCAAGCGCAGGGTCCAGAAGTGACCATTGAAATCAATCGGCAGTTGGCGGGAGAAACTCACCTGGTCAGGGAGGATCTTTTCCTCCTCAGGATGAGAGGCATAAAGCAGCCTTTCGGGTAAGACATGCTTTCCGTCGAAGATCTCCAGGTAATATTTGTTATTTTTCGTCTCGATGTCGTTGTCAAATATTCCATGGATAAGGTCGTTCATCCGGTATGGACTGTAGACCCAGCCAAAAATTGCGGCACGGCGCTGTTCGACCGTTTTGACGGGTAGGCCTTTGCGGTAGACCGGGGCATACATCAGGTTGCCGGCCTGCACGTCGGTGTTGGTGGCCTCCTGCGCGAGCAGAACTTTGCCGGAGAGGGGAATCGTGTTGGCCTCCTGCACGAGCAGAACTTTGCCGGAGAGGGCAATCGTATTCGTGTCCCTGGATCGTTCCATCGCCTCCCGGCGCACCGGCTCCGAGAACATGTCATAACCGAATGCCTTCAGGTTACGATCAGAAAACGGCTCCAGATAGATAATCGAGGTGTATATCTCCCGATCACCCTCCGGCGTCAGCCGGTAGTCGGGGAAACCTTCGCTGCGGATCTTCTTAAGGTGGCGAGACAACTCTGCCCTTGGGATCAGCAGTGAGAAGCCAATGCCCTGAATGCCGGGGAGTTCTTGCTTAAGCGTATCGGTTTGGGTGAAAATTCGCCATTCCTCATGGGTGATCGTTTCAGAGACCTTAAATAACGCTACGCCGCTCTGCAGTATACGAGCATGATCCTCAAGCCTCTCTTTAATTTTTGTTCGGATCCCGTTACCGTGAAAGACAAAATCTTGTTCTACAAGCCTTTTAAAAGAGGAATGTATGGTAAAGGTCGCAACAGAGGTAAGCACCAGACCAGCCATCAGTATGACCCAAGCCAAAAGCCAGTTTCGGTGAAAGGGCGGCGTAGCAGGGGGTGATTCCGATGAATGAAGTGTTTGCACTTGGTTGGCGGCCACAGTGGGGAGCATATTTATCCTAACTCAAATAATTGTTGCAGTGTGATCAGTGTCTTCCACAAGTTCACATTAATGTTGAGCACTTCCGTAAGCTTATGCCCCAGAGCCTCTTCCTGGCTCCAGCCAGTCAGCTTTTCCGCAACACTATTCATAATAGGTTACTATTTTTGCCCGCTGGAGCACTGCGTCATCACTAAATGCCGTAAGGTAGACGATAGGTATTTGGGCCATCTCCTTGATCCGGGTGGCTGCCTCGATGCCGTCCATGCTTCCTTTCAACACGATGTCCATCAGCACCAGGTCGGGTCGGGTTGAGGACGCTTTTTCAATTGCTTCAAGTCCCGATCAAGCACTGTCTCCTTCTCCCTGGATCACACCGGGCCAAGAGCCCGGCAAAAAGCAATTTCAAGTTCCTCAAGCTCATAGGGTTTGGCCAGGAAGGCTTGGGGATGTTCAAGATGGGCCTCTTCCATGACCTGCTCCTCAGTGTAACCACTTGTGAGGATCACCGGCAGACCGGGGGTGATGTGGCGCAGAGCGGTCAATACTTCCCAACCGTTCATGCGTGGCATGCTGACATCGCTCAGGACGAAACGGATTTCATCCTTATGTTGCAGAAATATCTCTAAGGCCTCAAGACCAT
>JAFLKR010000127.1 GCA_019163135.1 Desulfobulbaceae bacterium | reverse complement strand
GAGTGGAGTTACCCATTAAACAGGTTTTGAGAGCAGGGGAGAGTGTTGGCGTGAGCCATCGCGTTCTCCTGGTAGCCCGCGATGAGCAGCATCGGCCGGTGACCGACAGTTGGTCCCCCATTTATAACGATAACGGGGACATCAGCGGCGTAGTGCTGGTGTTTCGTGACCAGACCAAGAAAAAAGCCATGGAGCAGGCCCAGGTCGAGATCGGCAAACGGTACAGTGATCTGGTCGAAAGTGTCAACGACCTGATCTGGGAAACCGACTCGCATCATCGGTTCACCTTTGTCAGCCGTCGGGTCACGGATTTGCTTGGCTACTGCCCGGGGGAGATCATTGGCAGGTCCTGGGATGCTTTTCTCTGTTCGGATGAAGTCAAATCCGATGAGTTAATCAGTCAACTCGCCCATCATCGACCTTTTGACATGATCAACCAGACCTGGATGAGAAAAGATGGCGGCAAGGTGAGTCTCGAATCAAGCGCCTCGGCTATCTTTGACCAGCAATATATGTTTCTCGGGTATCGGGGCATCAGCCGCGATATCACCGGCCGTCGGCAGGCAGAGGCGGAGCAGGAAAAGCTGCAGGGGCAACTGCGCCAGGCACAGAAAATGGACACCATCGGCAGGTTAGCCGGTGGGGTGGCGCATGATTTCAACAACATGCTGACCGTGATCTGCAATTATGCCGAAATGTCGCTGGCTGAAATTGCGCAGGACCATCCGCTCCGTAAAAGGCTCGCCGCGATCCACCAGGCTGCCCTGCACTCTGCCGGGCTTACCCGCCAACTGCTCGCCTTTGCCCGTAAACAGGTCGTTGCTCCTCAGATTCTCGACCTCAACGAAACCATCGAGGGGACGCTGAAAATGCTTCAGCGCCTGATTGGCGAGAACATTGAATTGAGCTGGAAACCCGGCGAGAAACTCTGGTCGGTGGAAATGGACCCCACCCAGGTCAACCAGATTCTTGCTAATTTGGCGGTAAACGCCCGTGATGCCATCACCGGTACGGGTCATCTGATCATTACAACCGAGAATAGGACCGTCGATCAGGCAGACCTTCCCGGTCGAGTCGATTTTTTCCCCGGCGATTACGTGCAAATTACGGTAAGCGACGACGGTTGCGGTATGATGGACGATGTCCTGACCTATATCTTTGAACCCTTCTTCACCACCAAGGAGGAAGATCGGGGGACCGGCCTCGGCCTGGCGACCGTTCATGGCATCGTCCACCAGAATGGCGGCGTTGTTAATGTCTACAGCGAACCGGGAACCGGCACGACCTTCAGGATTTACCTGCCCAGGGCGGAAGCGGTCGCCGAAGTCGCCGTGCTGCCACGAGGCGGCTACGCGGTACGAGGTAATGAAACCGTATTGATCGTTGAAGATGAAATTACTATCCTTGAACTCAGCGTCTCCATCCTGGAAAAAAATGGGTACCAAGTATTGGCGGCCAACTCGCCCAATGAGGCGCTGGAATGCGTCCGTACCCATGACGGACCGATTCATCTGGTGATTACCGATGTGATCATGCCGCAAATGAACGGCCGTGAACTTTTGGAGCGCATCACCCAGATCAAACCGGGCATCAGGAGTCTTTATATGTCGGGATACACGGCGGATATTATCGCCAAGCAAGGGGTTCTCGAAGCCGGGTTGCAGTTCATCGAGAAACCTTTTTCGCTTAAGGGATTTTGCAGCAAAGTCCGTGAGGTGCTCGATCAGGGATGAGGCCTGCAACGTGGCTCCAGATCGTCATTGCCTACGAAAAGGGCGATGGAAATACCTGCATGCAGGTGCT
>JAFLKR010000177.1 GCA_019163135.1 Desulfobulbaceae bacterium | reverse complement strand
GCGATGCACCCGCAACTGCCGGTTCTGCGCCGTCGAGCAGGGCGCAGCCGGGCCACCCGATCCCGAGGAACCGACTCGGGTAGCCGAAGCCGTCGCGGCCCTGGGCCTGCGCTACAGCGTTATCACCTCGGTGACCCGCGACGATCTGGCCGACGGCGGGGCCGCTCATTTCGCCGCCACCATCAGGGCGATCCGGGAACGCAATCCGCAAACTTTGATCGAGGTGCTGATTCCCGATCTCCAGGGCGATCGACTGGCATTGCAGATCGTGCTGGCGAGCAGCCCGGATGTCCTCAACCATAATCTTGAAACCGTGGCGCGGCTCTATCCGCAGGTCCGCCCCGAGGCCCATTACCAGCGCAGCCTTGAGGTGCTGCGGCAGAGCAAAATCCTGGCCCCCGGCATGGTCACTAAATCCGGGATTATGGTAGGGCTGGGAGAAACCGCTGACGAACTCTGCCAACTCTTCAACGATCTGCGCCAGACGGACTGCGATATTCTCACCGTCGGCCAGTACCTGCAGCCCTCCAAGGCACATCTGGCAGTAGCCCGATTCATCCCGCCCGAAGAATTCGAGACCATAGCCGCCACCGCGCTGGCCCTGGGATTTTCGGCGGTGGCCGCCGGACCCTTTGTCCGCAGTTCCTACCAGGCCGAAACCCTGTTCCAGCAGGCGGCGACCGCCACGCCCTGAGTCCACTGCCCACACGCCCGGCGGGTCCTGCTGGCCGCCGTTGTCACTCTCGGTATCGCGGCACTCGCGAGGGGATGTTGACACCAAGCGGAGAATGGATCATTATAGAGAATTACAACTTTGCAGCCACTTGCTGCATCACGCCCAGATTGCTGCGGCACCATCGCAGACCAACCGCCGGTAACTCATGCTGAACAAAACGAGTAAAACACTCCAGCTGGGCCAGTCCCTCGCCCTGCTCGCCAGCCTGCTGATCGCAGGCCAGATTGGTTTTACCCTGTACCAGGGATCTCCTTTTTGCCTCAACGGGGGATGCAAGGTGGTGGAACAGTTGACCAGGGTTTCGCCCCTGGTCTTCAATCTGGCGGGGTTGGTATTTTTTCAAGCCATTTTTTGGGGATTGCGCTCGTCGCGCAACGAGATGCGCCGGGTCCCGCAGTTCGTCAAGACCCTGCTCCTGGCCGGCCTTGCGGTGGAGGCTGTGCTGATCAGTTTTCAATACCTGGTGGCGCACGCCTTCTGCGCCTACTGCCTGGGCATCTTCGCCTTTATCGTTGTGCTCAACCTCCTGATCGGCTTCAAGCAGGCCGCGTCGGGGTTGTTACTTTTTACGGTGGTGGCTCTGGCCTTTGCCAGCCTGGAACTCAACCAGGGCAAAAGCGGCGACCAGGCTTTCAAAGCCGGTGTTTTTGCCAGCCGCCCGGGATCGGCGCGGATGGCTGAAAATTTCCTTTTTTATGCCTCCACCTGCGCCCATTGCGAAAAAGTCATCGCCTCCTTGAAAAACAATGACCGGCCGACCGTCCATTTCAACCCCATCGATCAAGTCAAAGACCTGGACCTCCCTAAAATCACCCGCAACGCCAGCTATGCTCCGGCAAGCAACAAGGCCTTGCTGAACGCCCTGGGCATCGACCAGATTCCGGTGCTCATCACCCGAACCCCCGAGGGATTAACCATCCGTCAGGGTGAAGCGGCCATCCTCGCCCATCTCGGCAAATCCGACGGCACTGCAACGGGTGGACCATCCGGTTATTCGGCGGCACCTGCCGCGCCGGCCGTCATCCCCGGCCTGGAGAGCAAAGACGGCTGTTCGGTATCCACCGATTGCACCGATGCTCCGGGCGGCACCTCCCGTTAGGGCCTGTTCGCAAATAACCTGGACAAAATTGCGCTCAGGTTTAGGTCAGATTTGGTTGT
>JAFLKR010000112.1 GCA_019163135.1 Desulfobulbaceae bacterium | reverse complement strand
AAAAACCGAGGCGTCGCTGTTCTGAACACCAACGACGCCTCGGGAAGAGTGCGGGAAAACCCGTTTACATGGAACGTCGGTACTGGCCGCCGACTTCGTACAGGGTTTCGGTGATCTGCCCCAGCGAGCAGACTCGGACTGCATCAATCAAGACCGCAAAGACATTTTCGTTGTTGATCACCGTCTGTTTAAGTTTCTCAAGCATTGGGGCTGCAGCCTCAGCGTTCCGGGACTGGAAAGCCCGCAGCCGTTTGATCTGCCCTTCCTTCTCCTCCTCGGTCGACCGGGCCAGCTCGATCTCGATCGGCACATCGCCCTTGGGATTGAGGAAGGTGTTGACCCCGATGATCGGGTAGGAGCCGTCGTGCTTCTTGTATTCGTAAAACAGGGATTCCTCCTGAATCCGGCTACGCTGATAGCCGGTCTCCATCGCCCCCAGCACGCCGCCGCGGGAGGCGATCGCATCGAACTCCGCCAATACCGCCTCTTCGACCAAATCGGTCAACTCATCGATAATAAAGGCCCCTTGATTGGGATTTTCGTTCATTGCCAACCCCCATTCCCGATTGATGATCAGCTGAATGGCCATGGCCCGGCGCACCGATTCCTCGGTCGGGGTGGTAATCGCCTCGTCATAGGCATTGGTGTGGAGGCTGTTGCAGTTGTCGTAGATGGCAATCAGAGCCTGCAGGGTGGTGCGGATATCGTTGAAGGCCATCTCCTGGGCATGGAGGGTGCGGCCCGAGGTCTGGATGTGGTACTTCAGTTTCTGCGAGCGTTCGTTAGCCCCGTACTTGTTCTTCATGGCCACGGCCCAGATGCGACGGGCCACCCGGCCGATCACTGAATATTCCGGCTCCATGCCGTTAGAGAAAAAGAAGCTCAAATTCGGGGCGAAATCGTCGATCTGCATGCCCCGCGCCAGATAGGCCTCGACATAGGTAAAACCGTTGGCCAGAGTAAAGGCCAGCTGGGAAATCGGATTGGCCCCAGCTTCGGCAATATGGTAGCCGGAGATGGAGACCGAATAAAAATTCCGAACCTGATGATGGACGAAGTGTTCCTGAATATCGCCCATCATCTTCAAGGCAAATTCGGTGGAGAAGATGCAGGTATTCTGGCCCTGGTCTTCTTTGAGGATGTCGGCCTGGACGGTGCCGCGCACGATCGAAAAGACCCATTCGCGGATTTTTTCGGTCTCGTCCTCGGTGGGTTGCCGGTTGTTGTCGGCGACGAATTTTTCGAGTTGCTGATCCAGGGCGGTGTTGAAGAAACAGGCCAGCAGGATCGGCGCCGGCCCGTTGACCGTCATTGATACCGAGGTGGTTGGCGCGCACAGGTCAAAACCGGAATACAACACCTTCATGTCATCCAGGGTGGCGATCGACACCCCGGAATTCCCTATTTTTCCGTAAATATCAGGGCGCTCGTCCGGGTCGCAGCCGTAGAGGGTGACCGAGTCGAAAGCGGTGGAGAGACGGTGCGCCGGCATGCCCTCGCTGACCTTTTTGAAGCGCCGGTTGGTGCGGAAGGCATCACCCTCGCCGGCGAACATCCGGGTGGGGTCTTCGTTTTCGCGCTTGAAGGCAAAGACCCCGGCGGTGAAAGGAAAGGAACCCGGCACGTTTTCCTTCATCAAAAAGCGCAGGACCTCGCCATCATCTTCGTAACGCGGCAACGACACTTTACGGATAGTTGAGCCGGAAAGTGAAATGTTAGTCAGTTTGGTGCGAATCTCCTGGTCGCGGATCTTGACCACGTACTCATCCTGGGCATAAAGCGATACGGTCTTGGGCCATAAGTCGAGCAGCTTCTTGGCCCGATTGTCGAGCTCACCATCCTTCCAACTGATCATTTCGTCAAAGTCGGCGGCCGGTTTGTTGCAGGTTGCAAACAA
>JAFLKR010000137.1 GCA_019163135.1 Desulfobulbaceae bacterium | reverse complement strand
ACATGCCCGAGGGTTCGACTCTGGAGCAAACCGCCCGGGTGGCGGCGGAGATGGCCGAGGTGGCCGGCCGGGAGCCCGAGGTCGTCAACTATCAGATCTATACCGGTACGGCCTCGCCCTACAATTTCAACGGGCTGGTGCGCCATTATTTCCTGCGTTCCGGCCCGACCATGGCCGATGTCCAAGTCAATCTCAAGGGCAAACAAGACCGCGACAGCCAGAGCCACGACATCGCCAAACGGGTGCGGCCTGAGATTGCCAGGATTGCCGCGAAATACGGAGCAAACGTGGCGGTGGCCGAAGTTCCGCCCGGTCCGCCGGTACTGCAGACCTTGGTGGCCGAGATTTACGGACCCGATGAGAGCAGTCGGGTGCACCTGGCGACAGCGGTTAAACAAATATTCGCCGAAACCGCCGGGGTGGTGGATATCGACTGGTACCGGGAAGAGGAGCGCAACAAGTTGGTCCTGACCGTGGACAAGGAGAAGGCGGCCCTCAACGGCATCGCCGAGGGCGAGATTACCCGAGCAATTGAGATGGGGCTTTCGGGCCGGTCGATTGACCTCTTTCACCAGCCCCGCGACCAGGAGGAAATCGACCTCATCCTGCAACTGCCCCAGGCGCAACGGGCTCGGGTCGACAACCTGCTCAACATCTCGCTGCGGCCGGAATCCAACCCGCAGGCGCCGTTGGTGCCGCTGCGGGAACTGGTGCGGGTCAGCGAGCAACCGGTAGAGCAGCCGATCTACCGCAAGAACCTTAAGCCGGTGCTCTATGTCACTGGCGATGTCGCCGGGGCGGCCGAGAGTCCGGTCTACCCGATCCTCCAGATGAACCAGCGGCTGAAAGCGCTGGACGCCGCCCGTTTCGGCGGCCAAGCCGGTGGCGTTAAGGTCTACAACCTCAGTCAGCCCTTTCAGGAAAGCGAGCCGGCAATGAAATGGGACGGCGAATGGCACATCACCCTGGAGGTCTTCCGCGACCTGGGCTTGGCCTTCTGCGTCGTGATGGTGCTGATCTACATGCTGATGGTCGGCTGGTTCAAGGACTACGTCACCCCGCTGGTGGTGATGGCGGCCATCCCCTTCTCGCTGATCGGCATCCTGCCGGCGCACTGGGGATTGCACGCCTTTTTCACTGCGACCTCGATGATCGGCTTTATGGCGGGGGCCGGGATTGTGGTCCGCAACTCGATCATCCTGGTGGATTTTATCGAACTGCGGATCAGCCATGGCCTGCCATTGGCCGAAGCGGTGGTCGAGGCCGGAGCCATCCGTTTCCGGCCCATGCTGCTGACCGCGCTGGCCGTGGTGGTCGGAGCCTCGGTGATCCTGGCCGACCCGATCTTCCAGGGGTTGGCCATCTCCTTGATGTTTGGCGAGATTGCCTCGCTCCTGATCAGCCGGATGGCGGTGCCGGTGTTGTACTTCATGGTGAAGACAAGGGGGGCACAGCGGTAACGGGCTAAAAGATTTACTGCTTTTTCCTCCCCTCACCTCCCAGGACTTGCGGCACCGCCGAGTAGCCGAGTTGCCGAGTTGCCTGACCGGTAACCCTTGGCGCGAACCAGGCTCCGCAACCCCTTCAGCCACTGCCGCTGGCCCCTGAGGGAGCATCGGCAAGGCACCCTCCTCGGACCACCTCCATTCTACCCCCTTCTATCCTCCTCCCCAGCTCGATCCGTCTCATAACAAGACAAAAATCTCATCCTGAGACCGCCCCCCCTTTTTCCTCCCCCGTCATTTTCACAACCACTTGATATATTAAATTATAAAAACAACATAAACCATGGCACAGCATTTGCTTAAATTGCCCATGTGTATTTTTCCCAAGAATGATTCTCTTTGTGAGAACGATCCACCCAACGCTCAACCCAGAGTTTTGGAGCAGCACCTTGATCAAGGGTTTTCCCGCTTA
>JAFLKR010000014.1 GCA_019163135.1 Desulfobulbaceae bacterium | reverse complement strand
TAGGTAGAGCATCCCATGTTTTCCTGCGCTTGGAAGCACGCTGGGCATTCAGATCCGGTTTTTTTTAAAATTAAATCATTTTGGATCAGGTGGTTACAGTTTTGACATCTTGATGCTCCGGCAGCGTTGAAGCAGATAAGGCAAGAGGGTCAGTTCCCTGTTCCCTTGCTTCACCGTGCAACGTAGTGGAGTTTACCGGCTTTGCGGGTATTCCTTTTTTCCAGGCCAGTGTTTTCCCCGCAAGTAAACAAACCCCAGCAGCACCCATCATTGCAATAGTAGAAATTTCCATATCATTACTCCTTAAGATTACTTGATAAACCGTTGTTTTTTCAATTCTCGAAAAGTGACCATTTTTATCATACCCCCTCAGGTAAGAGCATCTCGATAGTTTGCCGCCGTTTACAGGCATTGCCAGACCTATCGGTTTGAGCAGGTACTTCTTGAAATGTATATTAGCAATTTTGATACCCATTTTATGGCTGAAGATAATCGTCCGACCTGTTCTCTTTTTTAATAAAAGTTGGCATTTTTAGGGTGCGGCAAAGGGTCGCGAGCACTACGAGGTAATGGTTTAATTTTATAGTAATTTGTGAGATTTAAAATTGTTTAAATTCATGCTGATTCCTCGAGCAATTACCTGAGGCCTTCCCTCTAGAATCTAAGAATAGGCGGTAGTGGAAGCGTCCCGTTGTCTCATTATGAGAAAACTGTCTCATTGCGAGAGATGTATTGGTGGAAAATTATTAGGTACGACGATTATTGAAAGGATCGGTACAGTTATTGACAAGCACGTTAATTGCCAAACATTGCGGATGAGAAAAGTAGCGAAGGACAGGTGCAGTTGTTTTTGCTGCTCCCGGGTGCATCTCCCTGTTGACAGTTTTTATAATTCGCGTACAGTGGGCCGCAACGCAATAACGTTGCACAGGAATCATAAAGACAGCTTTGTAAACGGAACACGGTGTAATTCCGTGACGGTCCCGCCGCTGTAACTGGAGTTTGAGGTCGCATCCCGTCAAGGGCAGCCACTGATTGTCGCTTGACGATCGGGAAGGCGCGACCGGGCAGTATCCAGAAGTCAGAAGACGTATAAAGCAGTCTTGTTGGAAGAACACGATGGTAAAGGGTTCTGTAAAGGTGATGCCGCCTTTCGGAGCCCTTTTTTTATTTTCCGGGGTCGGCATCCTCCATTATTGAAGGAAGGAGCCATGAAAACACAGATTGAACTTGCACGGGAAAACATCATTACCCCCCAAATGGAAACAGTAGCCAGGGACGAGGGACTGGCGGCGGCACTCATCCGCGAGCGGGTGGCCAAAGGGGAAATCGTCATCGCCAACAATCCCGCCCGCCCCCTGCAGAAGGTAGTGGGGATCGGCACCGGCCTGCGGACCAAGGTCAACGCCTCCATCGGCACCAGTTCCGATATCTGCGACCTGGAGGCGGAAATCCGCAAGGCCCGGATCGCGGAGGAAGAAGGCGCCGACACCCTGATGGAGCTTTCGGCGGGTGGCGATTTGGACCGCATTCGTCGGGCCATCCTGGCCAACACCAACTTGCCGGTGGGCAATGTTCCCCTCTATCAGGCCTTTAAGGAAACCGCGCGCCAATATAAAAATCCGGCTAAGTTGGACCCGGAATACCTGTTCGAGCTAATTGAACGGCAACTGGCCGATGGCTTGAGTTTCATGGCGATCCATTGCGGCATCAACCAATATACCATTGAGCGGCTGCGTAAACAGGGCTTCCGTTACGGTGGGCTGGTCTCCAAGGGCGGCACCTTTATGGTGGCCTGGATGGATGCCACCGGCCAGGAGAATCCGCTCTACGCTCAGTTTGATCGGGTCTGCGGCTTGATGAAGAAATACGATGCCGTACTCTCGCTGGGCAACGGTATCCGGGCCGGAGCCATTCACGACAGTCATGATCGGGCCCAGATGGCGGAAATGATCATTAATTGCGAACTGGCCGAACTCGGCCGGGAAATGGGCTGCCAGATGATGGTGGAAGGAC
>JAFLKR010000170.1 GCA_019163135.1 Desulfobulbaceae bacterium | reverse complement strand
CTGGTTAAAGCTTGCAAAGGGTGGCAATTGAAATTGACGAGGTCAGGAGGTCTGATGGAAGACCGTGCCCCGGCCGCGCTCACTCTCACAAGTGACGAATCCGCCATACCCGGTGACAATGCCATGGACGATGGCGAGCCCCATGCCCGTCCCTTTGCCGACCTCCTTGGTGGTGAAGTAGGGTTCGAAAATCTTGTCTCTTATCTCCGGCGCGATGCCCGGACCCGAATCACCGACGGAGAGCTGGACAAATTCACCGGGGTGAACCTGCAGTTGATGCGGGAGTTCTTGCAGGGAGCGCTCGCAGTCTTTGAGGGTAATTTCAAGAATGCCGCCGGTCTGCTCCATGGCATGGTAGGCATTGGTGCAGAGGTTCATCAGAATTTGATGCAGTTGGGTCGGATCGGCGAGAATCGGTTTGACGGCGGTGTCGATCTGCCGCCTGATCGTAATGGTTGAGGGCAGCGAAGGACGCAGGAGCTTGATTACTTCCTTGACGATCAGAGCAGGTTGGAGGACGACGCGTTCGGTATCGGTCTGGCGGCTGAAAGCGAGGATCTGCTTGACCAGGCCAGCGGCCCTGCGGCTTGCTTCCATTACTTTGTCCAGATAATTGATCGCTATGGAATCTGGAGCAATGGAATCGATGGCGATCTCCGTATAGCCGAGAATCGCCCCCAGGATATTGTTGAAGTCGTGGGCAATGCCGCCTGCCAGGGTGCCGATCGCTTCCATCTTCTGCGCCTGAACGAGTTGGGCCTGCAACTGTTTCCGTTCCTCCTCCGCCTGCTTGCGCTCGGTGATATTTCGGGCAATTCCCACCGTATGCCAGCCATCATGATGATGGAGCGCCGAAAGAGACAATTCGACCGAGATTTCATGGCCGTTTTTATGCCTGGCCTCCATTTCGAGTGGAACGTTCAGCGCTGCGCCCTCGCCCGTCTGCTGGAATTTGGGGAAGTCGGCGTTAATGGCATCATGGTAACGCTTCGGCGTAATGAGATGGTGCAGATCGATGCCGAGCACTTCTTCGGCTTTATAGCCGAAAATCCGCTCGGCGGCCGGATTCCAATAGGAGACGAGGCCGCGCTGGTCCGTCATGACGATGGCATCATTGGCAGATTCCGTAATGGCGCGGATACGGGCTTCGCTCTCAAGCAAGGCCGCCTCGAATTGCTTGCGCTCGGTGATATCTTCACAGAAACCCAGGATTCGGGCATCGGATACTTTACACGCGGTGATCATCCACCATCGCCGCTCGCCGCTTTTGGTGCGACAACAATGCGCGCCCTGGCTTTTCCC
Organism: Desulfobulbaceae bacterium; assembly: GCA_019163135.1. Taxonomy (GTDB): domain Bacteria; phylum Desulfobacterota; class Desulfobulbia; order Desulfobulbales; family Desulfobulbaceae; genus Desulfobulbus. Next base: position 734 of record JAFLKR010000170.1, on the reverse strand, counting down.
TGCCTGCACCACTTTCTGAAAAAGGCGCAAGCCGTTCTCAAGGGCCTCTTCGGCCAAGATATCCGCAATGCTCATGGCGAGGAGTTCCGACTCGCTGTATCCGGTGAGGTGGCAGGCGGCGGGGTTTACCTGCTGATAATACCCATGCTCATCGGTCACGAAAACCCCATAGGGCGCATTGAGGATATACTCGCGGTGCCGCTGCTCGCTTTCCCGCAGCAAATCCTCCGCCATCTTGCGCTCGGTGACATCTCTGAACACACCGAGAAACATTGGCCTGCCGTAAATCTGGAGGGGGATCGCATGGACATCGGCATAAAACACCTCGCCATCTTTTCTTTTAACCGGAAGGTCGGGTGCCAGAGTGATCGCACCGCTCATCTGCTTTTCAAATTGAGCCAAAACATGCGGGAAACTTTCTTCAGGATGCATATCCTCTACCCGCAACGAGCTCATCTCTTCGGTGGTGTAGCCGGTCATTCTGCAGATGGCGGGATTGACTTCGATAAAAGCGCGTGATTCCGGGTCCACCAGGATCAGGCCATCGAGTATGGTTGCAAAGAGTCCCCGATATTTTTCCTCTGACCTGGCCAACTCGTTCCTGGTCTTGCGAATTCGGGAAACTGAAAACGCCAAAATAAAAATAATCGTTATCAATAAAACCGCAACGATTAAACCTGGAATCAGCAAAATGCGATGTTGCTGAAAAAAAGATACCGGTTGATTGATCAGCG
>JAFLKR010000026.1 GCA_019163135.1 Desulfobulbaceae bacterium | reverse complement strand
TGGACATCAACAGAGCGTTCTTCTATTATTTTACCCCGTTCAAAGATTATCGGTTTCAATCCATAATCAATTAACTCAAGAGCGGCAAACATACCCGCAGGACCGAACCCGACGACGATCGGCCTCTCCTTCCTCCATGCAGGCTTTCTATTTTGTTCAATTCTTTTTACATATTCCGGTAAATTTTGCTTGTTTTCGAAATTATCGGCAACCGTCACCACAAGTGACAGTTTGTAATAAAATTGTTCCTTGTTAAGGGTATCAATAGATTTACTCAATATTTTCAAAATTATTATATCGCCTATGCCAAGTTGCAACTTTTGGGATGCAACTTTCACATATTCCTCTGCCCCATCCTTTTCAACAGGGATTTGCAGGTCACTCAATATCAGGTCCAATACATTCACTCATCCTTAGTAATTGCAGACTGCCCCCGACTTGCAGGGGAACAACAAAAGATCGACGGTTCCAGAATCACACCTGCTCTCGTTGGCACGGGCGGTGACCAAAGGAATCTGAAGGCCCGACTTCGCGACAAAGCCCGGCTTCAGGTCACCAGCAGCAGATGCAGATCGCAGACGTTCGTTCTCGTCGGGCCTGTTTTGTAGAGCCCTCCCAGAGCCTCGAAAAAATGATAGGAATCGTTAGCCTGCAAAGCATCCTGCATCGATAGCCCGGCAGCCCTGGCACATGCCAGCATCGATTCGGAGGCAAAGGCGCCAGCCGCGTCGGTAGGGCCGTCGGAGCCGTCCGTGGATGCAGACAAAAACTCGATGTTGTGGCCGGATTCGGGGTCGCGCTCCAGTTCGGCCAGGAAAGCCAGGGCCATTTCCTGGTTGCGGCCCCCTTTGCCCTCGCCGGTTACGGTCACCACGGTTTCGCCGCCGAGAATGATACAGGCTGGCGGTTTGACCAACATGCCCGTCTGGCGAACATCCAGGGCGATACCGGCCAAAAATTTTGCCACTTCCCGTGCTTCGCCCGTCAGCAGGCAGGTCAGCGGGGCGACGTTGTATCCCAGGTCACGCGCTGCGTCGCAGGCCGCCATGAGCGCCGCGTGGTTGGTGCCGATGAGCAGGTTGGTCACTTTAGCCAGGGCGGTATCGCCAGGTTTAAGCGTTTCCGGAATGGCTCCCATCGCGCCGAGTTCGATCGCCTGCAGGGCCTCGGCCGGTAACTGTTCCGCCACACCGTATTTGCGGATAATGCCAAGCGCCTGGGCGTAGGTGCTATCGTCGGCCGCAGTTATGCCGGAGGCAATAGTATCCAGCCGGTCCCCCACCACATCGGAGAGGATGAACGAGAGACAGGTGGCCGGTTCGATCAACTGCAGGAATCGACCTCCTTTGAGGGCCGAGAGATGCTTACGAAGACAATTGATTTCGCGGATATCGGCGCCACAGGCCAGCAAGGTCCTGGTGACGGCCTGTTTGTGCGCCAGAGTGAGGACAACCTCTCGGCCATGGTCCGCATAAGTCATCGGGGCCGGTAGCAGCGCCGAACCGCCGCCGGAGATCAGGGTTATGACCAGGGTACGCTCGTCGGCTTCTCGCGCCAGTTGCGCCATGCGGTTGGCTGCAAGCACGCCGGCCTCGTCCGGCACGGGATGGGCGGCCTCCACCTGCTCAATAATGGCAAGCGGTTCGGTGTGATCGTACTTGGTGCACACGAGCCCGCCACTCAAACGGTTTCCCAGAATGGCCTCAAGCGCCAGGGCCATGCGGCTTGAGGCTTTGCCGCATCCCAGGACCAGAATATGCTGATAGGACGAAAGGTTTGTCTCGTGCCGCATACCGTCGAAAGCCACCACCAAGGTGTCACCTTCCAGACGGACATGGTTGATGAGCATCCGGTATGGGTCAATTCGCTGGAGAGCGGCCTCAAAAATCGTTCGCAGGTGATCATATTCCCTCATAAACATCCTCACAGGTGTGCATTACTGTCAACCCACGCATTTCCCTGCCATCTCTCAGGACATCCGACTCCGGTTAACCATCACCTGGCTATTCAAGAGAGGCGCTCGGCTCACAGCAAGTTGGCTGGCCCAACAAGCGAATCAAATATTATAGTACGAAAAAGACGTTGATTTTCCCAGAAAATTATGGGCCGACTGACTGAACCGCTCGAAAC
>JAFLKR010000175.1 GCA_019163135.1 Desulfobulbaceae bacterium | reverse complement strand
CCGCAACTGCCAGCAGTGCCAGTATCCGGTCTGCAGTTTCGGCAAGGGGTGACAGAAATATTGGTATCACGCTGAGTTGTCAATGTTTTGACCATTGCGGCCACCTCATTGTCAGCATTCGTTCGTGCCTCTGCAGTGCGAGGCTGTTATTATCCGACTTGGAAGATTGGTCCGGGGCAATTGCAATAACTATCCATGGCGCGGGGGGATGCAAAGGCGGGCTTGAAAACAATTAATTCATTCCATATAATATTTATAGCCGATCAATCAGCAGGATAGGGTGTTGCCTTTTGTTTTAATTGCCGTTAAGAATTACTAAATGGTGTATTTTGAGTAACCAATGGCATAATTTGTGCGATTCGCTTCTTTGTAGCGAGGTGTTGAATGAATAATCGGTATCTGTTGTTCATTGGTGCATGGATTTTGTTTGCTTTTGCCAGGAGCGTTCCCGTTCAGGCTGTCACCATGCTTGATACTGCTTTCGGGCTCAATGGCCGGGTAGCGGTCGAACTGGGCGTAAAGAACAGCGGCCATGCGGTGGTTGTGCAGCCCGATGGCAAAATTGTGGTGGCCGGTTCCTCATCCGATGGAACCGGATTGAATTTTTCTCTTATCCGTTTCAACCATGACGGGTCGCTTGATACCACCTTCAATGGTGACGGTTCGGTCGTTACCTCGATTTCCCCCGGCGACGATGAAATTTTAGCGCTCGGTCTGCTCTCCGATGGACGGATCGTTGCCGCCGGATATAGCCACAACGGCACGGACCGTGATTTCGCTTTGGCATGTTATCTCCAGAATGGTTCACTTGACCCGATCTTTGGCGATGAGGGCGTGGTCCTGATTTCGATCGGCAATCGGGACGAGGAAATAACCGCGCTCACGGTCAATGCCCAGGATATGATCACAGTGGCCGGTACGGTGGAAGGCACCGCCGGCAGGGTTCTGGCGACCGCGCGATATTATGCCGACGGCCAACCGGACAGTTCTTACGGCGAGTTCGGGTTCAGTATTATCGGCATCGGCGAGGATGCCGCTGTCGAAGGCATTATTGAACGACCTGAAGGCTCTTTGGTCGTTTCCGGATCCTACCAAGAGAAAAATGTCACCGCGCTGATGCTGGTGGGGCTCAGCGCCTCCGGGGTTCTCGATCGCAATTTCGGTGTCAAGGGGGTTGGCGTGCCCCTGGCTTCGTTTACCACCAGTGAAGGATATCGGCTGGCTGCGGACACCCAGGGATTACTGTATGTTGCCGGATCTGTGGGGAGCGCGGGAAAACGGGACACGGCCCTGTTTCGCTTTACCATGGCCGGCAAGCCTGATGCTTCGTTTGGCAACCAGGGTGTCCTGGTCACCAAGGTCAGTGAGGAAGATGATGTCCTCTATGATGTGATCTTGGGTAAAAGCGGCGTAGTCGCCAGCGGTTACACCACGGATGCCGGCACTCGTCAGTTCCTCCTGGCCACCTATGCCGACACCACTTCCCCTGTCCTGGGGCCAACCACCGCCGAAATTACCAAATCCAAGAACCTCAATTTCGGGGTATCAAAAAACGTTCCTATTGAAAAAGTTTGGGAAACCGGCAACACCAAAGTACAGATCAGGCGGCTGCAGATTGCTTCCTCCTACACCGATTACACCACCATGCGGTACCCTTCTTTGCCGACCTCTCCCGACTTATGGGCCGCAATGGCGCAGGGTCAGGTTGAATCTATCCCTCGGCCAGCAGGGCAGCCTTCTTCCTCCATCCCACTATTGCCAGCCGCCATCGATTGGCTTGGTGCTTTTTTGTTGCCTTCAGCGGTCGCCGCAGAAGGCAGCAGTCCCGCCGCAACCAAAGGCCCGACGGTCGCAACGGTGGTTTCCTCCTCGTTTAGTGAAGGCGGATCGGTTAGTTATGCAGTTACCTCCGATCAAGAGGGCAACATAATCGTGGTGGGAACCGCCGACAATAACGAGGCCAGTTCTATCGTTGCTGCCCGTTTTGCCGCCGAAATTGTAATCGACATCGAAAAAAATATCGATCAACCCGGTTATGCCAGCCGCCACATCTCGACCACGGTGGTGACCGATGTGACCAGGACTACCGCCACTATCGGTGGCGAGGTAACCCCTGCTTTCGGCAAAACGGTGATTAAGCG
>JAFLKR010000052.1 GCA_019163135.1 Desulfobulbaceae bacterium | reverse complement strand
GGATATCCGGATTGTTGAAAAAAGGGGGCAGACCTTGTCGTAAGAAAGAAGATAAGCAGTAACAATCTGCGAGCGGTCGGCGATCATAAACGGGCGGGTATGTTTCCATAGTTGGGGCGCCGTAACACCCGCTATTTTTTTGAATTTCTCTGAGGTCTCCTGCCACCCGCCGGACCGCGCAATTTTTCACCATCCTGGTCTTCGCCTTTCCGCGGTTTACGGTGGCCGCTTTCCCCCTCATTTGCAGGCTGCTGGCCCTCGGCCTGAGTCGGCGCCTGCCTCTGCTTCGGTTTTTTGGGTTTCTTCGGTCGCGCCGTCATCAGGCGGGTTAACGGCACGCTCTGTTGGGGAATAAAACCAGCCGCAACTTCCCGTACCAGCAGCTGACCGAGGAGCGTTTCGATGGCCGAGAGCAGGTTGACCTCATCGGCACTGACCAGGGAAATTGCCGCACCCCCCAGACCGGCCCGACCGGTGCGGCCGATACGATGCATATAGTCTTCCGCAACTTTCGGCAGATCCACATTGATAACGTGAGAAAGTTCGTTGATGTCGATGCCCCGCGAGGCGATGTCCGTGGCAACCAGGACACGGATGGTGTTTGCCTTAAAGTCGGCCAGGGCGCGGGCCCGAAGTCCCTGGCTTTTATCGCCATGCATCGCCAGGGCCGAGATACCTTGGTCGGCCAGTTGCTGCACCAGCCGGTCGGCACCTATTCGGGTGCGGGTGAAGACCAGTACCTGCTGCCAGTCATTATTGCGCAGTAAGTGACAGAGCAAATCCGGCTTTTTGCTTTTGTCCACCTCATAAATCCACTGTTTCACACTTTTGGCTGCGGAGTTTGGCGGGTCAATTTCTATCTGTACCGGTTTCTGCAGCAATTGCTCGGCGAGGGCGCGGATGGCCTCCGGAAACGTCGCGGAAAAGAGCAGGTTCTGTCGTCTTTTGGGCAAGAGAGCAAGGATTTTGCCGATATCGTCCATAAATCCCAAGTCGAGCATCCGGTCCGCTTCATCGAGTACCAGCGTCTCCACTTGCAAAAACTGCACTGCATTCTGCTTGAAAAGATCAAGCAAGCGCCCCGGCGTCGCCACCAGGATATCGACCCCGCTGCGCAACCTCATCATCTGCGGATTGATCCTTACCCCACCGTACACAACCCTCGTGTTGAGCGGCAGGTATTTACCGTAGGCGGCTATGGCCTCGGCAATTTGTATCGCCAGTTCGCGGGTCGGTGCCAGCACAAGGGCGCGGATGTGGTTGGGTTTTACCCTGGGGCCGCTGGTCAGGCGGTTGAGCAGCGGCAGGGCAAAAGCGGCGGTTTTTCCTGTTCCCGTCTGGGCTGCGGCTAGGACATCCCTGCCGGAGCCAACTGCGGGAATCGCCTGGAACTGCACCGGAGTAGGAGTGGCATGCCCCAGTTCATCAAGAGCCCGAAGGAGTGGCTCGACAAGGCCGAGTGAAGAGAAGGACATAGCGGGTTTTTTAAAAGAGGGAATGGGGTTTTGCCGAACGGAATACGGCATGGCACATCCGGACAGGGGATTTTTATTGTGCCAGACTATACCAGGCCGGGCGGCAGACTCAATAAGTATCGGCAAAGGTGTTGCAGGGGTACTATGATGCGGTCCCTTTTTCAAAGGATCCTGGTTGCGAGGAGCGCCGTGTTTTCAATCATTTTCCTCGAAATGCACCTTTGGCCCAAATCGCAAAGGGGGTGAGCGTCAGTCTTGCCAATTGACTTTGAGTGAAAAAAATGAGTATGTACTCTACACTTAACAATATCAAATGCTGCATGTGGGATACACAAGGTATCTTGCTAACTTAATTACCCTTTTCAGATAGACAGGAAGTCTGTTCAACGATTGGGATCAGGGAGGTGGACCGTCACATGATGAACATGTTACCGGAAAGAGAGGGCACCGTGCCAGTAGTGGAAACCATTAAGAAAATCATCAGCCTCATTGCCACTTGTATTGGCCTGGCCATTATCATCATCGGGCTGAAATATGCCATGGATATCTTTGAGCTCATTTTTACCATCTTGAAATCCCCCACGTATTTGACTGGTCCAATCCAGCAGATGGCTGAGAGCATCGGCGGGAGCGCGTTTGATCTCAGGTTGAAAGACAGGTCCATCCCTCTGGCCAATATCATGGCCCTGACGGTTTACTGCTGCGGCGCTCTGGTGGGTGCCTGGCTGACTCTGGCGTTGATGCATACCGGTGCGAAAATCGTATCCTTGACCGCAGGCGACCGAAGCGCGGTGAAGCAGCTTCTCCACAGCGCTTTCGGCAACAGCCTGCAGCCAAAAGCAGCGGCAGGAGACGACAATAG
>JAFLKR010000198.1 GCA_019163135.1 Desulfobulbaceae bacterium | reverse complement strand
TGCCTTGGGAGCAGGAGGTCGAGTGTTCGAATCACTCCGCCCCGACCATTTAATATCAAAGGGTTACGGTAATTCCGTAACCCTTTTTTTTTGGTTAAAATTTTTCGGGGTACAACTTGGGGAACAAAAAGATCACCGCTTGATTGGCTACCTGGGAGATTGATTGGAAATTTTCCCGCTGAGAGTTTCTTTTATCGAATGGTATTACAACTCTTTAGGCTTAAACCTGTACAAGGTTGCCTGTTTGGTATACCATATCAAATCTTGATAACTCTCTGGAAAGAAAGAGCATCCCTATCGTTCACCTGCTCTCTGCTCCCCCTTTGTCCCATGGGGGATAGTTCATTCTTCCCTGGCCCTTGTATACACGACACCCTGTATGGCGCTTAAAAAATCCGAACTCTATTCCTCCCTCTGGCAATCCTGCGACGAACTGCGTGGCGGCATGGATGCCAGCCAGTACAAAGACTACGTGCTGGTGCTGCTGTTTGTCAAATACGTCAGCGACAAATACGCCGGTGTGCCGTATGCGCCGATCACTATTCCCGACGGCGCCAGCTTTCAGGACATGGTCACCCTCAAGGGCAAGCCCGACATCGGAGACCAGATCAACAAGAAGATCATCGGCCCGCTGGCCAATGCCAACAAGCTCTCCGACATGCCGGACTTCAACGATCCGAGCAAGCTGGGCACCGGTTCGGAGATGGTGGAGCGGCTCACCAACCTGATCGCCATTTTTGAAAATAAGGCACTCGATTTCAGTAAGAACCGCGCCGAGGGCGATGACATCCTTGGCGATGCCTATGAATACCTGATGCGCCATTTTGCCACCGAGAGCGGCAAGAGCAAGGGGCAATTCTACACGCCCGCCGAGGTCAGCCGCATCATGGCGCAGATCATCGGTATAAGCGAGGCGCAGACGACCAACACCACCACCGTGTATGACCCGACCTGCGGCTCAGGTTCGTTGCTGCTGAAAGTGGGCGATGCAGCTCGAGGTAGGGGCGACCGGCCGGTCGCCCCTACGCTTTACGGGCAGGAGAAGGATGCCGCCACCTCCGGTCTGGCGCGGATGAACATGATCCTGCACAACAACCCCACCGCCCTGATCAAGCAGGGCAACACCCTGGCCAACCCCTTGTTTACCAGCGATGACGGCCAGTTGAAGACCTTCGACTATGTGGTCGCCAATCCCCCTTTCAGCGACAAACGCTGGAGTACTGGCATCGACCCGCTTAATGACCCGCATGAGCGTTTCAAACATTTCGGTACGCCGCCCGCCAAGCAGGGCGATTACGCCTACCTGTTGCACATCGTCCGCTCGCTGAAAAGTACTGGCAAGGGGGCCTGCATCCTGCCGCACGGCGTCCTCTTTCGTGGCAACGCCGAGGCCGATATTCGCCGGAATCTTATTCGCCGGGGCTACATCAAGGGGATTATCGGCCTGCCGGCCAACCTGTTCTACGGCACCGGCATTCCCGCCTGCATCATCGTCATCGACAAAGAAAACGCCCCTGCCCGCAAGTCCATTTTTATGATCGACGCCAGCCGCGGCTTTCTCAAAGACGGCAACAAGAACCGCCTGCGCGACTGCGACCTCCACCAGATCGTCGATGTCTTCAACAAGCGGCTGGAGATAGCCAAATATTCACGTATGGTAGGTGTTGAGGAGATCGAGAAGAATGAGTTCAACCTCAATATCCCGCGCTATATCGACAGCCAGCAGGCCGAAGATATTCAGGACATCGAAGCCCACCTGAAAGGCGGCATCCCCAGTGTTGATGTGGATGCCTTGCAGCCATATTGGCAGGTCTGCCCGCAACTGCGCCAGACCCTGTTCACAGCTAATCGCCCCGGCTATCTTGATCTGGCGGTCCCCAAGCAGGCTATCAAGCCGACCATCTATGAGCATCCCGAGTTCGTCACTTTCATCAAGAGCATGCAGGCTCTGTTTGCCGACTGGCAGCAGCGCAGCACGAGCACCCTCAAGGGTCTGCAGGCGGATTGTCACCCCAAGACCGTCATCGCCCTGCTGGCGGAAGACCTGTTGGCCCACTACGCTGACAAGCCGCTGATTGCTCAATACGACGTTTATCAGCACCTCATGGATTACTGGTCCACGACCATGCAGGACGATTGCTACCTGATTGCCACCGATGGCTGGCAGGCCGAGACCTACCGCATTGTTGAGAAGGACAAGAAGGGCAAGGAGAAGGATAAAGGCTGGGCCTGCGATCTGGTGCCCAAGCCGCTGATCGTTGCCCGATACTTCGCTGCTCAGTAGACGGCTATTCGCGAGCAGGAGGCCGCCCTGGAGAGCATGGTTGCCGAAATGACCGAGATGGAAGAAGAGCACGGCGGCGAGGAAGGGGCCTTTTCGGAACTGGACAAGGTGAACAAGGCCAACGTCTCCGCCCGGCTGAAAGCCATCA
>JAFLKR010000215.1 GCA_019163135.1 Desulfobulbaceae bacterium | reverse complement strand
AATCGAAAAGAAGGTGTCGCAAGCCGCCGACCGGAGAGCAACGATCAGGTTTGTCCTGTTATCCCTTATCTTTATACGCCTATCGAGTTCCTCGGCCAATCGAAGGCCATAACGTCTCTCGTCTGGCAGCAGACCTTTCCCGACCGGAACAGAAGGTAAAAAAAAAACTGGAACATTCTGCCCTGCCCGGCTCGCTCTGCACGGTAATTAGCCCGTCTTTTGCTTTGGCGCATCCCAGCACCATGATAGCCGGTATCGTCAGCTCGTTTCTTTCACGGAAGACGGTTTTTACAAAAGATTTCTTGATCCCGATGACGGGAGGACAGTACAGTCAAAACCTCATGAGTGGCCCCACTGGTCTGCAAATTTTCAGATGCCGGATGTCACCCTCTGCTTTTGGCAACAGCAGCTCCGGGGACAAGCGCTTTCCTTTTTTACTAATTCGGCATTATGACGGGGCTACCCGTAAAGACAACGCTGAAGGAACCTATGAAGCCACAACAACTGCCCCTGGCGGGGATTCGCGTACTGGAACTCGGGCACAACATCATGGGGCCGGCCTGCGGGCTGATCCTGGCCGATCTGGGGGCTGAAGTCTACAAGGTCGAGCGGCCGGGCAAGGGGGATGATACCCGCTGGCTGCAAGGGTTCGGAGCCGGCTTTTTCACCTGCTTCAACCGCAACAAAAAAAGCCTGGCCATTGACCTCAAGGCCGATGCGGGCAGAGAGCTGTTCCTGAAACTGGTGGCCCAGGTCGATGTCGTCATTGAGAATTTCGCGCCTGGCACCGTCGATCGCCTGGGACTTGGGTATGCGGTCTGCAAGGAGCACAACCCGGGCCTGATTTTCTGCTCCCTAAAAGGGTTCATGCCCGGTCCCTATGCCCACCGACCGGCGCTGGATGAGGTGGTGCAGATGATGGGCGGACTAGCCTACATGACCGGACCCAGCGGTAAACCGATGCGGGCCGGGGCCTCGGTCACCGACATCCTCAGCGGCAGCTTCGGGGTGATCGGCATTCTGGCCGCCCTCCATCAACGTCGCGACAGCGGTCTGGGGCAGTTGGTGCAGGCCTCACTGTTTGAATCCGTGGCCTTTCTCATGGGGCAGCACATGGCCGGGGCTGCGGTGTCCGGGCAGGCCCCGCCGCCCATGCCGGAGCGCGGTCGCACCTGGTCGGTCTATGAGTTATTCAACACCAGGGAGGGACAGCAGGTCTTTGTGGGCATCACCTCGGACCGCCACTGGCAGCGGATGTGCAAAGCCTTTGGTTTCGACGATTGGACGAATGACCCGAAATTGGCTACCAATCAGGGACGAATCGAAAACCGCGCCTGGTTTTCCCCGGAATTGCAGCAACGGCTGCAACGGCTGGATAAAGCAACCCTGATGGCGCTGGCGGAACAGGCCGGAATCCCCTTTGCGCCGGTCAATCAGCCGGTGGATCTGTGGGATGATCCTCAGATGAACGATTCGGGCGGGCTCGTTGAGACTGCCACGCCTGCGGGCAAATCGGTTAAATTACCCAAACTGCCGCTGCGGCTCGACGGGCACAGTTTTGCGCTGCGTTTGCAGCCTCCGGCGGTGGGGGAAGGGGCAAGCGATATTTTACAATTGGCCGGACTGACGCAGGAGGAAATGGAGAATTTGATCAGGGCAAAAATTATCGCGGTCAGACCGCTGCGGGAACCGTAAAATCCGGGGCCGGAATTAGCCCTCGGCACCGGGGTTGGACACCTGCGCCAGCTCCCGATCATGGAGCCGCGAAACCAACAGCAGGGCGGTCACGCCGCCGATGAGGGCCAGGAACATATCGGATTGGGTGTCCCAGGGATCGCCCTGCGTTCCCAAAAATTCATCGGCACCCTGCCCGAGCGCCAGGGCCGCAGCCCACTCGATAAGTTCATATGCGGCACTGATGGCCAGCACCGCGCAAATGACCAGGAAGGCGAGCATTCGCTTGCCCCGCACATATTGACCACGAAGGAATATCTCCCGAGCCGCGAGGGCAGGAACAAATCCCTGGAAGAAATGGCCGATCTTGTCATAGGGATTACGGCTGAGGTCGAGCAGATCGGCAAGATAAAACCCCAGCGGCACCCGCGCATAGGAATACGCGCCGCCGACCATGAGGACAAGGGCATGGCAGAAAATGCAAAAATAGAGGATACGGGTCAAAGGGAAACGACGGCAGGTAGCCCACAGCAGCGGCAGCACGATCAGGACCGGAAAAACCTCGAGCAGCCAGGTGGTGCGATCAAACGGTCGGAACCCTGAGATTACCAGCAGCAGGATGACCACGATAGACCCCGCCAACAGGATGCGAGTTGGTTGCCGCCACCAAAATCTCATCCCTGTGCCACAACTTTTCTTGGTCGGCAACTTGACCATCGATAGGCTTCGGGATCGGCCACGATGCCGGCACGCACCGGGTT
>JAFLKR010000140.1 GCA_019163135.1 Desulfobulbaceae bacterium | reverse complement strand
GCCACCGCCGAAACCGTCAAATCGATGCAGGATCTCCATGCCCTGGCCCAGGCCGGTTACCGGGAGGCCAAGGCTTTGTTGGCCTATACCACTATCACCGCGCCTTTTGACGGGGTGGTCACCCAAAAAATGGCCACCAGCGGTGACCTCGCTATGCCGGGTATGATCCTCCTCCAAATAGAAAATAACCGAAAGCTGCAGGTGCGCACGGCAGTGCCGGAAAGTTTAGTCCTCCATCTTCATACCGGCGATGTCCTCACCGTCAAGGTGGATGCAGCGGCGGTGGAGGTCCAGGGGACGGTCGCGGAAATCGCGCCAACGGCCGATCCAGGGTCACGCACCGCGGCGGTGATCCTCGACCTGCCCCCGGACCCCAACCTGCGGACCGGACAATTCGCCCGTGTCCTCCTGCCGGGTAACGAAACGAAAGCATTACTAATTCCGACCACCGCGCTTGTCCCTTCCGGACAGATGGACCGGGTTTTCGTGGTTGAAGGCGACCACGCCCGTCTTCGCCTGGTGCGCACCGGCATGCACCACAACGGCCTGACCGAGATCCTCAGCGGCCTTAATCCTCAGGAGACGGTGGTTATCAGCAACAACCGACTCCTGGTCAACGGTCAACGCCTGCGGATCGAGCCATGAAACGCGAAGACACACACCCTCCCGGATTTGCCGGCCGCCTGACAGCCGCCTTTATCGGCTCTAAACTCACCCCGCTGGGCCTGATCGCCTCGCTGCTTCTCGGGCTCCTGGCCATCACGCTGCTGCCCCGGGAAGAGGAGCCGCAGATCAAGGTACCGATGATTGATGTCATGGTCGCCATGCCCGGGGCCAGTGCCAAGGAGGTCGAACAACGGCTGGCCGTGCCCATGGAGAAACTGCTCTATGAACTGCCGGGCATTGAATACATCTACTCCACCTCTCAACCTGGCCAGTGCCTGCTGATCGCCCGCTTCTACGTGGGCGAGGATTTTGAAAAGGCGATTGTCAGCCTCAACCAGAAACTGCAGACCAATTTCGACCGAATCCCGCACGGGGTGACGCTGCCCCTGATCAAACCGCATACCATCGACGACGTGCCGGTCCTGGCCCTGACCTTTCATTCCAAAACCTACGACCATTACACCCTGCGCCGTCTGGCCGCCGAGGTTGACAATAGCATCAAGTCTATCTTTGAGGTGGCCGAGACCAAAGTGATCGGCGGCACCCGGCGACAGTTGCGGGTCCAGTTCGATCCGCTGTTGCTGTCGTCCCGCAATCTCAGCCCCGCCGATCTGACCCTGCGCCTGCAACAGGCCAACCGCCAATCGCACTCCGGCACCCTCCAGGCCATGAACCAGGAGGTGCTGGTACAGACCGGCACGTTCCTTACTTCGGCGGCGGAGGCAGGGCGGATCGTGGTCGGGGTCCATGGCGGCAAACCGGTGTACCTCAGCGAGGTCGCCACCGTCATCGACGGCCCTGAGGAGCCGCAATCCTATGTCCTGTACGGATCCCAGGGCACTGAACCCGAGGCAGCGGTGACCCTCTCGGTGGCCAAACGGCCCGGCGCCAATGCCGTCGCGGTGGTCGATACCGTGCTCCATAAGGTGGAGAGTCTCAAAGGTTCACTCATCCCGCCCGAGGTGGAGGTTACCGTTACCCGCGATTACGGCGAGACCGCCGCGGAAAAATCCAACGAATTACTGCTCCACATGGGGATTGCGGTCTTCGGCGTTGCCCTCTTGATCCTTTTTTTCCTGGGCTGGCGCGAATCGACTATTGTCCTGCTGGCGATTCCCTCAACCCTGTCGCTCACCCTGCTGCTCTTTTATCTCTACGGCTACACCCTCAACCGGATCACCCTGTTCGCCCTGATCTTTTCCATCGGCATCCTGGTGGACGACGCCATCGTGGTGGTCGAGAACATCGTCCGCCATCTGCGCCTGCCCGCCAATCAACGGGCCTCACTCAAGGAAATCGCCATCGGAGCGGTGATCGAGGTCGGCAATCCCACCATCCTCGCCACCTGGGCGGTGATCGCCGCCATCCTCCCCATGGCCTTTGTCGGCGGCCTGATGGGACCCTACATGCGACCCATTCCCATCGGCGCCTCTGCCGCCATGCTCTTCTCTCTGCTGATTGCCTTCACCGTCACCCCCTGGGCCGCGATTCACATCCTGCGTAAACCCAAAAGCACTGACGGAAACAGCGAGCACGACCCCGATCATGCCCCCAACGATTTCTTTACCCGGCTCTACCACAAGATCATGGAACCGCTACTCTCGCGCACCAGTTGGCGGATCGGATTTTTTGTTAGTATTATCGTTCTGCTGCTCACCGCCTGCGCCCTGGTCGTTTTCGGCCAGGTCAAGGTCAAGATGCTGCCCTTTGACAACAAGTCGGAATTCCAAATTATCCTGAACATGCCCGAGGGTTCGACTCTGGAGCAAACCGCCCGGGTGGCGGCGGAGATGGC
>JAFLKR010000075.1 GCA_019163135.1 Desulfobulbaceae bacterium | reverse complement strand
CTGGACGTAGAGCGTATCGAAACGCTCGTTGCGGAAATAAGCGCTATCGATGCGGCCCTGGCTGCATCGATCAACCCTTTGGTGGAAAACTACAATTATCAGCCCATCGTCAATGCGTTGGATGATCTCCCGCTGGCACCCCCTCTCGGCATTGAGGCAGATGAAATCTCTTGATAAGCTGCCTCATGCTCACCCAACCGGCACCACCCGGCGGCACGGTATCCCTGTGCCAAACAAGGGAGCGAGGAAGTTTTCAACCCCGTCCTCCCCACCTTGCAGAATCCTCCGTTGGCTGGTGCCCGCACCGCCCGGTCAAAAATACCGTCACCAAGGAGACAACAATGAACAAGGCCACGAACAACCTGTGCCTGATCCTGCTGCTTATTTTCGGACTGATCGCTGCCACTGGCACCCCGGCTAAAGGAATCGAGAGCGACGAGGGCATTCTGGTGGGACGGATTGCCCACATCGAGGGCAAACTTCTCCGCTATGTTGAGGAAGAAAAAGACTGGGTGATCACGGTCATAGATGCACCTTTTGGCCTGGAAGACACCCTTTATGCGGAGGAAGACAGCAAGGCCGAGCTCATCCTGCCCAACGGCACCTGGGTCCGCGCCGGTGAAAACACCCAGGTCCAGCTCATCGCCTTGCAACCGGATGCCACCACCGTGGATGTGGGATCCGGCCTGGCCCGCCTGTACAACAAAAGCAACTACGCCGTTATCAAGGTCACCACGCCCTTTGGGTACGTGGTCGCGCCGGGCAACGCGGTTTTCGATCTTTATGTCGGCGACGAGTCCATGGAGGTCATAGCCGTGCGCGGCGACGTCGATTTCGTCCATAACAATAGCGGGGCCAAATACGAAGTAAAAGAGGGTTCTTCCTCAATTATTGCCGACCGAAGAGATACAGCACTCGGCAATGGCACCGTCGATGGCGAATGGGATGACTGGAACACCGAGCGTGACCGCATCTGGGCCAGTCGCCTTGACCGCAGGGGCGATTCGGCAAATTACCTGCCCGTACCCATCCGCGATGAATCGTATGTGCTTGAAGAAAACGGCGATTGGGAACGCGTGTATTACGAAGGCGCCTATCATCGGATGTGGCGCCCCACCCGGGTAGATCCTGGCTGGCGGCCATTCACCGCCGGCCGCTGGACCGTTTACTACGGTGACAACTGCTGGATTCCGGATGAACCGTTTGGCTACGTCACCCACCATTATGGTTCGTGGATTTATGTTAAACCAGCCCGTGCCTGGTATTGGGCCCCCCCCATCATTCGTGCGCCCGCCGGCATTCCGGCGATCAATATCAACTTTGGCTGGTATCCGGGTCGAGTGGGCTGGATTCATAGCGGTTCTTCCGTGGGCTGGGTGCCGCTCTATCCAACAGAAGTCTATCATGGCCACAGACCTTGGGGACAAGGTACGGTTTTGATCAGCAACCGGGCGGTGATTAATAGCAATATCAGCCAGTATCGCTATCTTGACGAAGCAGTCGTTGTTCCGCGCAACAACTTCTATCGAGGAACAAGCTATAAGCCCTTTGCGGAAAAGGCTATCAGCCGAAATGCCCTGATCAACAACTACAAACCCATAGCGGCTATCAATAATACCGTCATCAAAAACTTCGACACCGATAAAAACCGTTTTTCTTATAACGATGCGAAAGTGGTGCGTAAACCTCACTCCACGGTATTAAGCCGCATCGATACCAATCAAAAACTGCACCAGGATGCGAGCCGTATGGGCAGGCAAGGAATTGAACGGGATTTGACCCGAATCAACACAGTGTCGCAACCGGTACAAATGACAGCTATTACCCCGAGACTCACGCCCAAACTGGTGGATGCCGACAAGGTTGCCCAACCACTCCAGGAATTGCGGCACACCCCAAAAGAAATCAAACCCAGAAATCGGGAACGTCAAATCTCCCCGGATCATCGGGATCGCGCGGGCGCGGACCGGCAGCCACGCGACCTTCACGATCAAAGCCAAATCGATCCAAATCAGGCTGCTCGCGGCAAAGATACCGACCAACGCCTCCAATCGCCCAAGATATTAGGCGACAGGGAGGCGGAGCAGCCTGCCAGACAGACGCCTGCCCAAGTAGACGACCAACCTCGTGAACCCACCGACCGTGGCCGAATCGACCATAGTCCGACAACCACTGACCAGGACGGTGGCCGGCGCATCCGATCGACCCAGGAAACCAGAAATCAAGATGCGCTCAGTGCGCAAGACCGCGCGCAGAAAGGCCGTCAAGAACAGGAAGCCCAAGGACGACAGCAGCAGGAAGCCCAGCAACGGCAAGCGCAGGAAGCTCAAAAACGACAGCAGCAGGACCTCCAACAGCGGCAAGAACAGGAAGCTCAAAGGCGACAGCAGCAGGAAGCCCAACAGCGGCAAGAGCAGGAATCTCAAAGACGACAGCAGCAGGACGTCCAGCAGCGGCAAGA
>JAFLKR010000055.1 GCA_019163135.1 Desulfobulbaceae bacterium | reverse complement strand
GTACGCAGGAAGCGGTAGTCGGCAAAATCCGGGAAGGGTTGGCCAAGCGCGTCGGCCCTGAGGGGATTGTCAAGGCAACGGATCGGGTACGAGAGCGGTACGGATTCGCCATGGATACGGCCCGGACCCTTGCCCCCGGGCAATATGCTGATTTGGGTGGTATTCTTGCCGATGGATTGGCTTCCGGCCTCACCCGGGAGGATAGCGAACGAATCGTGGCCGCTCTGCAGGCAAGAGCACCGCAAGCAGACAAGGAGCAGCATGGGCTGGCCGTCGAGTCCCTGGTAACCTCCCGGGACATGGTTCGATTGGGTGTTTCGTCCAAACTCTCCGCCTCGGTTGTGGGGGGGGCGCTGGAGAAGGGGTACGATGGCGCATCAATGCAGCTTTTACGGCAGGCTTTCAGCGAACAGCGGATGCTGGGCAATATGGATCAGGTCGCCCAGAAATTCATGGCTGCCATTCAGAGCGGGGTAAGGGCCAAGGATCTTGGCTCGCGGGTAGGTGCGCGTAACGGCAAGGGCTCCGGTGGTTCCGGCTCCGGCGGAGGCAGCGGCGGAGCAGGGGCAGGTTCCGGGTCTGGCGGTGGCGCAGGGTCGAGCAGTGGTGGTCATGGCGGCGGATCTGGAGCAGGCGGTGGGAAGAGCGGCAGGGGCGGCGGCAGGTAGCGTGTGGTCAACTATTTAATATTGTGATATAAAAACTGTTTTTTTGTTTTTGTGTGGAGCCTTGCCCGAAGGGAGTGTCGAATAAAATTATCCTGATATTCATCGCAGGGTGACTGTGATCATCGTCTCTCAATCGTGGGGGAAATGGATTCGGTAAAAAGCGTCGAGAAATCGAGGCGTGTTCCTGGTGCCAAACAACTCCGCTAACAAACAATAGAAAACGATTTGTCCCCGTTTAATCCCTTATGTTGCGATGGTCACGTAATCCTTCGGATCAACTCCCCAGCAGCATCTCACGAAAAACCTGGGCGGCCCGCCCGCCCGCCTGCACAACAAGCCGACCTTCGAGGTTCTTGTCGATGCCATGAACGCGCCTTGCCAAGGTCATTCCCCGAACATCTCCTGGATTACCTCTCTGTAATTATCCACCTGGCTTCCCGTGCCGGAGATCGACACCCTGTGATCGGTTACGATAGCGGAACCACTGCGGCAGGGTTGCCACCAAACACCCTGGCAGTAAAGGCATCAACTTGGAATTGCTTGAACTTCAATGTAACCTCCGAAAAACTAAAGCCAAGCTTAACGGTGGCGGTTAGCGCTTCTACTGCAGCGCCTTGTTGGTCGTCCCCCCTTACTTCCAGCCGCCTCCCAGTACTTTGTAGAGGGTGACCAGATTGGCCAGCCGGGTCAGGCGGGTGGCGATCAACCCTTGCTGGGCGCTGTAGAGCGAACGTTGGGCGTCGAGCACATTGAGGTAGCTGTCGATGCCCTGGTCATAGCGTGCCTGGGCCAACAGGTAGCGGGTGCCGGTCGCCTTGACCAGTGCCCGCTGGGCGGTCAGCTGCTCGTCGATGGTGCCGCGTAGGGCCAGGGCGTCGGCTACCTCGCGGAAGCCGGTCTGGATCGCCTGCTCATACTGGGCAACGGCGATATCGCGATCGACCTCAGCGACCTGCAGCTGCGCCGAGTGGGCCCCGGCATCAAAGATCGGCAGGACGATTTGTGGGGAAAAGGTCCAGACATCGGACCCGGATTTGAACAGCCCGTACAACTCGTCGCTGCGGGTCCCGACGGTGCTGATCAGGACGATGCGCGGAAAGAAGGCCGCCCGCGCCGCGCCGATGTTGGCATTGAATCCCTTGAGCTGGTTTTCGGCCTGGAGGATGTCGGGACGCCGCAGCAGCACGGTGGAGGGCAGGCCGGGGCCAATATCCTGGACCTCGGTCAGGCTTTCCGAGAGCGTTCGGGGGAGCAGATCGGCCGGAATCTGGCCCCCGACCACCAGATTGAGGTTGTTTTCATCCTGCGCGACCAAGGTGGTGGCGCGGGCGACATCCACCCGTGCCGACTCCACCTGGGTTTGTGCCTGCCGCAGATCGAGCTCCGAGGCGGCGCCGAACTCAAAGCGCTTCTCGATCAGCACCAAGGAGGACTGTTGGGTTTTCAGGGTTTCCTGGGCCAGCCGCAGCCGTTCGCGGTCGGCCGCCAGGTTAAGAGCCGTCGCGGCCACCTCCGCCACCAGACTGATCTGGACCGTGCGGCTTGCCTGTTCCGTGGCTAGGTACTGCTCCAGGGCCTGGTCTTTGAGGCTTTGCACCCGGCCGAACAGATCGAGTTCGTAGGCGCTGACCCCGAGGGCCACCGTGTATTTTTGATCATTGGCAGCCTGGT
This sequence comes from Desulfobulbaceae bacterium, assembly GCA_019163135.1. Lineage (GTDB taxonomy): Bacteria > Desulfobacterota > Desulfobulbia > Desulfobulbales > Desulfobulbaceae > Desulfobulbus. Next base: position 175 of record JAFLKR010000055.1, on the reverse strand, counting down.
TGTTGACGATCGAGATGGCGTCGAGCTTAGGGACGAGGTCGGCCCGTTTGATTTGGTATTGCGCCTGGGAGCGCACGATGTTGAGGGCCGCTATCCGCAAGTTGCGGTTCTGTTCCAGAGCGAGCTTGATCAAGCCCTGCAGCTGAGGATCGGTAAAGAAGGTCTGCCAGGGGAT
>JAFLKR010000179.1 GCA_019163135.1 Desulfobulbaceae bacterium | reverse complement strand
CGCCAGGTGGTGCTGGTGGATCAGCATCCGATCATGTTTTCGACCACGGCCTGCAGCAATATCGAGTTCGGATTGAAAATCAGAAAGATGGGGGCAGCTGAACGACAGCGGGTGGTTGACGAGGTGCTGGATACGGTCGGACTCCGCCAGTTCAAATTTGCGCGCGCCCATGAACTCTCCGGCGGCGAAACCCAGCGACTGGCCCTGGCCCGAGCCCTGGCCCTCTCGCCTCGCGTGCTGCTCTGCGATGAACCGACGGCCAGCGTTGATGCCGAAAATCAAGCGGTGATCGGTGTCCTGCTCCAACAGATCAATGCAACCCGGGGCACCACCATTATCTTCACCACCCACGACCGCCTGCAGGCTGCTGCCCTGGCACAGGAAACCCTGGTCCTTGAGCACGGACGCCTGGCGGCCACGACCTACGAGAACAGCTATGCCTGCACCCTGATCCCGGAGAAAAACGGTTTGATCCGCTGTACCCTGCATGGCCGGGTCGCCATCCCTTTAACCCCGCCGCTGGATTACCAGCCGACCGAGAGTGGTCGGGTTTACATCGATCCCGAGAAAATAACGCTGCGTCGAAATGACGGTCAGGGAAAAGCCCCGCAGGAGGTCACCGGGATGATTATGCTCGTTATGGCCGAGGGGGAGAAAATCAGGGTGGTGGTTAATATCGGGGTGGTGCTGGTGGTCCTCATGGAACGCACCCGCTATCAGGACTTACGCCCCGCCGTTGGCGAAACCATGAGTCTGCAATTTACAGTGAACGCTGTCACCCTGCGGGGTGCGTGCGAGTGAGACTTTCAAGAGACCTCGGGAAAAGCCGAATATTGAAGAAGAGAACCCGTTTCTCGGTGACCGATTGGCGCTACCTCCTGGAGGTCTTAACCTGATTGGGAGGAGGAGGGAGGGGGAAACGGGTGCAAGGTGTAGGAGGGAAGTACACTACGCCCCTCATTCCAATAATAGGGTGCAATTTATATTTTCTTGATTTCTGGTTCAGCTTCCCTTATCTTTTAATAAGTATTATCAAATTCGAGCTGAGGTTATCAATGCAAGTTGCAAGCACGTCAAATCAGGCAGCATATAGTGGCCTTTCGATACTTAAATCCGCAAACGAGCAACCCAAGCTGGCTTATGATCTCATTCGCAAGACCGTTGAGGCCATCAGACAGGCACAACCAATGCAGACGATTGCACAACCTGTTTATGGTTCCGCTCTCACCGGAACCGGTACGGTGATCGATACCACAGCCTGACATCAGCAATCGAAACCCATCGGGAAAAGGATTTTCCATTAAGCAACAAGGAGGTCATCATGAGTATCAACGGATTGGGCAGCACTGCTTATGGCCAGATGTCCCAGGCACTGCCACAAAAAAGTGGAGGTCAGGTCATTCAACAGCAAGCAACCGTCGTGCAAGGTCCCTCCGAGGAGGGCAAAGAGAGTGCTACCCAAAAGAACCAGGAGTCAATGCAGAAAACCGAGAGTATGGAATCCAAATCAGGAATTAACTTATATGCCTGATAGACTCTGACGCCCTACGGCAATTGGAATCGCAAGGCAGGGCTTAACGGCTCTGCCTTTTTTTTTGGGGGGGCGCGACAGATACAGGATACGCATTACATGAACACGCATTTATTCATCAATTGCCACCCTGAACAGAACCTGTCACCTGACCGAATCTTTTTTCAACCTCCACTCAACCTTGAAAACAGGGAAGACTTCGCCCTGGATCTATCTGGTTTCCGAACAGATTCGCCGTAACCAGCAAAAGCGGACACTTGGCCACCGTCTGCAACAACTCGGCAAACTCCAGGGGCTGATCGGCAAACGACACCGCCACCGGTGGTTGAAAAAGGTACTCCCGCTGAGCGGCGAAGTCGTGAAACCTTTTGCCAGTGCAGCAGATGCCGTGGGGCAGGAGGTCTCGGATTCGGTCGGTGGCGATACTATTGAACAGTTTCAGGGTGATAAAGCCGGAGGCGGATTGAGGGATTGCCACCTTGGCTTCAGGCTGACTGCGCAGGGTGCCATGCAGCCCCTGGCGTCGGAATATCGCCCCGGCAAGCCCGGGCATGGCTGCGGAAAGAGCCAGAGTGGAACCGGCGGGTAAAAGCTGGTCAAAACTGTCGGCCGCAACTCCGTTGATAAAGATGGTCTGCACGGTCTTCTCGATATACTCTGCGGTAAAACCAGGCAGTGTCAGTAAAAGCGGCAGGACGGCAACCGGTCGGTCAACACCGACAAGCATGCCGTGCTGGAGCAGGGAAGCAAAACCGAGCACCGCCTCGGCAGGCAGAGCCAGGGTCAGTTGTGGAAGAAGAAAAGTATTCATAGCGAAGTGTAAGTCAGGGATAAGTGATTCGTTTATTTTTCAATACAGTCCTACCACAAGAGGATATCCAGGGGAACTGAATAGGTAGCAGTGCTTGCCAGCGCACGGAAAATTCCGCTCGCATATCGTGCTCGTTTTTTTCCGGCCAACCTGTCGGACATTATGTCCCAATCCCACCGA
>JAFLKR010000046.1 GCA_019163135.1 Desulfobulbaceae bacterium | reverse complement strand
TTCTCAATTGTCTGATCAATGCCGCCGATGCCATCAAGGCATGCAAGGCCAAGGGCGCGGGGGCCATTGTCCTTAAAACCGCTCTTGTTGCGCTTTCTCAACCGGAGAAACAATCAACAATGTTACAGCTTTCAATAAAGGATAACGGCGAGGGCATCCCGCAGGGATTACTCGATACGGTCTTTGATCCTTTCTTTACCACCAAAGAGCCCGGCGCCGGGACCGGGCTTGGCCTGTCGGTCTCACTCGCCCTGATCGAGTCCATGGGGGGCACGATCCGTTTGCAAAGTGTAGCCGGGAAAGGCACGACCGTGCAGCTTTTGCTGCCCCTGGCCGAGAACGCCGCGCCCTGCGGAGCATCGCCATGCTGAAGACCATCCTTATTATCGACGATGAAGCCAATATGCGGCACATGCTGAGCACCCTGCTGAGCAAGAGCGGCTATAAGGTTGAGGTGGCCGCTGACGGAGCCGAAGGTTTGGCCCGCATTGCCCAGCACGATTTTGATTTCATTCTCTGCGATCTGAAAATGCCGGTCATGGACGGCATGACTTTTCTCGGCAAAATCCAGGAACGCCGCGGTCCGGTCACCGTGATCATGATGTCGGCCTACGGTACCGTAGACCAGGCAATCGAGACCGTTAAGCAGGGGGCTTACGATTACATCTCCAAGCCGTTCAAGGTTGAGGAAATTTTGCTGGTGTTGCGCAAGGCGGAGGAGCGGGAGCGCTTGCGCCGGGAAAATGTGCAGCTCAAAGAGCAGTTGGATGCCATCGACGGCCAGCGTTCCTTTGGCGGCATGGTCGGCAAGAGCAAGGCCATGCAGGAAGTTTTTCAGCTGGCCGAAAAAGTGGCCAAATATAACACCACCATCCTGATCACGGGCGAGAGCGGCACTGGCAAGGAGTTGGTGGCCCGAGGCATTCATCAGGCGGGAAAAGGGAAGGGGGCACCGTTTGTGGCGGTCAACTGCGGCGGTATTCCGGAGAATCTGCTGGAAAGCGAGTTCTTCGGGTACGTCAAAGGCGCCTTTACCGGGGCGGATAAAGACAAGAAGGGCTTATTCGAAGAGGCCGATCAAGGCACCCTGTTTCTTGATGAAATCGGGGAATTACCGCTTGAGCTTCAGGTAAAGCTGCTGCGGGTGCTGCAGGAACAGGAGGTGCGTCGGGTCGGCGCGGTTAAAAGCCAGGCAATTAATGTCCGGGTGCTGGCCGCGACCAATCGAGATCTGGTCGAACTGGTCAAGCAGAAGGCGTTTCGCGAGGACTTGTTTTACCGGCTCAACGTCATCAATATTGCCATTCCGCCGTTGCGGCAGCATCCTGAAGATATTCCACTGCTCTGCCGATTTTTCCTCGATAAATTCATCATCCGGCTGGGCATCGAGGTGCAGGGGGTGGCCCCGGCTGCTATGGATCTTTTTCTCAATTACCAGTGGCCTGGAAACGTGAGGGAGTTGGAGAATGTCCTCGAGCGATCGGTGATTCTGGCTGAGCACCACATGATTGCCCCGGAAAATCTACCGAAAAATTTGAGTGGTGTGTTTGAAAACAGACGGCTGGATGATTTTTTAGGAACCCAGTCTTTGAAAAAGGCCAAGGTGATTTTGGAAAAGCGAATTATATCGAGGGTGCTGGCCGATGTTAAAGGGAACAAAAGCAAGGCCGCCGCTATCTTGGAGATCAGTTACCCCTCCTTGCTGAGTAAATTGAAAGAATATGGGATTGAGGATGGGAGCTATTAAAATAGTTACTAGTTTGTCGCTAGATTGTGAAAAATATTTATATTTCAAGAGCGGCGGAAGGGGCGTGGCGCAGAGCAAGAGTGGCTGGATATTTATAATAATTGTAAGAAATCAGTAAATTGTATGATTTGTAAGTATTCTGAATTTTCGGGAATTTTTTTTGCATATCATTACTAACGGTTCGTTGATTATTTCTCTCTCTGACGTGATTCGATACAAAGACAACTGGTGAAAAAGTTGACGATAATTTCAAAATTTCTCAAGTCTCTTTGGCGTGACACACCTGGAAACGGTTTGAGGCGTGCTGCTGGGTTTACTCTTGTGGAACTGATTATTGTGGTGGCGATTATCGGTATATTGGCAGGGGTTGCTACCCCGATGATTCTGGCCTGGCTCCCGGATATTCGACTTAAAAGCGCGGCTCGCGATCTGTTTTCGCAAATGCAGCAAGCCCGCATGCAGGCCATCAAGGAAAACAGGGATTGGGCTATTGTCTTTGATGCCGGAAACAACAAATATGAACTTCGTAGTGATTTTGGTGGGACAAATGTGCTCGTAACGACTGTAGATTTGTCAACATACAGCAGCGGCGTAGGGTTTGGCCGGGGGGCAGCGACGCAAGATGTGGCAGGCACCGTCTGGCCCAATGGTGATGTAAGCTATGCCGGCAGCGTGGTGATCTTTACTCCCAGAGGCACAGGTACCGACGGTTATGTCTATCTTGATCACCAGGGCAACACGTCAGCTTATGCCGTGGGCACGGTGGTCAGCGGTTCCATTCGGTTGCGGAGATGGATGGGAGCCGCAGCCGCACCACCCTGGCAATGAGAAACGAGAATAATATGCAGGTAAAGAAAAACGAAGGTTTCAC
>JAFLKR010000113.1 GCA_019163135.1 Desulfobulbaceae bacterium | reverse complement strand
TCAATCCGACCCAGCCAGGCCTAAATTTGCTCACAATTGAGCAGCTTCAACCGGAATTCTTATTTTTAGCCTGAGAAACCGGAAAAAATCCTGTTGAGTGGGCAGAGTTATCCGTCCGGTCTGCCGTAAAGACTCCCGGCAGGCACCTGATCTTTGGCAATTTACTGCTCGTTAGCCGCTAATCATACGTAGGACAGAGCTGCTTTTCAAACCCATGGATGATGACCCGGAGAATCGCCTCCATGGATTGGGCGATGAAGCTGTGAAAATAGGTCCGGATCCGCTCCCACAAAGCCCTCTTGCTGCCCATTTTCTCCCAGGCTGCCTGGAACACCGGGCAGCAGAGTTGCTGGACCTGGTCAACGAGAAAAGCGAGCATCATCAGATGCATGAAAACCGCGCTCAGGTGCTTCTTGCCCAAGCCGTAATTATGGCCGAGGTTATAGCCCTGATTTTTGAGCGTGTTGAAGGTCTCGTTCTCGATTCGCCATCGGGCGCGACCGCACCGCATGAGCTCCATAACATTGTCCCCGGTGATCTCAAAGTCGGTCACCCAACTGAAGCGGTTAAGGATGACCACCTCCTCGCCTTTGGTCACAACCTCCCAGTGCTCGAGGAAGTTGACCCGCAATTCATCCTGGCTGGTCTGGTTGAGAGGTACGGAATTAATAAACCGAAAGCAGTGCAGCTTTTTTTCGTCTTTGGGATCGGGCAGCACCAGTTCCGTCATCTCGTCACGCTGGGCAGCCTCTTCGACCAGATTGAACAGGAAGGCATGATCCCCAGGCTTGGCCGAGAGGATATAGCGGATGTCACCGGCCATCAAATCCTTGATGTGCGGTGCGTTGGCGCTCAGGCCATCCTCGGTGGCGATGATCTTCAAATGCGGGTGTTCACGGCGCAAATCGGCATAAAAGCGTTTAGCGGCGTTGCGTTCGCAGTCGTTCTTGGTGGTGCCGTCCTGCCGTCGGATAAGTTCCGGACACACCGGGATCACTTCCTTACGGTTCGGAGAAACAAAAGCCCCAGCCAGCATCTGCAGATGATACTCGATCTTGCCGTTGCGCCTCTCTTTGGTCAGGCAATAGTCAGCCCCGATATTCTCAGAGGAATGGATGCCGGTTCCATCCACAGCCAACAGCAGATGGCCGCCCAGGCAGGTCATTTTGGGCAGTACTTTGCCCCGTTGTAGCTGGTGAAAGACGCTACGGAACGGTTGCCGTATAGAGGTGGGCAACACCTCGTCCAGAGTAGTGCGCATCTGGGTGTCGCTGGGGATCACCCCCACGCCAAAGACACCGTGCAGGCTTTCGGGCTCCTCATGACGCCGTGCATCGAAAGCCAGCAAGGACGGATCCTTGAGCGAAAACATGGCAAAGGCGCTCATCAGGACATCGCCCATGGGGATTGAAGCGTTGGCGGCCCGATGATCGTTCACCTGGTCCAGATTCTTGCGGATGATGCCAAACAGGGCATCTCCATTCAGATATGCACGCATTTTGAGTTTGTGAAATGTTCGGGTTGCTTGACGGTCACGGTTGAGGATGTTTTTGAGGGTCGACATGGTTTCTCTCCTTGTAAATAATTGATATTACAAAGAAAAAATCGATTCGACCCTTCCCGGGTTGTCAAGAAAAAACTACCTCTCCGTCAAAAAAATATTGTTGTTAAATTAGCTTGTTATATTGCGTAGCCGCTGACGACGGCCCCGAAAAGTTTGCGAAACGTCGTTGTAGGGACCTCGAATTTACTGGGGTTCAGAACATAACGGGAACTGCTGCCATCTTGCCTTTGCTTATCTAGAGATGATAAAAAATCGAGAGAGGTCATCGCCTCTACATCCCTAATGGTCACAATGAAATTCGGCATATCTTTTATGTCGAGCGATATGTTCGGCATGATGAAAGCAATTGCCTCATCGGCATTTGGGTCAAATACGATTTTGTAAAGATGAGTTGGCACTGCCACTTGGTTCGACCCGATAGTTTTCTTCTCTTTGCCTAAATATATTGGTCCGGTAAAAATAAAGAGGTCTCCCCTTCTAATTGCCCAGTTTCTCACCTTACCTTCTAGCTGAGCCCATATTCCTTGATTCATACCTTTTCCCACCTGCGGAACCATGTTGCTCAAGTAAAAACATTGAATCATGGCATCACTGTTCCATTTCATATTAGCGGACGGTGCCATATGCCCCCTGTCGTAATCGCTATTTTTGTAGTCCGACAGTTCTGCTCGCGTGCCTTTTTTAAGATAGGGATCTGCTTTAAAGTTATTGTATCTTTGCACTTCATTTGATTTTGCTTTTTCAGCGGTAAGATGTTCGATGACCCAGAACGGAGTTTTATTTTCCTGGCTATGAGATAAAAGAAAACCTGTCCGGCAAAGAAGGTCGCCATCATGCCCAGGAATTCCCATTTTGGTATATTCATCGCAATCCTCAAGCGGTCCCGCGCAGAGAATTCCGGTAAATATGAAAAAATAAACACATGATAATAAAATTGTGATTCCACTTTTAAATGGAATTTTTTGATGTGCTTGATTTTTCATGCTGTATTCATCCTCGTTACTTGGATTCAGGTCGCTCTCGCGTGGCAAACCAGATGGCGGCTTCTCTAAAAGGGCGTTGTCATAGGCCCTTTGGGCAGCAAGATCAGCGTGTTCCTCTTCGCTATTCTGGTTCGTTCAACCTCTCGCGCAACTGTTTGCTCGGACGGAAAGTGATCATCTGTCGCTTGGTGATGGTCATAGACTC
>JAFLKR010000194.1 GCA_019163135.1 Desulfobulbaceae bacterium | reverse complement strand
ACTTAGCAAGCATCAGCCGCATGATCCAGCCGCCGGAAAAACTTAAAACCTCGCGATCCAGATCGGCGGCGGAAAAGCCCAGGCCAAACAGGACCCGTTCGATCTGCGGGCGGATGCGGAAAACGTCGCACCCGTCCAAAGCCTGCTGCAAATCTCCCTGCCTGACCAACAGCCCCTCAATCTCAGGGCTGGACGGGTCCAGGACGGCCAACTGTTCGCCCACCTGCTCCAGCTGTTCCTGCTGGGCCAGGACATCGTCAAAGGCCGACTCGGCCTCGGTGAAGAGGGTGCGATTTCCCAGCTCGATGCTGACCTCCTGCGGCAAATAGGCCACGGAAAACCAGGAGGCGCGACTGACGACACCAGGGTCGACCTCGTGTTGGCCGCACATGATCTTAAGCAGGGTGGACTTGCCCGAGCCATTGACCCCGGCGAGACCGACCCGGTCGCCCGAATGAATTTGTGCCGAAACATTACGGAATATATGTTTGCTGCCGTATTGCAGGCTGAGATCGTTGATACTGAGCATGGTCCTCTGGGGGTGGCGGTAGTCTGGAGCCTGTAAGAAGTCAGGCAAAAGTAGGTCAAAGGAAAGGGTTAAAGCGATTGTTCAGAAACGGGCTCGCCATCTCCCGCCCAATCGCCTCCAAAGGAGTTCTCCTGCAATACTTTGAGGGTGTACCGGGGTTGATCGGGATCGATGTGCAGATTAAATCGCTCGAGTAATCCCAGCGCCTGCAGCCTCAGCATGTTGGTGCGGCGCTGGCCGCGAAAGATCGAGACATCGCGCGCCGCGATCACCAGGGTGACGCGTTCTGTCGCCGGCACGCTGGCCAGGGCTCGCCGCGTCCGTTGGAGCATCAGGCGCGCATCGACCAGCTCGCCGAAGGCCGGGTGATAGGGGCCGGCAACCAGGGCTTGCTCCAAGGCACGGGTTGGTTGCAGGCCCATCCGTACCACCTGAATCCCCTCATCGTCAAACCGTTTTTTTAGAACGGCGGCCTGAACAACCGCCCGACCGAGCGACAGCGGCCGATATGCCCCCCGGTGGTATAGGGTTTCCAGCCCACTGTCCCGCAGGACCAGCACCGGATATAAACGAACGAAATCGGGTCGAAGTCCTATGATGGTTTCCAGCGTCAACCTGAGCGAGCGGCAACCATCGCCGGGCAGACCGAGCATCAGTTGAATCCCCAGCCGGAGATCGCGTTCTTTAATCAAACCGACAGCGAGGGTGATGGCCGCAGCATCATGCCCCCGACCGGCCTGCCGAAGCACCCGATCGTCGCAAGACTGGGCTCCCAACTCGATAATTCCGACCCGATGGCGGACCAGCAAATCGAGCCGCTCGGGGTCGATATAATCCGGCCGGGTAGAGAGCCGGATGTCCTGCACCCGCCCCTCCTCTAAAAATGGCTGCACGGCCCCCAGCAGTTCCTCCTGTCGCGCGATCGGCAGTCCGGAAAAACTACCTCCGTAAAAGGCCACCTGCACCTGCCCCATGCGGTCCGGATGGCTGCGCTCCAGCCAGGTCCGGATAATCTCCCCCACCTCCCGCGCAGTTACCGGCGGGGCCAGATGGCCGCTGATGCTGTGCTGATTACAAAAAATACAATCGTGGGGACAGCCCTCGTGGGGGATGAAAATCGGGATAACCAGTGGCCGGCGGGGACCTCTTCCTGATGCCCGTTGCACCGTCACCACACCCCCATTTTTGTCATTTCGACCGCAGAGAAAAATTTCAAACCTCGCACCTGCATTCGGGATGACTAAAAGGCCAACGCCCAGGAAGCGATGAACTCCGAAAAATTTTCAACTTTTGGGCCGCCGCAGATGCGCCAAGGCCACCCGGGCGGCCTGTTGTTCCGCCTCTTTTTTGCTGGAGGCCTGACCACGGCCCAGTTCTTCGCCTTGGAAGTAAACCGCCACCGAAAAAAGGCGGGCGTGGGCCGGGCCTTCTTCATCGGTCAAAGCATATTCCGGGCCTTCGTTGAATCGCTCCTGTAACAGTTCCTGCAGCGCACTCTTGGCATCGGCGCTGACCAACTGGGCCTGGTGCCGGTCGATATGGGGCTCGAAAAAGCGGCGCACAAATGCCAGGGCCTGATCGTAGCCGCCGTCGAGAAAAATGGCGCCGATCAAGGCCTCGTAAGCGCAACTGAGGATGGAGGATTTGTCCCGGCCATGGGATGCGCCTTCGCCCTTGCCCAGCAGGATGTACTTGCCCAGGTCGATTTCCCGGGCCCGGTCGGCGAGGCCGTATTCGTTGACCAGGGCCGAACGGATGCGGGTCAATTTACCCTCCCGCATCTCGGGAAAGCGGGTAAAGAGGATGAAACCGACGGTGAGATCGAGGACTGCATCGCCGAGGAACTCCTGGGTTTCATTGTGACGGCCGTCTTCGAGCCGTTCAAAAGCAAAAGAACTGTGGACGAGAGAGAGTTGCAGCAGCTGCAGGTCGCGAAAATGGTAATAAATCCGTTCCTGCAACTCCTGCAACCCGTCCTCGTTGTCTTGGATCAGAGCCGCGAGCGTGGTTCCCATGGGTTGGATTTCTCCTTGTCAAAAATAAAATCTATGGTATATGTTGCCGCACATCTTCAGGCGACGTAGCCAAGTGGTAAGGCAATGGTCTGCAAAACCATTATTCAGCGGTTCAAATCCGCTCGTCGCCTCCAGCACACTCAAGCGGTCACAGATTTTTCTGTGACCGCTTTTTTTATGCGCGCCGGACGAAATCCATCTATTTACTTGATGCCGGGATT
>JAFLKR010000108.1 GCA_019163135.1 Desulfobulbaceae bacterium | reverse complement strand
GTGCAGGATTTTCGGGTGACGCGCAAGGATCAGGGCGGTGGAACCCGAAGGGAGCTGTTGGGAAAGGTATTGATTGAAGCCGCAGGAAGCTGCCATGCCGATGATCTCCCCCTGCGGGCAAGTCCTGCCATTGTAGGTATTGAGCATCATATGAATATCGTAGAGAGCTCCACGCCAATCGGTATCGCTGAAAAAATCATGAATAACGAGCATCCCCTGCTCCGCAGTCTTGGCGGCAGCCCGGCGCAGCAGCATGGTGGTTTCCACGGCCCCCTGACAATGGATGACGTTAGAAAGGAGAACTAGATCGCAGGACCGGTCATCAATAGCATCAAAATCCGAGGCATCCTCCGCCAGCAGATTGCAAGCACACCAGTTAAGGCGGGTGGCCACCCCTGCCAACCGTTGATGCAAAGGGGGGCTGGTCACCACCTCGGGCAGATCGCAAAAAATCCCCTGCCAGCCGGGGTATCGTCCTAAAAATTCGGCAAGGAAGGCCCCGGAACCAGCGCCCATATCAAGCAATGTGCCGGTGGCCGCAGTCAAAGGGAGCGCATCCCAGATTTCCCCTGCCCGGATACGGGCCGTTTCATCCATGGCTGCGAGGTAGGTGCCCAGCGCCTGCTGGAGTTCCTCGGGACTTTTATCGCCGGTGGCAAAGACCCGTTGCCCTGCCTCCAGCGTCGTGGACAGTTGCTGCCAGGATTGGTGCAGCTGCTGCTCAAAAACAAGCGTCCGCCCCTGATAGTGCTCTGAAGCCGAAAAAAGATATCGGCCTGCAAACCCGGACAGCACGTACCGGCTGCCCTCAAGCCGGAGCAATCCCAAACTGCACAGACACCGGAGGAACCGCTCGCCGTAGACCGGTTCCCACCCAACCCGGCCACAGAGGACCGCCCCCTCGCACCCCTCACGGCCAACCGCCTCAAAAACCCCGGCCCCATGGGCCATCAGCAGCGCCGAGGAGAGGCGATAACCGGTCAGCAGATCGGAAAAGGCAAGAAAGCCCTCCTCCTCAGGCGGCGAGGTCAACATGCTTGCTCATGCGCATTGTCGATGCCCACTTCGGCAAAGGTCTTAATCTCGGCCAGTACCCGAGTGGCGGCATCCAACAGATGCATGGCCATGGCGGCCCCCGTGCCTTCACCGAGTCGAAACTGCAAATCGAGCAGAGGCACAATCCCCAGACGATCAAGCATATACTGGTGTCCGCTCTCGACCGAGTTGTGGCTGGCAAAGAGATACGCTTTCGCCATCGGCGCCAGTTCACAGCCAATCAGGGCGCCGGCGGTGGAGATCAGGCCGTCACAGACCACCGGAATCCCGTGAGCCGCTGCCCCGATCACCAGACCGGCCAATCCCCCGATTTCAAAGCCGCCCACCTTGGCGAGGATATCGAGGGGATCATCGGGGTCGGGCCGATGGAGGGCCAGCGCCCGTTCTATCACCGCGACCTTATGCGCCAGCATGGCGTCGTCAATGCCGGTGCCCCTGCCGGTAAGTTCCCGCACCTCTCGGCCCGAAAAAGCAGCAATGACCGCTGAAGAGGCGGTAGTGTTGCCGATCCCCATGTCGCCGGTGCCGAGCAGGTCGATGGGCCCCTCGGCCACCAGTTGATTGACGATTTCGATGCCCGCCTCCACCGAGCGAATCGCCTCAGCCCGGCTCATGGCCGGCTGGCGGGCAAAGTTGGCGGTGCCCTTGCCGATCTTCTTGTGAAATATCGGCAGATCCGCGTCGAAATCAACATTCACCCCAAGATCAGCCACTCGGACCGTCGCCCCCGCATGGGCTGCAAGGATGCTCACCGACGCCCCGCCGCCAACAAAATTACAGACCATTTGGGCGGTGACCTCCTGGGGAAACAGGCTAACGCCTTCCTCAACGACGCCGTGATCGCCGGCGCAGGTCACTATCACTTTTTTGGGTAATGGCACATCGAGGCAGCCTGAGATCGCCGCAAGGCGGGCGGACAACACTTCTAAAACGCCAAGGCTCCCGTGAGGTCGGGCCTGATCGGCAAGGCGCGCCAGGGCGGCCTGATAAACGTTCGCATCCGGCGGACAAATTTTGTTAATAGTTGTTTGTAACAGGTGCATGGGAAATTCCTTATGAGAAAACTCCTGCAGCCGACCTCTGAAGTCAGACTGCAGGAGCGCATGATGCGGTAATGGTGACTTCGGCGAAGGGAGAGGAATCACTTGGGGACGGAGAGCTTGTCGCCGGCGATATCCTTTTGAAAAACCTCCATTCCTTTTTTCATGGCGCAGAAGTCGCCGCACATGGTGCAGGTGTCGTTGGCCTCGGGGGTGCGTTCCAGACGCACCTCGCGAGCCTTCTGAGGAAACAGCAGATGCTTTTCCAACTCCTCCCAATTCATGTCGCGCCTGGCCTTGGCCGCCATCTTTTCCCGATCGCGCCGTTCCGGATATTTCGCCAGATCGCCGATGCGCACCGCCAGTCGGGTGGCCCGCACGCCCTCGCGGACATCGTTTTCAGTCGGCAGGGCCAGGTGTTCGGCCGGGGTGATGTAGCAGATCAGATCCGCCCCGTAACGTGCTGAACTGGCGGCACCAATGGCTGCGGCGATATGATCGTAGCCCGCGCCGGTATCGAGTGGCAGCGGTCCCAAAACGTAATAGGGGGCATTACCGCTCATCCGTTTTTCCAGCATGATGTTGCCTTCAATTTCATCGAGCGGCACATGGCCGGGTCCTTCCACCATCATCTGGCAGCCCATTTCCCGGCCGAGTTCGGCCAGTTCGCA
>JAFLKR010000173.1 GCA_019163135.1 Desulfobulbaceae bacterium | reverse complement strand
AACAGTCCGCAGCCACCGAGGAAATTGCCAGCAATATCGCCCAGGCCTCGCTGGGGTTGGGTGAAGTCAATGAAAACGTCAGTCAGAGTTCCGCAGTGGCCGGTGGCATTACCCAGGATATCGCCGGGGTGAATGTCGCTTCCAATGAGATTTCGAACAGCAGCAATCAGGTCAAGTCGAGTGCCGATAAGCTTCAGGGCCTTGCCAATGAATTACGAGACATCGTCAATACTTTCAAAATCTGAAACGCGGGAGCATTGCCGGAAAAAAGAGGACGTATAAACTAGGCGTTTGAGTTGGTGCGGGGAGGCTTGTGGATAATCACTTGCCTCCCCGGCTTCTTTCAGCACCTTAGGTAGATAAGTCGTTGTCACGTCGAAAAAGCTTCCATATCTCACCAGCACCGTCTATTATTTTGTATTATTCGGTCGCAGTCTTCGACTGGTGACGAGAAACAACCCAGATGTAACAATGGGGCTTCATCTATGGGGAAGTTAACCACCTTGGCAAAGCCAAACACTAATTCGCAACGCCTGCTTAATTCCTTGTCGATAAGCGAGGGTATCGGTAGCTGCAGTCGTTTGAGTGCTACCTTGACCGATTTGATCGACGTCATGGATATTGCCATGTGGGAACTTGATCGCGACTATAAAGTGGTCGGATTCAACCGCAAGGCCAAAGAAATCTATGGGGCATCGTCTCTGGGAAAGTTTTGTTATCAGGCTGCGGCCAAACTCGATACCATTTGTGACGACTGCCCGGCGAAGAAGGTATTCGAAGGTCACGCCAGTGGTCGGTCGGAGCGCAAGCGCACCCGTATCTCCGGGGAAATTATCTATATCGATCACATCGCCACCCCTATCAGGACGGACAAGGATGGCCCCATCACCGGGGTGATGGTGGTCATTATTGATATTACCCAGCATAAGATGCAAGAGCAGGAACTGATAGCCCACCGGAATGGGTTTGAGCAGACGGTGCTCGAGCGGACCAGGGATTTGGAGAAAAGTCAGGACCTCTACCGACAACTCTACGAGGAATCCAGCAAGGGGCAGGAACTGTATCGTTCCCTTCTTAACTCCGCCGCCGATGCCATTGCCATCTATGATCTCCAAGGATGTGTCCAGTATCTAAATCCATGTTTTTACAATACTTTTGGCTGGCAGGTCGAAGAGCTAAAAGGAAAGCCGTTGCTCTGTTATGCCGATGGCAATTCCGAGACTTCCTCAGTAGAATTTCGCGGTCTGCTCGAAACTGGTCAGGCCATCCGAAATTTTCTTACCAAACGACCGACGAAGGATGGAAGGCTCCTTGATGTTTCCATCAGCGCTGCCCAATATGCGGATCATCGGGGCGAACCAACCGGCATTATTTGCAGTTTCCGTGATGTCACCGAGGCCAAAGCGATGGAAATGCAATTCTATCGTGCCCAGAAATTCGAAGCCTTGGGGGCCATGGCAGGTGGTCTGGCCCACGATTTCAACAATGTGCTCATGGGGATTCAGGGCAGCGCCTCCTTGATGGAACTTGATGCCCAGCTCAGCAAAAAAAATATCGAGAAACTGAAAAATATTGAAAAATTTGTCAAGCAGGGCCAAAATTTAACCCGGCAGTTGCTCGCCCTCGCCCGGGGGGACCAGCGCGAAGTCAAGCCCCTTGATCTCAATGCATTGCTGACCAGTTGCGCGAACATGTTCGGCCAGACCCGAAGGGAGATTCTGATCCATCGCAGTCTGCAGTCGCGGGTATGGCCGGTGGAGGCGGATGCCGGTCAGATTGAACAGGTGCTGTTGAACCTTTTTGTCAATGCGGCCCATGCCATGCCCGGTGGCGGCGATCTTTTTCTGGAGACGGAAAATGTGCGGTTTGACCAGCAGCACTGTCCGGGTCTTTCTGCAGAGCTGCCCAGTCGGTATGTTAAAATCACGGTCATCGACAGCGGGTGCGGCATCGATCCGCAAATCCTCGATAAAATTTTTGATCCTTTTTTCACGACCAAGGGCACCGACCGGGGCACCGGCCTGGGGCTGGCTTCGGCCTATGGCATCATCAATAATCATGGAGGGTTCATCAAGGCCGGCAACAGCCCGCGGGGCGGGGCGGAGTTCTCCCTCTTTCTACCCGCCTCGGATAAAACGGTTCTTCAGGAAAGAACGCTGCCCGTTGCGTTCCTGCAGGGCTCGGAGACCATCCTCCTCGTCGATGATGAAGAGATGGTGCTGGAATTGACAGGCGAAATGCTTCAACGACTGGGATATACGATTTTACGAGCACCTTCCGGGGTCGAGGCGCTCAAGTTGTTCCATGAGCACCGCAGCCGGATAAGCCTGGCGATTCTCGATATGGTCATGCCCGGCATGGGAGGCGCCGAGCTTTTTCATCGACTCAAAGAGGTGGACACCACCATTAAAGTGCTGTTGTCGACCGGCTACAGTCTCTCCGATCAGGCCGTTGAAATCCTCAATCAGGGGTGTCATGGTTTTATCCAGAAACCCTTCACGCTGCTGGAGATATCCCAGAAGGTTCGTGAAATCTTGGATTGAACCAGTACACTCATCCTTCTGCCTTTTTCTCCACAAAGCCATAGCCCCGGAAGTTTCGTATGGCACCCCCGATATTTTTTTAAGAGTACCTCATCTGTTACAGCTTAAAAAAACTCATCGACAGAATCCTCGTTACCAATAGATCACGCCCTCTGTCCGACTATTCATTCTGTGACCCAGGATTTTTGTTGTTCCGATAATTGAACTGTCTATGTTTCTATCTTTTTTGCGACGGAACATACCGTTAGCGCTGCAGCGATATCAAACTCTGCGGTGCGATATCCTTCACCACGTTCGCGGTTGTGTGCAAAAAAAATCCTCCGTTCAGAGAACGAAGGATTTGTTCATCAAGGATTTTCCTGCAAGGTTCTGGCGGTATTCCCATATTATTGAGCATAAAAGGGAATCTCTACTTGCCTACCTTGACCGGAGTTTTTTCTTTGTTGACGTACTTGAAGAACACCGG
>JAFLKR010000210.1 GCA_019163135.1 Desulfobulbaceae bacterium | reverse complement strand
CGGCTGTTTTACGAATTGGTGTCGTAGCAATATCTCCCGAGGTCAGGAGGTCTGTCCATGTCTTTTTTCCGGCCATCGAACAGGAGGCGGCAACGGTGAATAATGCTGTCGAATCGGCTCCGCGCGGCCAGGAACGCATCCTCCTGGTTGATGACGAGGAAATTTTAGTCAATCTGGGCCTGACGATGCTGGAACGGCTTGGTTATGAGGTAACCGCGCGGACCAGCAGCCTGGAGGCCCTGGATGCTTTTCGGGACCAGCCCGACCGGTTTGATGTCGTGATCACCGATCAGACCATGCCGGGCATGACCGGCATGGAACTCGCCCGACGGATGCTGGAAATTCGCCCTGACCTTCCGATCATTCTCTGTACCGGTTACAGCAGCCTCATCACCGAAGAGCAGGTCAAGGCCTGTGGAATTAAAGGGTTTGCCATGAAGCCCCTGACCAAGAAGGAACTAGCCAGACACCTCAGCGCGGTACTGAACCGGGAGGAGGTTCAAGGTGACTGATACCATTGCAGAGACTTGCAGACAGGGCATGAGCAGGAGGCTCGACCAAGCAACAACGAGCGGGCACATCATGAACGAAATCATCGCGATGCCACGGCACGCATTATTTGCATCCTGAACCAGTTCAGGGTGCGGCGAGGACAACGGCATGAACCAACAGCGGCAAGCGGTCGCACTGCAGCGGGAGTCGGATGAGAATTATCGTCTTATCTTAGAAAATTCCCAGGAGGCCATCATTATTGCCCAGGATCTGCATCTGGTCATGGTCAACCCCGCCGCCGAACGGCTGACCGGTTTCAGCGCGGAACAGTTGATGGCCAGACCTTTTCTTGAGCTCATGCATCCCGACGACCGCGAACTGGTGATTGATCGGCAGCAAAGGCGGCAGCGCGGTGAGGAGGTGCCGGTACGTTACAGTTTCAGGGTGGCGTGCCTGGATGGCAGTTTCAAGTGGTTGGAGCAGCATAGTTCGCAGACCTCGTGGAACGGGAAACCCGCTACCCTGGCGGTGTTGAGCGACATTACCGAGCGCAGAAGGGCGGCGCAGCAATTACGCCTGCAAGCCATGGTCCTCGACCAGATTCAGGACTTGGTGACGATCACCGACCTGGAGGGGGGCATCACCTATGTCAACGAAGCGACGGCGCGCATTCATCAACGATCCAAAGAGGAACTGATCGGCACCTCCTGGAATATCTGCGGTGCTGGCTCCGACCACGAAGCCACCCGGAAAGAGATCGTCGCGCAAACTCTTAAGCAGGGCCACTGGCGGGGAGAGATCGTCGATTACGACCATCAGGGCAGACCGCTGGCGCTCGACTGCCGGACCACCCTTATTCACGATGCGGATGGACAACCGGTCGGCATCTGCCACATTGGGGCCGATATAACCCATCGAAGGGAAGCCGAAGAGCAGGTGCGGCAGAGTGAAACCGCCCTCAAAGCCATTCTCAACGCCTCGCCGGAAACCATCTTTCTCATGGAGGTCAATGGTACTATCCTGGCCGCCAACGAGAGCCTGTGTAAACGGGTGCAAACCTCTCTGGAATCACTGGTCGGCAGCAATGTCTACAGCTACCTCTCGCCTGCCTTGGCGGCGGCAAGACGGCAACACGTCCAGCAGGTCGTCGAAACCCGCCAACCGCTGTGTTTTCGGGATCAGCGCAATGGCCTGATCACGGAACATTATATCTATCCTGTACAGGAAAAGGGTGGAGACCTCAGGCAATTGGCGGTTTTTGCGATGGACATCACCGGGCGTGTCCAGATGGAAGAGGCCCTCCGGCACAGCCAGACGTTGTTGAATGCCACCCAGCGGCTATCCCATGTCGGGGGGTGGGAATGGGATGTAAAAAAACAGGTGATGTCCTGGACCGACGAAACCTACCGCATCCACGGGTTTGATCAAGGCGAGGCGCCCCTGGATACGGCCGAACTGATCCGGAAAAGCCTGGGATGCTATGATGCCGAAGACCAACCGGTTGTGCTGGAGGCTTTCAACCGCTGTATGGAGCACGGCCAGCCCTATGATCTCCAAATGCCGTTTACCGCTGTTGATGGCCGCCGGTTGTGGGTTCGGACCATGGCTGCATCGGTACGGGAAGGGGAACAGACCATCAAGGTGGTCGGCAATGTCGCCGACATCACCGAACGCAAGCAGAGGGAAAACCTCCTGCTGGCCCGCCTGCGCTTGAGTGAAGCGGCTTCAGCCCTGTCCCAGGAAGCATTGCTGCAAAAAGTCCTGGATGAGGCCGAGGCTTTGACCGGCAGTTGCATCGGGTTTTTCCATTTCCTTGAAAAAGATCAGCAGACCCTTGCCCTCCAGGTCTGGTCGACCAGTACCCTGCAGTCCTTCTGCAGCGCCGAAGGAAAAGGCCTTCATTACAGCGTCGATGCCGCCGGTGTCTGGGTTGACTGCATCCGGCAGCGACGCCCGGTCATTCACAATGCCTATGCCGAACTGCCGCACCGCAAGGGGTTGCCTCCCGGTCACGCCCCGGTGGTCCGCGAACTGGTGGTGCCGATCTTCAGAGGTGAAGAGATCGTGGCTGTTTTCGGGGTGGGCAACAAGCAGCAGGCGTATGATCGGAGGGATGTCGAATTAGTGGCCATGTTAGGTGACATGGCCTGGGATATCGTCCTGCGCAAACGGGCCGAGATGGCCTTGCAGAAGAGTGAAGAAAATTTGGTGGAGGCGCAGAAAATCGCCCGGATTGGTCGGTGGGAACACGATATGACGACCAACAGCCTCACCTGGTCGGATGAAATTTTTTCTTTGCTGGAGATCGACCGGCAATCGTTTGTTCCCTCGTATGAGAATTTTCTGGAATTCGTGCATCCTGAAGACCGCGCCCTGGTTGACCGGTCGTACCGGGCGTCCGTGGCAAGCAAAACGGGTTATGATGTCGAGCACCGCTTGCTGATGGATGACGGCCGCATCAAGTGGGTTAATGAGATTGGCCGAACCGAGTACGATCCTGCCGGCCACCCCCTCCGCTCCATTGGTACCGTCCAGGATATCACCCGACGCAAACAGACCGAAACGGCGC
>JAFLKR010000042.1 GCA_019163135.1 Desulfobulbaceae bacterium | reverse complement strand
GAACCGGGTGCTCTTTTTACACTGCCCCCCGTTCTTCACCCCTTCCCAAGCCGGGCGACGCTTTCGCCTCCACCTCGTTTTCCCCGGATTGCGCCAAAATTTAGCCGGGTAGCGTGCCAGAAAGAGTTAACGGCCGAATGGGACTTGAAGTAAATGAGTTCGTCCCCTCACCCTCTTTCCCCTTTCCCCTTTCCGATATTAGCCGTTCTCCCCCGCCTGTTCCATGAGGAACGATTGACAGACGCCCCGCTCTTTTGTAAACTTGGCGGCTTGGCTTGCAGGGCTCTGTTTTACAAAAGGAAATTCTCCGTGGGCAACAACGATTTAGACCGGAACAACCCGGTGCTAGCGTTGGCTGCAGAGCTCCGGTCACCCGGAGGATGGGCTTGGGACAACAATTTCGGTTGCCGATAAGTCCGGGATCAATTGGCCCCCCTTTTACCTGCTGTTTTTCTACAAGAGGTCGTGTTTTTGATGTATGTACTGTTCGGATTATACGTATTTTTTCTTGCATTTATCCTTCTCTATAATCTTCTCCAGCTCAACCTGCTGTTCCACTATCTCGGCAGGAAAAAAACAACCCCGCCGCAGCCGCTGGACAGGGATGCCCTGCCTTTAGTCACCATTCAGTTGCCCCTGTACAATGAACCGTACGTCGCGGAACGTCTGATCGATAACATCGTGGCCATGGAGTACCCACCCGAACGGTTCGAGATCCAGATCCTCGACGATTCCACCGATGACACCACCGGACTCTGCGAGCAGAAAGCCGCACACTACCGCGATCAGGGTTTTGATATCCGGGTCATCCACCGCACCGACCGCTCAGGCTACAAGGCCGGGGCCCTGGCTGCCGGGCTGCTGCAGGCCAAAGGGGAGTTCGTCGCCATTTTTGATGCCGATTTCCTGCCCGATAAACAGTTTCTGCAAAATACCATCCCCTATTTCCAGAATGAAAAGGTTGGGGTGGTACAGACCCGATGGACCCATCTCAACGAAGACTTTTCCCTGTTCACCAAACTGCAGGCCCTGCAGCTCAACGTCCATTTCACCATTGAACAGATGGGGAGAAAGGCGGGACAGCATTTCCTCCAGTTTAACGGTACGGCCGGGATCTGGCGCAAACGCGCTATTGATGACGCTGGCGGCTGGCAGGCCGATACCCTGACCGAGGATCTGGATCTCAGTTTCCGGGCCCAGCTCAAGTCCTGGGAAATTGTCTATCTCGAAGCGGTTGAGGCGCCGGCCGAGTTACCGGCGGAGATGAACGGCATCAGATCGCAGCAGTTCCGATGGATGAAAGGCGGCGCCGAAAACGCCCGTCGTCTTTTCTCGACCATCCTGAAAAGCGACCTCAAGCTCACGACCAAGCTGCACGCCATGGCCCACCTGGCCAACAGTACCATCTTTGTCGCCGTGCTGATGATCGCCCTCACCAGCGTGGCCCTGTTGCCCGTGCTCGACAACCTCCAGGTAGACACCCGTTTTCTTGGGGCGTCGCTGCTGGGCCTGGTTGGAGTCGCCACAGTCTATTTTTACGCTAACATTAATCTCCTGCCTCGACCGCTTTCATTTAGCCGCATCCTTGCCCTGATCGGTTATTTTCCACTGCTGCTGATCATGTCCATGGGGCTGAGTTTTCACAATTCGATGGCGGTGATCGAGGGGTATCTAGGCATCAAGTCGTCTTTTGTCCGTACGCCCAAATACAATATCGTCGGTCGCATCCGGCAGACCCGGGACAACCGGGTCCCCAGAAATCCGATCAGCAATACGGTCATCATCGAAGGCTTATTGACGCTGTATTTTTTTGCGGGAATGGTGATGAGTTTCTTCCATCAGCAATACAGTTTTTTCATCTTTCACCTGATGCTGACCCTGGGATTTGGCACCGTGTTCGTGGTCTCCTGGCGCGACCGCTGATCTTGAACTGACCTTGCAGGCAGGGCAAGAAACACCTCTTTTTTTCGTCTTCTCAGTCGTGCCGAGCCACTGCAACGGGCTCAACTGATTCGGTTTCGGACTTCCCGTGATTGTTCACGCGGGGAGACCTTGGCCAGTTCCGCCATTTCCTCGGCCAGCAGATCAAGCAAGTCGTCCACCGACACAATGCCCACAAGGCCGCCATTTCCGTTGACTACCGGAATGCGGCGGATGCCGTGGACACGCATGAGCCGAATGGTTGCAATCACTCCCTCTTTTTCCTCCACGCTCACGAGCTGCGCACTCATGATGTTTTCCACGGCGCAGTTCTCGGCCGAGGCAACCTTGGCAACGACCTCGATGACGATATCACGATCCGTGACGATGCCGACCGGCACCCGCTTGCCGTCGACCTCGTCCACGACCACCAGATCACCGACATGATACCGACGCATGAGTTGGGCAGCCTCAAGGACTGTGGTCTTTCTGGTGGCAAACACGACTTCCCGGTTGCAGAATTCTCCGATTGGCATGGCCATTCCTCCCCATAGGGTGGTGAGTGGGGCAACAGGTGCTCTCCGTTGCCGAAGTATAGAAAAAACATTTGATTGAGCAGGAAACTGCTTCAAAGATAGGGGAAGGCGCGAGGAAAAACAATGGGGAATGAATAGAGTTAAAATGGATAGTAAATATATTATTCTTATTAAAATCTGTCCCCTTTTTATTCTTGTATTTTCTGACTGCTCTTTATGAGCAAAATGAGCGATGGGACTTGAACACCATACACAATTACTTATTTTTACCTGTTTTTCACAATGACAATGAATGAAAATTTTCGACACATCGCTCTACCCACGATCAGAATTAGACCAAATCGAGGTTTCATCAAAGACCACAACTGACACATCGAACTAATAACCCCCAGGTAAACCACCGACAGAGCCGCTGGAGTGTGCCATCGAGAACCAAAGCGGACGCGTTTTATTGTATCTCATTGAAAATATTGTATTTTCAAAGGAACGCGAACGGCGCCCGCTTCAATGTTAAGAAAAAAATGCCTCCATGTTTATTTTTTTTGCCAATTTTTTTTGCTAGGAGTCTGTCGGAGTAAGAGCCCGTATGCGGAAGGCAGGATCGCATAATTC
>JAFLKR010000086.1 GCA_019163135.1 Desulfobulbaceae bacterium | reverse complement strand
ATCAGCCCTACCAGTTGCAAAACAAGCATTAATCCAAACCCCGCCTGAAAGCCGGCAGGAGAAAACACCCCTTCGTCCCCGCTACCAAAATATCCGATAATTGCACCGATCACCCATTGCCCGGCGAAGGCGGCAATAAAAACAAGGAGATTGACGGCGGTTGTCACCCGCCCCGAGAGACTCACGGAAAAGGACTGAGAAAGGGCCGAATAGGCGATAATGCTGGCCGTTCCCAGAAAACCGAAGGACAGCCAGAGAGGGACGGCCCAGGAAACGGGGCCTATAATCAGCAGCAGCTGAACTACCATAAAAAGGGCCATGCCGATAACGGCGGTTGTCGCAACCGTTATCCCCTTCCTGCTGAGCCGCTCAGCCAGGCCGCCAAGAAGAACGAAGCCCGCCACCATTGCCACCGCCACCCAGAACAACACCTCCGCCACCGCCGATCGTTCCAGCCTGCCGACATGGGTGAGCCACGGCCCGGCCCAGAGTCCCTGTATGGCGAGAAAGGTCGCCTGGGACATGGTGGTGAGCGGTGCGATGCGCCAAAATTTCCCACTGGAAAAGATCTCACGAATACCCCGCATCAGAAGGGGCAGACTCTCCCCTCTGCCCTCGGCCCTTTTTTCCGGGACGAGCAGGAACACCGCCGCGGCAATAAGCAACGAAAGAACAGCAAGGCCGAGAAACACCCCCCGCCAGTCGGTAAAGCGCAGAAACATCTCCACCGGCGAGGTTGCGGCCAGGGCGCCGAGCCCGCCCGCCGCCATCTGGAAGCCGTTGACAAGCGTCCACTTCTCCCGTGGAAACCAAAGAGTAGAGGCCTTGAAGGCAGCCATCAGACAGGCCGAGACGCCAAAACCGATAAAGGCCCGGCCTACAACTAGACCGGCGAGGCTCTCCGCCCTGGAGAAGAGAAAGGCGCCGAGGCCGGCAAAGAGCAACAGCAGTGCCTCGATCTTTCGAGGCCCAAAACGATCCAGCAGGACCCCGAGCGGCAGCTGGAATGAGGCAAAGGTTATGAAGTAGGTGGCCGTCAGCAGGCCGAGCGCAGACGGCCCGACCCCCATATCCGTCATCAGATCGGGGGCAATCACCGCATTTACCACCCGGAAGATGTACGAGAGAAAATAACCGGCGGCAAAGGGGGCAAAAACCCGGATGAGGCTCAGGAGCGGAATAGACATATCAATCTGCACGATAGAGGAAACGGGTTGCCGTAGTACGGAAATACGATTTCATGGGCTCCCGTTCAGGTAGATTATGAAGTCTTCCTAGCTTACCATGGCCTGCTTCTTAAATCGACCTCAATGAGGTGCGCTGTGACCAGCATTCAGTAAATGTTACTAGATGTCCGCAAAATTGTCGAAAAATCGGAATGAGGCCCCATAACTTATCTGCTGCCAATT
Organism: Desulfobulbaceae bacterium; assembly: GCA_019163135.1. Lineage (GTDB taxonomy): Bacteria > Desulfobacterota > Desulfobulbia > Desulfobulbales > Desulfobulbaceae > Desulfobulbus. Next base: position 1,861 of record JAFLKR010000086.1, on the reverse strand, counting down.
TTAGTCCTGTAGATTATACGAATAAATTATACTGCTTGCAGCTATATATAGGCGGTGCTTCAAGGAGATGCACCCTCGGGGAACAGTGTAATTTATTCTTTCAACTAAAGGAGGAAAGTGTATGAAGCGTATCGGAACAATTGCCATTGCCCTGGCTGTCTGCATGCTGGTTGCAGCCCCCACGTTCGCAGCGGAAACGAAGGTCCGTTGGAATATGGCGATGACTTGGAACAGTACCCTGACTCCCTTTGTCAATGCACCGATGAAGGTGGCACAGTTGGTCAGCGACATGACCGGCGGCAACTTCGTTATCAAAATTGACGGAGCTGAAAAACACAAAGCGCCGCTTGAGATTTTAGACATGGTCAAAGGCGGTCAGTTTGAGATGGGTCATAGTGCCTCCTACTACTGGAAGGGGAAAGACGCCGTTACTACGATTTTTACCACCGTTCCCTTCGGAATGAACGCTGACGAGCAGAATGCCTGGCTCTATTACGGCGGCGGTATGCAGTTGATGCAGAAGTGTTATGATAAATTCGGTATGTACGCCTTCCCCGGTGGCAATACCGGCGTCCAGATGGGCGGGTGGTTCCGAAAAGAAATCAAGTCGCTGGATGATCTCAAGGGATTGAAAATGCGAATTCCGGGTGTGGCCGGCGAGGTTTTTGCCAAACTCGGGGTCAACGTCACCAATATTGCGCCGGGAGAACTCTACACCTCGCTTGACCGAGGCGTTATCGATGCCCTGGAATGGGTCGGCCCGGGCATGGACATCAAGATGGGCTTCCACAAAATTGCACCCTATTATTATACCGGCTGGCACGAACCAGCCACCGATTTGCAGTTCCTGGTCAACAAGAAGGCCTTTGACTCCCTGCCACCCGAATATAAAGCTGCTTTGAAGGTTGCCATGCAGATCGCCGCCACCGACATGCATTATGAGAACTTCGCCATGAGCGCCGATGCCTGGGTCACCATGAAAACAGAATTCCCCAGTATCAAGGTGGTGACCTTCCCCGAGCCTGTACTCCAGGCCATGAAGAAGGCCACCGACGAGGTTCTCGGCGAGTATGCCGCCAAAGATCCCTTCTTCAAGGAAGTCATGGATTCGCAGCAGGCCTTTATGAAAAAGGCCCGCGCTTGGACCAAGATATCTGAGCAGTATTACCTGCAGGAATCCGAAAAAGTCGTCAAATAAATAATAAAGGAGATCAGATACTCCTTCTTGCCGTCCATCTCCTCGCCTGGAGATGGACGGCGTTTTTATTGATCGGCTTTTCCTGCCACCACGGCAGGGGGGGCGGATACGCAAGGAAGAACCGTATACACTGAAAGATATAGTCGTCTAAGGAGAGCAGAGAGCATGTTACTGAAATTGGAACGCTTTTTTCAGCGGACCAGCCGCCTTTTGGGAAGGGGGTTGGCAATTGTTTTTTTACTCATGACCCTGAATGTCTTCATTGACGTCGTTATGCGTTATTTTTTTCGGAACAGTTCCGTGGGGATGCAGGAAATGGAATGGCATCTGTTTTCCATCATGATTCTTTTCGGGGTATCGGTGGCGTTGCTGGAGGAAGGGCATGTCCGGGTCGATTTTCTCTATGACCGCTTCTCGGTCAGGAAAAAGGCAGTGATCAACATTATCGGCACCATTTTTTTCCTTTTGCCGTTAGCCCTGCTCGTTTTTTTCACCTCCTTTGGATTTGTTATTGATTCTTATAATCTCCATGAGATATCCGAGAATCCGGGCGGCCTTCACTACCGTTACCTCATCAAGGGCATGATCCCCCTAGCCTTTGCCACCCTGATTTTTTACTCCATCGGGTACACGATAAAGAACATCAATCTGTACCGGCGCGGC
>JAFLKR010000182.1 GCA_019163135.1 Desulfobulbaceae bacterium | reverse complement strand
ATCGCCTCTTGCTGGTAGGTCAGGTTGGCATCAAATTGCAGTTTCATTCCGTGCCACCACCTGCGAGTTGGACGAGACGGCGGGCGGCAGCGAGCACGAAACCACCGATCAACAGGATGAAAGATTCCTTGCCGCCATCAAGGTTAGCGGACTCCAAAGCCCCGTAATAGGCCAGGCGGCTCTCGATGTCTCCGGGGATGTTGGCGATGGGGTAGCCGTGCTGGAGCAGGATGAGATTCATCACCAGCCGCGAAATACGGCCATTGCCATCGAGGAAGGGATGAATGGTCACGATCCGTTCGTGCATCTCCGCCGCCAGTTCCACCGGATGCAACAGCTCTCGCTGCTCAGCATAAAAACGAAAGCACTCCTCCATCAGCAGGGGGACCTGCCAAGGCTGGGGTGGAACATGCCGACTGCCAGCGATCAACACCGGGACTCCCCGGTAGCGCCCTGCCTTTTCCCGGTCGATGCCGCGCAGGATCAGGCCATGCAGTTGCTTGACCAGGGATTCGGTCAAGGGCGTCTGTGCCTGTACCAACTCACGCAACAAAAGGACGGCCTCGTAATGGTTGATCGCCTCCAAATGCTCGCGCATGGACTTACCCCCAACGGTCAGGCCCTTGTCGATGACGAGGCCTGTTTCCCTCAAGGTCAGGGTATTTCCTTCAATACGATTGCTCTCAAAGGTGTATTCGATGTCCAAGGCATGCAGCAGGGCGGGATGATCCTCACTACGCAGGGAATCCAGTCGGGCCTTGGCCGCATCGATTTCCACCAGCAGTTGTTGCCGTGTGTTCATGGTGCTCCTCATCTTTCTTGCCTAGGAGTCTGTCGGAGTAAGAGCCCGTATGCGGCAGGCCGGATCGCATAATTCGACATCAACTCATTGACTTTACGATATAAAGATTGCGATCTGCGGGCATTTTTGTATTATATCATATAATTTCAAAAGATTACCAGCAGAGGCCAAGGCTATGAGTTCAAATTTTGTCCCCGTCGACAGAGCGCAACAATATCTCTTCCCACCCTCTATTCAAGACTGGCTACCGGAAAACCATCTGGCCAGATTTGTTGTCGATATCGTCTCGCAACTTGATTTGCGACCTCTGGTGGAAACCTATGCCGGAAATGGGGTTAAGGCGCATCACCCGCAAGTTCTTTTATCGCTTCTGTTCTACGGGTATGCCACCGGTATTTTCTCCAGTCGGAAGATTGAACGGGCTACCTCTGATTCCATTGCTTTCCGGTGTGTTTCCGCCAACACTCATCCCGACCACTTGACTCGATAAATCCCGGCGGTAATAAGTTACGTAAAACTAAGTTTTCGGTGTCTGACGTTCTGTCGCTCTTGGATGTGTACGATATTGTAATAAAATAGTCGCATATTCATACTTTCACCTTATGGATAAATATGGACCGACCTATTAAACATTGCTACTGGGTTGCACCTGGCAAACTGTTGGCTGGAGAATATCCTCGAAACATAGATGAAGCTTCTTCGCCTCAGAAACTCAAAGCCCTGATTCAAGCTGGAGTAACTGCTTTCATCGACTTGACCGAGGACCATGAGCTTTCTCCTTATTCGGAGATGATTGAAAGCGTCTCGTATCAACGTTTTCCCGTCAAAGACCGTACGATACCAACATCTATTGAAAAAACAACTGCCATCCTTGATGCCATCGACCACCATATCGCTCAAGGCGAGATTGTTTATGTCCATTGCTGGGGCGGAGTTGGACGAACTGGAACAATTATCGGATGCTGGTTATCACGGCATGGATCGAGTGGAAAGGCGGCTTACGATCAGCTGCAGGAACTGTGGAAGGCTTGTCCAAAGTCAGTTTATAGGATATCGCCGGAATCTGATGAACAAAAGGAATACCTCATGGAATGGCGTGAAAAATGATTACCAAAATGATGCGATACCAGGGTTGCCTTATTGGATTGGCGGTAGGTGATGCCGTCGGTACTACAGTCGAATTCAAGACGCCTGGCTCTTTCCCTCCAGTCAAAGATATGGTCGGAGGGGGGCCGTTCGGGTTGAAACCGGGAGAATGGACAGATGATACGTCCATGGCCTTGTGCTTGGCCGAGAGCCTAATAAACTGCCATAGCTTCAATGCTAAAGACCAGATGGACCGATTTCTGATGTGGTGGGAAGATGGTTATCTCAGCAGTAATGGCAACTGCTTTGATATTGGCGGCACCGTATCTCAAGCCCTGCGGAAGTATCAGGAGACAGGTGATCCAATTGCCGGCTCTACCGACGTCCGGTCAGCGGGCAATGGCAGCTTGATGCGCCTTGCGGCTGTTCCATTATTCTTTGCAGCTGAACCTGAATTAGCCATCTCGATGAGTGCACAGAGCTCCATGACAACCCACGGTACCCTTTCCTGCTTGGATGCCTGCCGATATTTTGGTGGCTTGATTGTAGGTGCCGTTCAAGGAGTATCCAAAGAAGAGCTGCTATCTCCGAGCTATACTCCTGTTGCGGGATTGTGGAACCTGGAACCTTTATGCCCAGAGATAGACGAGATTGCCAACGGCTCTTTCAAGCGCAAAGAGCCACCCCAGATAAAAGGATCTGGATATGTTGTTGATTCGCTGGAATCCGCTTTGTGGGCGTTCCAAAAGTCTTCAACCTTCAAGGACGGGTGTTTGCTCGCTGTTAACCTTGGAAATGATGCTGATACCACAGCCGCTATTTACGGACAACTTGCCGGTGCCTATTATGGCATCGACGGAATCCCAATTGAGTGGAGAGAGAAGCTAGCGCACTACAAACTTATCGGTGACATGGCAAAGGCGCTTTACAGCTAACGTCTGGGGGTGGGCTGGCGTTGATCTTCGTTCATCGAAACGGAGACGGGCGCGCCGAGGATGCCAGAGTCCGTACCAAAATATGCTGTCACAGCTTTCGCGCGACCGGACTTTATGACCGGCGTCATGATCAGATTCCACTCGATGAGGTTGAGCGGAGTCTGATTTGAAACTGGTGTTGATTCCCAAATTGTTTGCACCGGTAGTTTCTGATTATCTTGATACACTTTGCTGATTATTTTGACGGAATAGCATGGTGAGCTTTTCGCCAAAAGGCCAAGCCCTGCGGGTGTCGCCGGGGGCTTGGCGGCACATCCTACTGAACGGGTACTACACCTTCCAGAGCGACGGCAAGATGATCGACTTGGATGCGCTCATGGCAGAGCTGGAGTTGGGCTGACGGAATTATTCTGCGGTTCCGGCTTAGAACCCCTATTAGCTTTTCCTGACGATGTTTCAATCCACGCCCCCGCATGGGGGGCGACTCAC
>JAFLKR010000125.1 GCA_019163135.1 Desulfobulbaceae bacterium | reverse complement strand
AGCGAATTGCTCCGGATGGCTGTGGCCGCTGAACATAGAGGTCATGGGGTAGGCAATGCGCTTCTGGAGCACGCCTTGCGCGCCTTTGCCGTGCAGGGCTACACCACCTGTTTCCTTGAGGTTCGTTGCTCCAATGAGAAAGCGCGCCGCCTGTACGCTAAAGCGGGCTTTCTCCAGGTGGGCACTCGCAAAAAATACTACAGCCAACCGGTCGAAGACGCCCTGCAACTGTGCCGGACGCTGACCGACCCTAACGGAGGAACTCCATGAAAACATTACGAGACATTGACCTGACCGGCAAAAAAGTCCTGGTTCGGGTGGATTTCAATGTACCCATGAATGAAAACGGCGAGATCACCGATGACCTGCGAATCAGAACCGTCCTCCCAACCCTGCAATATCTAGTCGCCCAAAAAGCACGGGTGATCCTCTGCACCCACATGGGTCGGCCCAAAGGACAGCGGGTCGAGAAATATTCACTGGCGCCGATAGCGGCCTATATCGCCAATCTGCTGGGCCAGCCAGTACCGCTCGCCCCAGACTGCATCGGGCCGGAGGTAGCCACTTTGGTAGGTGGCCTGCGGGATGGCGAACTCCTGATGCTCGAGAATCTTCGCTTCCATCCCCAGGAAGAAAAAAACGACCCTGAGTTTTCAAAACAGCTCGCCGCGGTAGCCGATGTCTATGTCAATGACGCCTTTGCTGTTTCGCATCGCGCCCATGCCTCGGTGGTCGGCGTCACCGCCTTTGTCAAGGAGAAGGCCGCCGGTTTTCTTCTCCAAAAAGAAATGGAATATTTTCACCGCGCCTTCGACAATCCGCAACGCCCCCTGGTGGCCATCGTCGGCGGGGCCAAGGTTTCAGGCAAACTCGAGGCTCTGCAGAATATGCTGGCCCGGGTGGACCGCATGATCATCGGCGGCGCCATGGCCAACACCTTCTTAAAAAGTCTGGGTTATGATGTCGGGGCCTCCAAGGTCGAGAATGACCTGCTCGACAAGGCGACCGACTTGCTGACCCAGGCGCGAGCGAAAAAGGTCAAAGTCTATCTGCCCGTCGATGTCATTGCCGCGGATCGTTTTGCCCCGGAAGCGGTCTGCAAACAGGTGACCATTCAGGATATCCCCGAGAATTGGATGGCCCTGGATATCGGGCCGGCTTCGGTCATCTGTTTCAACGAAGTCCTGGCCGATGCCAAAACTATTGTCTGGAACGGCCCCATGGGAGCCTTTGAAATGGATGCCTTTGCCCGCGGCACCATGGCCCTGGCGCATACCGTCGCCGCCTCACATGCCTTGAGCGTCACCGGCGGGGGGGATTCCAATGCCGCGATCACCTTGTCCGGCGAGGCTGACAATATCTCCTATATGTCAACTGGGGGCGGGGCCTTTCTCATGCTGATGGAAGGCAAAGAGTTGCCGGGAATCATGGCCTTAACTTGAATTACGCGCAGCTGATTGATTGCATCATACCCGAACCAATAAGGATTGAACGACCCCATCTACCGCAGACCTTGGCACCTGGAAAGACCTTTTCGGGGTCGTTTCAATCCGCTGCTCAAGAAGCCCTGGACACTCTGGCATGATTTCCACAAAAGGGGATTACTTCTAAATTGGATATTTTGGAAAGCCGCAGGCGCTATGTGGGGCATTGGGGGTGTTTCTGCCGCGACAGCGGCTTACTTGAACACGGCGATATGCCTCAATAACAAGGAGAAAACCATGAGCAGAAGACCATTGATCGCCGGCAACTGGAAAATGCATTTGACGCTGGATGAAGCTGTGCAATTGGCAAAAGCGGTAGCTACCGCCAGCGCCGGTTGCTCGGATCGCGACATTATGATCGCACCGGCATTCACGGCACTCGCCGCCGTGGTCGCTGCAGTCAAAGAAACCCATATCCTGGTTGCAGCCCAAAATGTCAGCTGGGAAAACCAAGGCGCTTATACCGGAGAGATATCGCCGGTCATGCTCAAGGATCTCGGCATCAACTCCGTTATTATCGGCCATTCCGAACGTCGGCATATCTTTGGCGAAAACGATGCTATGATCAACCGTCGGCTCCGCGCTGCCCTTGATGCCGACATCCTGCCGATTCTCTGCATCGGCGAAACCCTGGAGGAACGAGAGGCCGGCGCCACCTTGACGGTGCTCGAAAGCCAACTCCGTGGCGGACTGGAACAGGTGCGCAAAGAACAGGCTGCCCGCGTGGTGCTGGCCTATGAACCAGTATGGGCGATCGGCACCGGAAAAACCGCATCCAAGGAACAAGCCCAGGAGGTTCACGCCTTCCTTCGTCAATTCCTCGAAGGTTTATACGAAAAAAATATTGCCGAAACCGTACGAATATTGTACGGTGGTTCGGTTAAACCTGATAACATTGACGAACTTATGGCGCAACCTGACATTGACGGTGTACTTGTTGGCGGTGCGGCACTGAAAGCCGAATCGTTTAAACGGATTATTTGTTTTAGATGACAACCTTAATTATTGTACTACATACTGTCGTTTGCCTCTTCCTCATCTGCATCGTTTTGTTGCAGCATGGTAAGGGCGCAGATGTAGGAGCGTCTTTCGGCGGCTCCAGCCAATCATTATTTGGCACCGAGGGCCCATTGCCTTTGCTGAATAAAATAACCACATTGGCTGCCATAGTTTTCATGGGCACTTCCATTACCCTGGCGTACCTCTCCACGAATAAAAGCACCGGATCCGTGATGAGTAAAGTCAAGGTTGAAGCACAGCAGCAAGCCCCGGTGCAAACTGCGCCCATGACCGTTCCGATCCCTGCAACCAAGCCGGCAACCACTGAGCTGCCCAAGGAGCAACCGAAAGGTCCAGACAATAAATAAATTGCGTGCCGAAGTGGTGGAATTGGTAGACACACTATCTTGAGGGGGTAGCGGCCCACGGTCGTGCGAGTTCGAGTCTCGCCTTCGGCACCATACATAAACAGGGCCAAATTGCTTAAATATAAGCGATTTGGCCCTTCTTGTTTTTAATTCAAAGTTGAACTATAATAGCCATTGATTAGCAGGGAATCGCATCGAATAGCAAAGAAGTGCGACCAAAAATGCGACCAAAACGCACTATTTTTTAGAAGTGCAATATGGCGACGGTTAAAACAAGAAAGAGGAAAAAAGGAACGGTTTATTGTGCCGAAGTTAGGATCAAAGGGCACCCTGAATTATCACAAACATTTGACCGTAAATCTGAAGCCATAAGGTGGGCAGAAGACGCAGAAAAAGCGTTAAGGGATGGAGGTTATATCGGCAACGTCTTGCCAAAGGATATGTCCTTTGAAAAGATTAAAATTGTATAGAGACCAAAAGCAGTGGAGCACACTGACCATCC
>JAFLKR010000013.1 GCA_019163135.1 Desulfobulbaceae bacterium | reverse complement strand
TGCAGGGAAAAACGCTGCGCGTGCTCCTCGACGGCGCTCACAACGAGGCCGGCGTTGCAGCCCTGCAGCAAGCCCTGATCCAGGGCTATCCCCGCCGACAGCTGCGTCTGATCTGGGGCAACATGGCCGATAAACAGATGCAGTCTGCCCTGCTGGAATTGATGCAGCTAACAACCATAGTTATTTTCACCCAGGCCGAGTCGCTTCGATCCGCTGCCCCGACCGACCTCCAGGCTCAGATTCCGGAACCCGCCCGCGCTCAAACCCGCTGCGCCGAAACCGTGGAACAGGCCTTGAAAATGGCCCTGACCAACGCCCAGCCCGATGATCTGATCTGCGTGGCCGGCAGCCTCTATCTGGTCGGTCGGATGCGACAGCTGATACTGAGAGATTACACAGCATGACCAACGATTATTATGCCATCGACAGCATCGACGAGACCCTGATCCGAGCCGAACGCCAAAAAGCCAGAGAATTACGACGCAGCCGCTGGTGGCAGCAAAAAACCTCCACCGGTACCTGCTGGTATTGCGGGCAGCAGGTGGGTTTTAAAAACCTGACCATGGACCACGTTATTCCGCTAGCCAGAGGCGGCCGCAGCACCAAGGACAACCTGGTTCCCTGCTGCAAGGAATGCAACAACAAAAAAAAAGGCTCCCTGCCTGTGGAATGGGACGAATACATGGACAGCCTGAACCGATCGTCGCGGTAACCTCTTGTTTCATTTCCAGCTGACCGCATCGCAGGATCAACGCCGTTGCACCTCGACCGTTGTCCAGGCCCCCCTCTTCTTGATCAGACGGTCGGCACCGACGGCCGGCATTGCCTGCTGAAGCAACATGCAAGAGCGTGTATGAAACAACACCTTCAAGACAGTCTTAAATCAGCCATGGCCAGCGGGTGGTTGATCCTTAAATTCGTGATGCCGCTTTATCTGCTTGCAGATGTACTGCTCTATTTTGACCTGCTCCGGCATGTCAGTTTTCTCTTTACCCCTTTCACCTCCCTGCTCGACCTGCCGCCCGAGGCTGCGGTTGCTCTGGCCAGCGGAGTGCTGCTCAACATCTACGCAGCCATCGCCTTTGCGGCGCCCCTGCAGCTCTCGCCCTACCAGTGGACCGTGCTGGCGGTCTTTCTCGGGGTCTGCCACTCGATGATCGTCGAGAGCGCCATCATGGCCAGGCTGGGGATTTCCTACGGCTACTCCGTCATCCTGCGGGGGCTCGGGGCCTGCCTCACGGTCACCCCCGTTCTGCTGATGCCCGCTTCTTTTTTTGGCAAGACGGTCCGCAACAACACCGTCGCAATTGCGCACTATCATGATTTCTGGCAGATGCTGCTTCACTCTCTGGGCAAGGCGCTGGTACTCTCGGTGGAGATCATCCTGCTGATCAGCCTGATCATCGTCCTCATGGACCTGCTCAAATCCTCCCGGCTGGTGCAGGCCCATCTCAAAAAGGTCAACACCGCCTTTTCCATCATCGCCGGGCAGTTGCTCGGCATTACTTACGGTGCCGGTATCCTCATCCGCGAGGCCACCCTTGGCCACCTCAACCGTGAGGATATTTTCTTCATCGGCACCTTCCTGATGATCTGCCACAGCCTGATTGAAGACGTCCTGCTTTTTGTCCTTTTCGGCGCCAATTATTGGGTTATAATAGGCGTCCGCCTGACGGCGGCGCTCTTGCTCAGCTTCTCCCTCCAGCGTCTTTTCCGGGTACTTTCCCTGGACTGGGTGGTGCGTCCCTGATTTTTTTTTCGTTTACGGACCCAAGACTGTTGGGAGTGGGTCACTGCCCCTTCGTCAACCTTCGTTATCCCTGCCCCCCGATAATCGAGGGACCTCGCACTGCTCAAGGAGATCGTATCGTGGCTGTTCTCACCCCTTTCCGCCTGCATGGCCCTCTTGCCAAGATTTATTTCTGCACGGTCATCACCTTCTGCTCCCTCTATGCAGCCCAGCCGATTCAGCCGGTGTTTCAGCATGAATTCGGCCTAACCTCGCTCCAGGCCATCCTGTTTACCACGCTGATGATGCTGCCGCTCGGCTTTGCACCGATGTTTTACGGGGTCCTGCTGGAAAGGCTCTCCGCCCGCTTGATCGTACGGACCGCCATTCTCATGCTCGGCCTGCTCGAACTGGTGTTCTGCGTCACCGATAATTACCTGCTGCTGCTGATTATCCGCGGCTTTCAGGGCATGGCCATTCCAGCCATTCTGACCTCGCTGGTCAGCTACATCTCCTTCACCGCCCCCCGCGAGGATGTTCAAGCCGCCATCGCCCGTTATATCGCGGCCACCATTCTCGGCGGCTTTCTCGGTCGCTTTCTCTCCGGCCTGTTCACCGATCTTTTCGGCTGGCGATTTTTCTTTTTTGTGCTGGGGATGCTGCTGATCTGGGGGTTTTTTCTGCTGCGAGACCTGGAGAAGGACGCCAATCTGGAATACACCCGGCCCCGGATGGGCGAGGTGGTCGCCCTGGTCAAACAACCGCAATTTTTCTGGCTTTACTGCACCATTTTTACGGTCTTTTTTGTCTTTGCCGGCCTGCTCAACTTCCTGCCCTTTGAACTCAAAGCGCTTAACCCGGCCTTTCGCGAGACCGGCATCGGTTTTATGTATTTCGGCTATGTCATGGGCATCCTGGTTTCACTGAACGTGCGGCGGATGATCACCCTGTTCGGTTCGGAGACCAGGGTGGCGATGGCCGGCCTCTTTCTCTACATCATCGGCATCTGCGGTTTCATGATCCATGACCACCGGGCCATGTTCCTGGCGATGTTCGTCTTTTGTACCGGCATGTTCATGGCCCACTCGCTGCTTTCCGGCTATATCAACACCTTGGCGAAGAGCCAAAAAGGCATTGCCAACGGCGTCTACATCTCCTTCTACTATCTTGGCGGCACCATCGGCTCCTTTGCTCCGGGCATTCTCTACGAACATTTCGGCTGGCGAGTCTTTTTATCCTGCCTGATCCTGATGGCCTGCGGCTCGATTTACTGCATCCGCCGCCTGCAATGCTCGGCGGCCTTGATCAAAGCTCAGGAGACCGCAGCGATGGAAGCGTGAAGGGGACCCCTGATTGCGCCTGCAGGGGGCGGTCAGACTGGGCGACAATCTCATCGCAGCAAAGGCAACCGGGCAACAAGCACGGCGTATCCTGCGACTACAGAATGCAATATCTGACCATTAAACAAAGAAACGCATCAAGCGAAAATGTCGTTCATCCCCCTGAGGGGCGCCTCCCCGACATGAATATGCGAGTTGCATAGACCGGTCGCCGCTTTATCGGCGCTCGACCACAAGGCTGAGTATGAGTACCGAAAACAAAATTGAAAACGAAATGGAACCGATCTTCCTTGAGTTGGGCAAAGCATTGTTCACCTGCCAGTCGCTTGAAGTTAATTTGCGTTTTCTCAA
>JAFLKR010000022.1 GCA_019163135.1 Desulfobulbaceae bacterium | reverse complement strand
CGCCCGGAAGCAAACGCCAAAGCAAAGGCCTGTCCGCTTATCGCTTTCCTTTGCCAGCCCTGGACCTCAAACTATTCGCCCCGGGACTGCTGCCCACCCTCTGCGACAGTAAAACCGAAGCAAGCTCCTACTTCTGCACAAACTTGTCAAATATTTTCAACGTACTAGGGCTAATAACCGTGGCCCTGCTGCTGCTGAGTTTGTTTGTGCTCAATCAACGCAAAAAGGTGATCATCTCCGACAAATCAAAGGCGCTCGAAGAAACCGAGGCGAGATACCGTTTGCTTTTTGAACATTCACCTATTCCCCTGATGGAAGTAGATTTCAGTGCAATCAAAACCTTTCTCGATCAAATCGCCGGACAAAGAGCCACCGATCTGAACCGATACTTGAGCGAAAACCCGGAGAGCCTGATCCGTTGCGCCGCCATGATGCGGATTCTTGACGCCAACCTGGCCGCCTTCAAAATGTACGGGGTCGACAGCCCCGAAGCGTTGACTCGGCTCACCTCGGTGCTACCCGAGGAACAGGACATCCCTTTCAAAAACGAGTTATTATCGCTTGTCAAGAGTGGCGAGTCTGAAATTATCCTCAAAAACAGAGCGATAGATGGCTCCATCCTGACGATCGAACGGCGCGCGGTCGTGGCCGTCGGTTTTGAAGCCACCTGGCGCAAGGTGTTTGTCACGGTTATCGACATCACCGAACAGGTAAAATTGCGCAACGAAAACAAAGCCTTTGAAAAACAGCTGCAGCAGACCCAAAAGCTCGAGGCCATAGGGAGTCTGGCCGGCGGAATCGCCCACGATTTCAATAACATCCTGACTCCGATCATGGGGCGAGCCGAACTAATGCTGGTTGAAAATAGCGATAATCCCGGATTGCAGGAACATTGCCGGGGTATTGTCGATGCCTCCCGACGGGCCCGCGATCTCGTGAAACAGATTTTAACCTTCAGCCGTCAGGTTGATCAGGAGATCAAACCGATTTCGCTTGCCGATATTATTCAGGAAGTTATCCAACTGGTGCGCCCGACCCTTCCCTCCACCATCGAAATCGATTATCTTATACCCGATCATGGTCCACGGGTCATGGCCGATGGAACCCAACTGCATCAGGTAATTATGAATCTGGTCACCAATGCCTTCCATGCCATGGAAGATAAAGGCGGCCGGTTAAGCATTCGGCTGGAAACCGTTACCCTCGGAGTCGGCGAGTTTAACGATTTTTCCACTACCCCGGGCTTGTACCAGCAGTTGATCATTGAAGACACCGGGCAGGGCATGGATCAGGCGACCATGGCGAAGATTTTCGATCCCTATTTCACCACCAAACCGCGCGGTAAAGGCAGCGGCCTGGGTTTGGCCGTGGTGATCGGCATCTTGCGCGGTTATGGCGGCGAAATCCGGGTAGCCAGCACGCTGGGCAGGGGAACCGTTTTCACCTTGTATTTCCCGGTGTTCGAACTCGCCATCGAGCAGACTCCGCTCCAGTACGACATCAACGAACCAATGCCCCGTGGTAACGAGCATATTCTGCTGGTCGATGACGAAAAATCGATTGCCGATGTGACCACCAGCATGCTAGAGCGACTGGGCTACAAGGTGACGGTGCGGGTCAGCAGCTATGATGCGCTGGAGGCCTTCCGCAATCTGGCGGATCAGATCGATCTGCTCATCGCCGACCTGAGCATGCCGCAGATGACCGGCTTGCAACTCTACCGGGAAATCAAAAAAATCCGGCCGGGGGTCAAGGTGATCATCTGCACCGGATTCAGTGAACAGTTGGACAGCCGCAAGTCCAAGATCATCGGCATCGAGGGCTTTCTGCACAAACCGGTGATCATGGCCGATCTTGCCCGGTGTGTCCGTTCGGTGCTCGACGGCTGAGCCCGCCCAATTTTGGTCACCGGCAACGCGCAAGCGTGAACGTGAACGTGTTGACCGCACCCCTTCCCATTATTTTTAAGCGGAAACCTCTTCGTCGCTGACGACCGGGCCGCATCAGGTAATTGCATGAAAAAATTGAACATCAAAGAAGAGACCACCCTGCTGGCGGCCTTACTCAAGGAAGGGCACTCACGGACCAAAGTCAAGCAGCTGCTCAAATACCGGGCGGTAAGCCTGGGTGATCTGCCGGTATCCCGGATTGACCAAGTCCTGGTGCCGGGCGACGTGCTTACCATTACCTCGGAAAAAGAGGGTACCGGCCACTATCCCCCCTGCCCCGGCCTGGATATCATCTACGAAGATGCGGATATCATCGTCATCGACAAACCGCCGGGACTACTGACTATCGCCTCGGAAACCGAAAAAAAGAAGACTGCGTATTACAAACTGACGGCCTGCCTCGGCGAACGGGCTGGTGGCGAGGAACGGGTTTTCATCATCCACCGCCTCGACCAAGGCACCTCCGGCCTGCTGGTCTTTGCCAAAAATGAAGAGGCCAAACATACCCTCCAGGGGTCCTGGCAGGATGCTCGCAAAAAATACCGGGCCATCGTTGAAGGAGTTCCCAAAAAAGACAGCGACACGATCAAAAGCTACCTCTGCGAGTCTAAAATCCATCGGGTCTATTCGGTCCCGACCGATAACGGCGAGTGCAAATATGCCGAAACCTGCTATGAGGTGGTGCAGACGCAGGGCGGGTATAGCTTGCTTGACATTACCCTGATCACCGGCCGCAAGAATCAAATCCGTGTGCATCTGGCCGACCTGGGTCATCCTGTGGTCGGCGACAAGAAGTATGGCGCCAAGGCCGACCCGATCAAACGGCTGGCTCTGCAATCCTATACTCTTGAGTTCAACCATCCGGTAAGCGGTCAACCGATGGCCTTCACCCTCGATATGCCGGAAAAATTCAAAAGCCTCCTGCATAACGTGACCAAATTTAAAACCTGAGTTTGCAGCAAGGAAAGCGCAGGGCTCTTGCCGGTTTGACAGCGGGATTCGCCACAGGAACGCCGTACATCAGCACGTGAGGTATACATATTATGAAAGCTGTCGTTAGTTGCGTACTGGCCGCCCTGCTGCTGGCCGGTTGCGCCACCTTGAGCCGTGAACAGTGTCAACGCGGCGACTGGTTTGGCCTCGGGATCACCGATGGCCAGAACGGGCAACCAGCCAGTCGGCTCGACCAGCATTCACGCGCCTGTTCCGAGCACGGAATTCATGTCGACAATCAGCAATATCTAAACGGTCGCGCCCAAGGATTGCAGGATTATTGCCAGATCGAAAATGCCTTTGACAGCGGCCTGGAAGGGCGTCGCTACCAGCAGGTCTGCCCACCCTCCATTGACGCCGCCTTCGAACGCTACAACCGGGCGGCCTACGAGGTCTACCAAATAAGGAAAGAACTTGAGCAGGTAGATGATCGGATACGGGATAATGAGCACAGATTATGGGATAAAGACCTCTCCGATGACAACCGCCGTCGGATACGGTCCACCCTCCGTGATCTGGACAGGCAGAGGGATCGTGTGCGGCACGACCTGTATTCCAGTGAACAGTATCTGGACCGCTTGATGGATGAAGCCAAATACTATCGTAACCGCTGAACCGGGTGCTCTTTTTACACTGCCCCCCGTTCTTCACCCCTTCCCAAGCCGGG
>JAFLKR010000153.1 GCA_019163135.1 Desulfobulbaceae bacterium | reverse complement strand
CCTCTATTTTGCGAACCCATCAATTTTATTTCAAAATCCCAATCAATGCGGATAATCATATAATGCCATGATCATCAATCATAAGATCTTAAAAGAAATATCCAACGTGGATGGCCAGACCTGTTTCGGTTGCGGTGTTAACAATGCTATTGGTCTGCAAATGCAATTTTTAACCGATGGCCAACGGGTCTATTCCTTCGTAAGCGTCCCCGGGACAATGGCCGGGTGGGATCAAACCGTGCATGGCGGGATCATCTCAACGATGCTCGATGAGATTATGGGTTGGACCGTCATTTATCTTCTCAAGAAAATCGGGGTAACAAAATCCATGACCGTCGATTTCATAAAACCAATTAGCGTGGGGGAAAAACTTACCGTTGTTGGCGCCATTCAGGAAATTGAATCCGAACGGCAGGTGCTGGTCACAGGAGAGATCTATGCAGACGGCGACAGGTTATGTGCCAAGGCCCGTGGAACCTTTGCGGCCATGTCCGCCCAAACAGCAGTACGACTGGGGGTGATGCGTGCCGCATACATGGAGGGTTTCCTTCCCATTCTCAATCAAAACGAGGGTGGTCCGGCGGCCAGATAATCGATTTTTCAAACAGGTACTGGCTAGGCAACTATTTCACGACTTTTTCGGGATTTGAGCGGGAAGCGAAACCGGGGACGATTTCACTGCTATCCAAACGATTTCCACAGATAATTGCAGCAAACACTGTGCGGTAACTCAACAATTCCTGGAAAATTTTCCTGGTGCAGGTAATCTGAAAGTATAACATCTAAAAATTCAACCCTCGAGCACAGATGAAATCTCAGGAAAAATTCTTCACACAGCTTAATAAATCACTTGAATCCGATCAGGGTACCTTGCCGATTTTCAGCGCGGTCTCTCTTCAAATCCAGGTTGCATTGATCAAGGATCAGCCTGATCTCAAGACCATTGAAAAGCTCATCAGCGAAGATCAGTCACTTTCCAGCTCTGTCTTACGAAGGGCTAATTCTGTCTGGTACTGCGGGTTGGTCGACACCACCACGGTACGGTCAGCCATTGTCAGACTCGGCATGGCTGAAATCATGCAAATTGTCTCCAATGATATCAACAACAAATTGTTCAGCTCACTGGATGACCAGATCGATGTAATCATGAAACAATTATGGCAGCATTCGGTGGGATGCGCCTTTTCAGCCGGTATGCTTGCAAACACCCTTAATTGTGGCGTAATACGGGAGGAGGCGTTTACCGCAGGCCTTTTTCATGATATCGGTAAACTGCTCATCCTTAAGGTTATTGAAGGAAAAAAGAAAGCGTACAAGGTCTTTGATATAGCACCTGATTTACTGCTTGAATCCATCAAGTCACTGCATGCAAAACATGGTTATCGGCTCATGGATCGCATGAAGATACCGAAAATGTATGCCGTAGTCGCCCGTGATCATCATTTAAAAAGATATGACCATGAAAATTTTCTACTCGTGCTGGTCAGGCTGGCTAACACGATCTGCCATCAAATGGGGATTGGGTTCATGCATGACCCCGCAATTGATGTCCTCTCGACCGAAGAGGCTGTTTTGCTCAACTTGACAGAACCACAACTGGATAAAGTGAGGCATTTTTTACTCAACAATCCGAGCATCATAGAACTCCCCGGCACACCTGGCGGCAGCCTGAAAATCGATTGACCTAATTCCGATTACCATTGACAGACCTCCCCCTTCGCCAGAAAACGCCCTTCTCTCCTTGCATTACTCCAAGAATCGTTGCAGAGCCTCAGCGAGATGCCCGAGCTGTTGCGGACAGACCGAGTGGTCCATCGGGTAAGTACGGAAGGCCACGGAATACCCACGATCTTTGAGGAATTCGGCGGCCCGGATGCCAAGTGCCTGGGGCACGACCGGGTCGTAAAGTCCATGCTGAATCTCGATGGACAAATCCCGATTAGCCTCGCTCAGTTCGATGGAATCGCTGGTGGCGAAATAGGTCGACATGGCGATCAGACCGCCGAGCGGCCGAGGATGACTCAAGCACACCTGATAGGCCACGGCCCCGCCTTGGGAAAACCCGGCCAGGATAATCCGGCGGCTATCGATGCCGCGCTCGACTTCACGATCGATGAAGCGGCTGATGGCCCCGGCCGAGACCAGCAACTGGGCGGCATCGACCTTACGGTCGATATCCATTTCCAGAATATCGAACCAGGCCGGCATGACATAACCGTTGTTGACCGTCACCGGGATGGAGGGCGCATGCGGAAAAATAAAGCGGATGCCCAGTTCTTGGGGAAGTCCTAATTCAGGGACGATGGGGGCAAAATCGTAGCCGTTGGCGCCGAGGCCGTGCAGCCAGATGACGCTGGCATCGGGGTTGCTCCGGGTTTCCTGCTCGATGGCCGGCAAGAGTATCATAACATCCTCCATTGGGGTTGAGGGCTCAGGTAATTCTGCTCATTTCAATCCGAAGGGCGACTATAGCACGATCGACGATAAATGCCCACGGCATCCTGCCCCTAAACGGTCGTCCGTGTTTTCCCGGCCACCAACTTATCCCCAGGTGTTTTTTAAAAACGGATAATTTTACAAATTTTGATGGTTTCGCCAATAGTATCATTCAACGTCACTCCAGCGCAGGCTTGATTCTATAACTTACTAAAAGCACATAATTCCTGCCTACGCCGAAATAACGGTAACCGGCAATTCCAATTTTTTTGCGCTATTTTCCATTTTTACATCAAAAAGACGACCCGCCATCTAGGTTTTCCCGCTCTTATGCGATATTGTTTGGCCAAAAATAATCCGTTTCCCGCCAACCAGCAGGAAATACCACACCGCCTTGATATATATCGGGTGGCGCTTTCTTCTCATATCGGGTGAATCCTTGCACATACAACGCTTCAAAATAAAAAACCGCTGGCGGTATCTCTTGCCGGCGATAGCCTTGACCATTGTCGCCATAGCCGGCTCATTTTGGTATTTCCGCAGCGACCGGCGCCCGGCCTACATGACCGCATCGATCAGCCGGGGGGATGTCGAAATCACTGTACTTGCCAGCGGCACGGTGGAATCGAACAACCTGGTCAGCGTCGGCGCTCAGGTATCAGGGCAACTCAAAGTACTCAAGGTGGCATTGGGAGATACGGTGAAGGTCGGACAACTAGTCGCCGAGATCGACAGCCTGCCGCAACAGAACACCCTGCGCAATAAGACCGCAGCCCTGGCGGCTATTCGCGCCCAGAAACAGGCCAAGGAGGCCTCGCTTCGCCAAGCGGAACTCGCCTACAAACGGCAGCTGCAGATGCTGCAGGGCGACGCCGCCTCCCGTGCGGATTTCGAAAACGCCGAGGCTACCCTGAATGTCACCAAAGCCGAAATCGCCACCCTCGATGCCCAGATCGAGCAGGCCAAGATCGCGGTCGATACCGCCCAGCTCGATCTGGGCTACACCAAAATCAACTCACCCATCGACGGCGTGGTCGTGGCTATCGTCACCAAGGAAGGCCAGACCGTCAATGCCAACCAGTCGGCCCCGACCATCATTAAAGTCGCAAGGCTCGATCGCATGACCATCAAGGTGGAAATCTCCGAAGCCGATGTGGTCCGGGTCAAACCTGGCCAGCGGGTTTTCTTCACCATTCTCGGCGAACCGGACAGCCGCTATCCCGCCGAACTG
>JAFLKR010000208.1 GCA_019163135.1 Desulfobulbaceae bacterium | reverse complement strand
GGGAAGAAGGCGGTCTGCGAAGCAGCATCGGCCAGGCTTGCGGTCAGCAGAGCGAAGGTGGCAACGGCGAATGCCATGATCGAACGTACCATCCTCATCGCGCCTTTTGACGGGATCGTCGCCGAGGTCAACGGCGAGGTCGGCGAATACCTTACCCCCTCGCCGCCCGGGATCGCGACCCTGCCGGCGGTGGATTTGATCAATATGGAAACCCTTTATGTTGCCGCCCCCATCGACGAGATCGATGCCGCCCAGATCCGGCCGGGCATGACCACCCGGATCAGTTTGGATGCCTTTCCCAAGCAGAGCTTTCAGGGCCGGGTGCGCTCCATTGCCCCTTATGTGCTTGAGGTGGCCAAGCAGGCCCGCACCGTCGAGATCGAAGCTGATTTTCTGGGGTCTTCCGCCCCGCCCAATCTGTTGGCTGGCTACAGTGCCGATGTTGAGATTATCCTTGATGCCAGGCTTGAGGTGTTGCGCCTGCCCACTGAGGCGGTGCTCAACGAGGGTTTCGTTTATCGGCTGCGCCCGGATAACAACCGATTGGAACGCCTGCCGATCAAGACCGGGTTGTCCAATTGGAAGTTCACCGAGGTTCTTTCGGGTTTGAGCAAGGGCGACCGGGTGGTGACTTCCATCGACCGCCAGGGGCTGAAAGACGAGGTGAGGGTGCAGGTGGAGAACAGCACGGAAATGGCGGCCAAGCCATGATTGAGCTACGCGAGGTCAGTCGCCACTTCAATGTCGGCGGCCAGGAGGTGCGGGCCATGGATCGGGTGTCGCTGGTGATCGAACCGGGTGAATACCTCTCCATTATGGGACCGTCGGGCTCAGGCAAGTCAACCCTGCTCAATACCCTGGGCCTGCTCGATACCCCCAACAGCGGCACCTATCTCCTCGACGGCCAGGATGTCACCAGTCTCAGCGACATTCAACTGGCCGCTACCCGCAGCCGCAAGATCGGCTTCATCTTCCAATTCTTCCATCTCATTCCCCGGTTGACCGCCCAACAGAATATCGAATTGCCCCTGTTGCTGGCCGGGACTCCGCGCCGGGAGCGGGCGGAGCGCAGCGGCCGGTTGATCGAGGCCTTCGGCCTTAGTGACCGGCGGCATCATAAACCCGACGAACTTTCCGGCGGTCAGCGTCAGCGGGTGGCCATCGCCCGGGCTGTGATCAATAAGCCGGCGGTGCTGCTCGCCGACGAGCCCACCGGCAACTTGGACCGCCACGCCGGGGCCGAGATCATCGAGTTGATCGAAGAGCTGAACCGGTCCGGCCTGACGCTGGTGGTGGTCACCCACGACCCGGAAATCGGCGAGCGGGCCCGGCGTCGTGTCCGGGTGGTGGACGGCCGGATCGCCGGCGACAGCTGCAGGATCTGAGTCCGTGCGGCCCCTTGACGTCATCGGCTTTGCCCTGACCAGTCTCGGCAGCAACCGGGTGCGCACCGCACTGATGCTGCTGGCTATGAGTATCGGGGTGGCTGCGGTGGTGCTGCTCACCGGCATCGGCAACGGCGCCCGCCTCTATATCGTCGATCAGTTTTCTTCGCTCGGTACCAATCTGGTGATCGTCATCCCCGGACGAACCGAGACTACCTCCAACACCCCGGCCACCCTGGTGGGCGAGACCCCCCGCGATCTGACCCTGGGTGATGCCCGGGCGCTGGCCCGGGGCGATGCGGTTCGGCGCTTGACCCCGATCAATATCGGCGAGCTCAGCATCAGCTGGCGGGGCAAGGAACGGCGGGTTCCCCTGGTGGGTTCGACGGCTCCTATCCTGGAAATTCATCATCTTCGCATGGATCGCGGCGTTTTTCTCCCTGAGGACGACATGGAAATCGCCCGCCCTGTCTGCGTGATCGGGTCCAAGGTCTATCGCGAACTGTTCGGCCAGCAGAATGCGCTGGGGGAAATGGTAAAGCTTGGCGGCTTCCGCTGTCGGGTGATCGGCATCCTCGGCTCCGAGGGGCGTTCACTCGGGCTGGATACCGAAGAACTGGTGATCGTGCCGGTGGCCTTTGCCCAGATGCTGCTCAACACCGAAGGGTTGTTTCGTATTTTGGTCGAGGCCAAGGATCTGGGCGGCCTCGGCCGGGTGAAAAAACATATCGCCGACACCATCGCCAAACGGCATTACGGCGAGGAGGACGTCACCATTATTACCCAGGATTCCGTGCTGGCCACTTTTGACAAGATTCTCAAGGTCCTGACCCTGACTGTGGCCGGGATTGCCGGCATCAGTCTGGTGGTGGCCGGGATTCTAATCATGAACGTCATGCTGATGGCCGTGGCCCAGCGCACCGCGGAGATTGGTTTGTGCAAGGCACTGGGGGCCAGCGAACTGCAGATCATGGCGCTGCTGGTTACCGAGGCCCTGCTGCTCTCCTCGATTGGCGGGGTGCTCGGGTTGGTGCTTGGTTTCGCCGGTTCCTGGGTCGCCGTCCAGGTGTATCCGACCCTGCAGACTACGCCGCCGCTCTGGGCCATTGTGGCCGCCATGTCAACGGCACTGGGCACCGGATTTGTCTTTTCCCTGCTGCCCGCCCGCCGGGCAGCCCGGCTTGACCCGATTCAGGCCCTGGCCCAGCACTGATCGCCATGGATATCCTCGATCAGATTCAATTTATCACCACCTCCATCCGGGCCAAGCGTCTCCATTCCTTTCTCACCGGGTTAGGGATCGCGGTGGGCATCGCCGCAGTTATCCTGCTCACCTCCATGGGCGAAGGGTTGCAGCGTTTTGTCCTGGCCGAGTTTACCCAGTTCGGCACCAACCTGATCGCCATCAATCCGGGTAAGGTCAATACCATGGGGGCTTCGCTCGGGGTAATCGGCTCCGAGCGACTGCTCACTCTGGAGGATGCCGACGCCCTGCGCCAGATTCCGCGGGTTTCGGCGGCTGTGCCCATGGTCCAGGGCAATGCCGAGGTCAAGGCGGGCGGACGCACCCGGCGAATCACCGTCTACGGGGTGGGGCCGGAGATGGACCGCGCCTTCCGCATGCAGGTGCAAAGCGGCCGATTTCTGCCCCCGGATGACGCCCGTACCGCCCGGCCTTTTGTCGTGCTTGGCCATAAGACCCGGCAGGAACTCTTTCCCGACCGGAACCCGCTCGGCGAGCGCATCCAGATCGGCAATTTTCCCGGTCGGGTGATTGGGGTAATGGAGTCCAAGGGCCAGATTCTCGGCTTTGACATGGACGATACCGTCTATCTGCCGGCGGTGCGGGTGTTGGATCTGTTCAACCGCGAAGGGTTGATGGAGATCGATATCCTCTATCGCGAGGGGGCCGAGGCCGGCGAGATGGTGGCGGCAATCAAGCGGGTGCTCCTGCAGCGCCACGGCCAGGAGGATTTCACCATTACCACCCAGCAGCAGATGCTTGATGTGCTTGGTTCGGTGCTCGGCATGCTCACCGTGGCGGTGGGAGCTTTGGGCGGGATTTCTTTACTGGTGGGCAGTGTGGGTATCTTCACGGTCATGACTATCGCCGTGCGCGAACGCACCGCTGAAATCGGTCTGCTGCGGGCTCTGGGGGCGACCCGCACCCAGATTCTGGTGTTTTTTCTTCTAGAAGGGACGCTGCTCGCCGCTCTGGGCGGTGCGGCCGGGCTGGCGGTGGGCCTTTGCTGCGCCCTGCTCATCCAAACCTTTGTGCCGCTGCTGCCGGTACACACCCCCTGGAGTTTTG
>JAFLKR010000202.1 GCA_019163135.1 Desulfobulbaceae bacterium | reverse complement strand
GCCTGGCCGATCATTCCGGCCTCCCAGAACAGACGGCGGTACTGCCAGTTTCCCGCAGCCATCGCCGCGTCAAACTCCGCCAGCATGCCCAGACTCAAGACACTGTCCCCGGCAATATCCTGCTGGCAGCACAGCACCTTGGCGGTTTGGCGACAGTCCCCATCAAACAAGCGAAACAACCGGAAATGAGTGGGAGCCTGCGCCACCGGTGCCCATTGCCAGAAGTCCCGCAATGACGTTCTGAACCCTGCTTCCGCGCTTTCGCGACGCAGCAATAGATACACTCCCGGCGGGATGCCCTCTATCCGATGGAGGAACAGCAGCAGATGCACCTGTGCCGCACCCGGCCAGGCATCAAAGGGCGGCAACTGGGGCCGCGGCAAGGTGGCATCGAGCAGTCGCCAAAGCACTGACGCGCTTAGGGTACCGCGGTCGTCGAAGGATTGGGCACTGCGGCGCTGCCGAATAAGGACGGCGGCGGTGGCTGGACATGCTGTGGGAACAAGACCGACCGTCTCGCTTGCGGGGCTTATCGCCACCTCCGTTCGCGGCTTACGGGTAGCCTGATGGATCTGATCGATTGCCGACCAGTGATGTGCATGACGCCGACTGAGGACATTGGCCTTACCTTGCCAATATCCGGCAGTCGCAGCGGCCACCATTGCCTGGATGGCCACTGGTTTCCCCGGCCTAGGCGTAAATTCCACCGCGCAGAGCAGATCCGGCGCCTCCCGCTCGGCAGGACCAAAATCCTCCTCCCGATTCAGGCCCAGCAAGGCGGCAATATCGTCATCCCCCCAGTCCCCCAGGAGTCGTACCCGCCAGCCCAGCACCCCGGCGGCATACCGCAAAGCGGCGAGCGCGTGCCCCACATCGAGCTGACAATATCGAAAGGCCCGCTCCCCGTATTTCCAGGCTTCGCGCCAATGGATGGAGCTCAGCCCGACCAGCAGCCCGGAAAACGGCAGACGGACCGCGCCCCGTTGTTCAAGCAGATGATCGCGGCTGGCGTAATGATAGACCCCATCGGCTAGACCCGCTAGACCAGAGGCCACCACGTAGCTTTCAGTGGGATGCAGGTTGCCGCTCGAAGGGTTGCAGCGCAGGGCCCATCGCTCGCCATCGTAGGCTTTCCAGGCAGAAAGCCCGAAGGACAATTCCAGGAGCACCCCAACCCCTTCGACCGTCATCGGTTCCGGCCTGATCGTGCCGGGGCCGAACAGATCGCGGTACAGCGCCGGCCGATGATCGGCGGCCAGCGGCAGGGGCAAAGTGATGGTTCCGGCAAACCGCCGGAACGGATCGGGTTGCGAAGCCCAATCCAGACGATCAGGCCCCGCCGCATAACGATCCAGCAGATGTTTAGTGCGCTGATGATAACTGTACACGCCGTCGCGTTCCAGGTTTTTCGGGGGAGGGTCGTTAGCAGGCATAAGGACTCTATTGGGGGTCCGAGTTTCTGGGGCAGCAGGATCGCCTCGAGCAGCCGCTTCACCCTGCTTCTCTTGGTCCTGCAGAAGGATGCGAGGGGCGATCTGTTTCGGAGGACCAGCCACGATCGCACCTCTGGTGATACTATATTGCGATGATAAGAAAAATCAACGCAATGTCTAAGAGGACATCTTGGTCACAAAATACCATCAAACACAAAAAAAAAGATGAATAATCGCAATAAATCGGCCTATAATCACCGCAGTCCTTAAGCATTTCGACGAGGTTCCGCCAGTTCCATGAGACCGGTCGCAGTACGGGGCAATGAGATCCTGAAAAAGCCTGATTACACCAGCATATTTTCACTGTCGCCGAGGGACGATCTCTGAACGGAATCCTGCGCATTTCAACCACGCAAGGAGGAGGAGAGCATGAAGCCGATTTGGGTAGCAGTCGCCGCATTATTGCTGGCGGCCATCCCCGGTGTTTCGCCGGGAAAGGAAGTACAGACCCTTGACGAACTGGTGCAGTTGTACGATGCATCGAGTTGCCAGGAGTGCCACCAGGAGGTCCATGCACAATGGGAGCAGTCGCTCCATGCCAAACCGCTGATCGGGCCCATCGGCAGGACACTCGCCACTTTCCAGGGGTATGTTAATTCCCGGGACACGGAACTCAAAAAGTCGCGGGAAGTGGCGCCTGGCACACGGGAGTTTCTCAAGCCCTGCATCGAATGCCACCTGCCTCAGATGATGGACGCCTCCGAAGCTGTGGCCGAAGAGATCGCCCAGGCCATTGTTGACGGCGATGAAAAGGTGCTCAATAAACTGCAGATCACCTGTATCGTCTGTCATAACCGCAACGCCATCCTTCGTAAGTTCCGCGACGGCAACCCCCAACCCAACGTTATTTACGGACCTGCGTTCGTCGGCAAGCACGGCGACAAGAAATTCACCACCGCGGCAAAAAGTGAAATGCTGCGTGACACCATCTTCTGCGCCCAGTGCCACCAGGGGCCCAATGTCCAGCACTACGACGAACCGATGTGGTGCACCTCCACCTTCGACAGCCACCAGCAGTTTTACGTGCCCATGGGTGGCACCCAATCGTGCCAGGACTGCCATATGAGCAAGGAAGGCGGGCACCGGTTCCCGCCCAACTATCAGGATAAAGCCCAGACGTCCAAACGCTTGAGCGAGTGGATCGACCTGAATTTAAACACCATCGGCTATCGCATGAAACCAAACGCCAAAGAGTTCATCCCGATGGTGGTGATCAACAGCGAGGTGGTGAGCCGAATAGGTCACCGCTTCCCTGACGGCTGTCCGTCTCCCAACCGGGTCACCCTTGATATCAAGGTTACCACCAAGGACGGCAAGGAACTGTACCAGGAAACCAAGACCTACATGCCCCAGCACAGGCTGGGTTACGACGACAACACCATGGTGTATGCAGCGAACCGCAAACTGACCCTTATTCGCGACACCAGCCTGCAACCCTTTGTGCCAAAAAAGGAAACCATCGAGGTGAAACTCCCCGAAGGTGTGCAGGATGCTGTGGTCGAAGCTGTCCTTACTTTTCGGCAGTTGCCGGGGGTACCGGAAGCCGAATTTCCCATCCACAAGGTCACCAGGGAAGTCAGCCTGAAACGTTAAATGCCCATTCGTTCCACCTAAAGCTAAGCCTCGGCAATTCTGCCGGGGCTTTTTCACCTGCCCCCTCACCTGGAAAATGGAAGGCAGGTATCTGCTACCTGGTTTTTCCTCAAGAGAACGCCGCCCATGAACCTCAGACAAACGCTGCAGACCCGTTTCCCGACCATTGATTCCGCCCGATTGCCAGGCGGGTTCGATCGGGTGGGCGATATCGCCGTGGTCATGGTGCCAACGGAGTTGGAAGCACTGGAGCGGGAAATTGGTGAGATCATGCTGGCCCTGCATCGCAACCTTCGGGTGGTGGCCAAGCGCGACGGTCAATATCACGGCGAATACCGCACCTTGCCGTTAAAAATTATTGCCGGCGAGCAGCGGTTGACCACCCTGCACCGAGAAAACAGCATCAATCTCCACCTCGATCTGGGCCAAGTCTATTTTTCAGTGCGTTCCGCCCATGAACGGGCACGGATTGCGAGCCTGATCGAACCGGGAGAGACGGTGGCCGTACTCTGTTCGGGGATTGGTCCCTTCCCTTTAATGATTGCTGGCCACAGCAGGGCGCGCGAGGTGATCGGCATTGAAAAAAATCCCACTGCCCACGCCTATGCCCTGCGAAACTTAAAAGCCAACCGGAAGATAGCC
>JAFLKR010000087.1 GCA_019163135.1 Desulfobulbaceae bacterium | reverse complement strand
GCGCTGATCAATCTGTACAAAGCCATGGGGGGCGGTTGGGTAGGGAAGGCCGAGCTACTGGCTATGCCGAAGACGCAGCCCTGAATAAAAGAAGAGGGAAACGGCGTGAAAGTGGAAACGGCGAAAAAACGATTGACGCAAGTCCGGTCCAGGTATTTTTAAAGGTTGGGTGAGGGCCTTTTGATTTTTTTACTGCCTGACGCCGTAGTTCACAAAAATCTATTACAATATGCAGGGAGATTTATATGAGGAAAGGTATCATTACAACTGTTCTTGTCTTGGCCATGATGACTGCGGGATTTGCTGGTGCCGAGCCTGCGCAACAACCTAAGTGGATGGCGTCAACGGCAAAGGAATTGGTTGAAAAGGCCCGCGCAGCCACCAAGCAGGTGACCATCAACGACCTCAAGGATGCCATCGCCGCCAGTAATGACATGGTCGTTCTCGATGTCCGCGAGCCCAACGAGTACGAAGTCGCCCATATCCCTGAAGCGATCAATGTGCCCAGGGGACTGTTGGAATTCTCCATCTGGACGGTTGTGCCCGATGTGAATAAAAAAATCTTTGTGTATTGCAAGACAGGCGCACGGGCCGCGCTCGCGACCAAGCTGCTCAATGAATTGGGGTATAAAAACGCGGTGGCCGTGAATACGGGCGGCGTTGCCTGGGTTCAGGCAGGATATCCGGTGCAGACCTCAATCACCGACGAGGAAATCGTGATCATACCTGCACATCGATAGGTCGAGTAGCGAGGAAAGCAATAATCTTGCTCTCGGATACGTACCGACAACCTTTCGCTACGCTGTATCACTGCACGCGCCTCGTTGAGAAAAGAGTGATCCGTATAACGAGCCGACTCAGTCTTGCCTCGTCAGCAATTGCCAACAGTTACTTCGTGGCCCTATGGAATAACGACAACCAGAACACCCGCAGTGTCAGGAGGCCGCCAGTATGAAGCACCCTTCGCCAGACGTCACGGTAGTTCCGTCTTCCCCCACGATCCGCTTCGACGTGGTCGCCGGCTTGACTGCGGCAGCGGTAGTTTTGCCCAAGGCCATGGCCTATGCCACCGTAGCCGGCCTGCCCGTGGCGGTCGGCCTCTACACCGCCTTTGTGCCGATGGTGATTTACGCATTGCTCGGCACGTCCCGGGTGCTGAGCGTCAGTTCCACCACGACCCTGGCCATTCTCGCCGGGGTGCAGCTCAGTGTCGTGGTTCCGGACGGCGACCCGGCACGGTTGATGGTGGCCGGCGCCACCCTCACCGGTCTGGTGGGCGTGATTCTGATGCTCGCGGCTCTGTTGCGCCTGGGATTTGTCGCTAACTTTATTTCCACCCCCGTCCTGACCGGCTTCAAGGCCGGGATCGGCATTGTGATCGTCCTGGACCAATTGCCCAAACTCATGGGGATCCATATCGCCAAGCAAGGATTTTTTCACGACTTGCTCAGCGTTGCCTCTCAGGTGCCCCACTCATCCCTGATCACCCTGGCAGTGGCGGCGGCATCGCTGGGGGTGCTAATTGGCATGGAACGCCTTTGGCCGCACGCTCCGGCACCGTTGGTCGCAGTGGGCGGCGGCATTATCGTCTCGTGGTTTTTTGGCCTGCAAGCCCAGGGCGTCGCGACTGTAGGCCTGATTCCCCAGGGTCTCCCCTCCTTGACCCTGCCCGATCTGACCCTTATCGAACAATTGCTGCCGGGCGCACTCGGCATCGCCCTTATGAGCTTCACCGAATCGATCGCGGCGGGACGTGCTTTTGCCGGCCCCGGTGAGCCGCAGATCAACGCTAACCGAGAGCTCCTCGCCACCGGCGCCGCCAATGTGGGGGGCGCGTTCTTCGGCGCCATGCCGGCTGGCGGCGGCACTTCGCAGACCGCGGTGGTCCGTGCTGCGGGGGGACGATCCCAGAAAGCCTCCCTGGTCACTGCGGGTGTTGCGGCGGGGACTATGCTCCTGCTCGCGCCCCTCCTGGGACTGTTGCCGCATGCCACCCTGGCGACGGTGGTGATCGTCTACTCGGTTGGTTTGATCCAGCCCGCGGAATTTCGTGCGATCCTCAAGGTGCGGACGATGGAATTTCGCTGGGCGGTTGCCGCCTGTCTCGGCGTCCTGGTTTTCGGCACCCTCAAGGGCATCGTGGTGGCGATCATCATTTCGTTGCTCGGCCTGTCCAGCCAGACCGCCCAGCCCCGCGTTTCGGTCATCGGTCGTAAGCGTGGGGCCGATGTGCTGCGGCCGTTATCGCCGGAACACCCGGAAGACGAAATCTTCGACGGTCTGCTGATTGTCCGGCCGGAAGGGCGTATCTACTTTGTCAACGCCCCGTATGTGGGGGAACAGATCAGCGCGCTGATTACCCAATACCAGCCACGGGTGGTGGCGCTGGATATGAGCCGGATACCGGACATTGAATACTCGGCCCTGCAGATGCTCATCGAGGGCGAGGAGCGATTTGCGGAGCGCGGGGTGACGCTCTGGCTGGTGGGACTGAATCCCGGTGTGCTCGAGGTCGTGCGAAATGCAGGTCTGGCCGAGCGCCTCGGTCGCGGTCGCATGCTGTTCAACGCGCGCGCCGCGATCGAGCGCTTCCAGGCTTTGCAGGCAGCGGAGGACGGTAAGGCGGAACTTGTTGTCTCCTGATCAGAATTGTTGACAGGCCAGTGATTGTCCTGTGATTAAAACCTGCTATAAAAGGTGTGTCTGTGTCCCCCGCTGGTTCGAGGGAGGAGAAGAAGAACCTGCGGAACATGCGAAATCGTGTAGTAAACCAACCCTTTTCCGGAAACCGATTACCCTATGATGCGTCGAATGCTCTCCTTTTGGACGGAGGAAAAAAGCCTGAGCGTTTTCCTGGTCCTTCTCGTTATTCAGATTTTTTTGGTTGCTCCATTGGAAACCAACGGCCGATTTCTTCTGTATATGATGAATGGGGTTGTGGGTTCGCTTTTTTTATTAACAGGAATTCTGACCATAACTCAACATCGGGTGACCCGGTGGATAGCCTCAGGCCTGCTCGTGACCGCCTTGATTTTACGTTGGCTCGTGCTGATTGGCCCTTCCCCTCTGATCCTGGTCGCAGACAACGTGCTTACAGTCTGTTTTGCCGCATGCTTTACGGTTGTTGTGCTGCAAAACGTATATAAGGAAGGTACCGTGTCCGGGCATCACGTCCGCGGAGCGATAGCAGCGTATTTATTGATCGGGTACTTTTTTGCCACCATCTATCGTTTGCTCGACTCTTTGATTCCCGGATCGTTCTCGCACACTGCCACTCCGGCCTTGGTTCAGCATGGGCAAGATCTCGCTGACGTTTTTATGTACTTCAGCCTCGTCACCCTTACCACCGTCGGCTTTGGCGATATTTCCGCCGTGCATCCTCTTGCCAGATCGCTGGTTATGCTCGAAGCCGTTATCGGCACATTGTATCCGGCCATTTTGATTGCCCGACTGGTGTCGCTGCAGATCGAGCACGAAAAGAAATAGGAAAAATGCTATTCCCCGTCAGGGATAAACTGCCAGTAGCGAATACCAATGCATTGTGGAACTGATTTATACAAAACTTTGAATTGAACATAGGACGGAAAATTACGGCCTGAAAGGAGGACTACATGGGGAGTTTAGGGACTTTTCTCGATTCACAGCCGTTCATTGCCCTGTTTCTCGTTATCGGCCTCGGCTACGCCGTCGGGCAGCAAGAATCCGGCGGTTGGTTATGCGATTGCCTATCCGTTCGGGGTTTTTG
>JAFLKR010000199.1 GCA_019163135.1 Desulfobulbaceae bacterium | reverse complement strand
GAAGTCCTAAGAATGCTCGCCGGCTGCTTGAGTCAATTGCTCAGCTTGAAGCCGGTAAAGGGACTGAAAGGGAGCTTGCAGATTGAACCTCATCTTCTCGGAACATGCCTAGGACGAGTATCTGTACTGGCAAAATACCGATAAAAAAAATCTCCAACGGATCAACACCTTAATCCGTGAGATTCAACGGATGCCCTACGAGGGCATAGGAAAACCTGAACCTCTCAAACATAGCCTCTCCGGCTACTGGTCGCGCCGAATCACCGATGAACATCGCATTGTCTATAAGGTCGAGAATGCGTCCGTTTTCATTGCCCAACTCCGATATCATTATTGATGGTCTCGCAACAAGGTGATTTCTGTCATTTCGAGGAGCAAAGGGACGAGAAATCTAAATCTCTCAAGTACTTCAGAGATTTCTCTCTGCGTTCGAAATGACAAAACGAAGGTTTCCCTCCTTTTTGCGAAACCGTCATTATTGATCCTCTTCACGCCTCCACCGCTCGGCCCATCAGGGCAAACGGCGCATTTATTGCGAAAAAATCAACACACTGTAGGGACCGATGGAAAGGGCCGCCTGCCAGGCCAGCCCGTCACAGGCCCCTGCCTCGGCGATGACATCCGTGCTCGGATGGTTGCTGAAGTCATCACTGTAGCCCTGCCAATCGCTATTGAACCGCAGTTTCCAGGTGCCGGCGGCGGGGAAGCCGATGCGATGGCCTTCCTGCGGTTCATGGGAAAAATTAGCAACCACCACAACGCCGTCCGCCGGTCCGCCCTTGTCCCAACGATGAAAGGCGATGATCTTGCCTTCGTTGTCCAAATGAAAGACCTGGGTGTTCTGCCCGCAGAGGCCGCGCGTCAAGCCCTCAAGGTTGCGGCGCAGGCGAATGAGGTCACGGTAGAGCCGAACGATGCCGTGAAATTCATCGCGTTGGTCCCAATCAACCGGGACCGTGTCACGAAACCAGCCGCCTTCTAGAAATTCCTGACCTTGGAACAGCATGGGGAGGCCCGGAGCGGTAAAGACCATGGCAGCGGCCAGAGTAGATCGTTTTCGGGCGTACCAACCTTTAGGGTCGTCCGGACTGATCTCTTGCGGCACGCGCGCCTTGCCGTTGGCCACCTCGTCGTGCGATTCGCTGTAGATCACCCGATCGAAGGCGTCATCATTGTAGCGGTAGGAGATGGCATCGCGGATGGCGTCCAACGAGCGCTGCTCGTCCTGGGGCGTGATCACCGCCTGGCGGATAGGGTGGACAAACATGGCGTCCCACTGCGAACCAAATCCTGCCCCGCCGGCGCCCACGTCCTTGGTGAGCCACTTGTTGCTTTGCAGATCCTCGGCAATGGTGATCCGGCCCGGGAACTGCGCCGCGACCTGACTATTGATCAACTGCAGCAGACTCCAGCCTTCGGGCAGGTCGTCCTGGGCGTCGGAACCGTTGACCGTGCGGATGAATTGGGTGCAGTCGAAGCGGAGTCCGTCGAGACGATATTCCGCCAACCACATCAAGACGTTATCGAGCAGGTATTGCCGCACCTCGCTGCGACCGTAATCGGGCCGGGTTTCGCCCCAGGGCGTGTTGGCCCGGTCGTCGTTGTAGAAGTAGATGCCGCCGCGATTGTTCTCGCTCCAGCCATCGAATTGCCAGAGATCTAGGTCGGTGGGGCCCAGGTGGTTGTACACCACGTCCAGAATCACGGCGATGCCCTCCTGGTGGGCGCGCTTGATAAACTGCTTAAGCGCCGACGAGCCGCCGTAGTCGCTATCCACTGAAAAGATGTGGGAGGGATTGTATCCCCACGACCGATCGCCGGCAAACTCGCCGATCGGCATGATCTGAATCGCATTGACGCCGAGCTTTTTCAAATGGCCCAGACGTGCCGAAACCGAGGCAAACTCGCCGGGATGCCTGACGTCGTCCTGGTCGTTGAAGGTGCCGACATGCAATTCGTAAATGACCAGCTCATTCCACGGCGCGAGCTGGAAGTCGTCCCCCTGCCAGTCGAAGTTGGGATCGTGCACGATGGCGTTGCCGATTGAGTTGGTCACCTCACGGGCATACGGATCGATCCGTTTGTACGCGCCCGCATGCGTGATCAGGAGAAATCGATACTGGTCGCCGGCATGCGCGTCCTTGACGTTGACGTACCAGAAACCGTGCTCCTCCGCTGCCATGGGATGCTTGGTGCCGTCCCAGTCGTTGAACGATCCGATGACGGACACCTGCAGTGCATTGGGGGCCCACACGCGGAAGGCGACCCCTTGCGGGTGGAGAATCGATCCCATTCCTTTGATCTTGTCTTCTGTACTCATGATGCACGCCTCCTTCGTTTTTATTGCAAGACATCCCGTGCTTTAACCGCCAGGTCTTTTATCGAAAACGGCTTCTGGATAAAATGCACCCCTTCCTTCAATACACCCCGATGGGCGATGACGTCGGCGGTGTAGCCGGACATGAACAAAACTTTCAGGTTCGGATAAAGAGATTGTAACCATTCCGCCAGTTCTCGGCCGTTCATTTCCGGCATGACCACGTCGGTTATCACCAGATGTATCGCGCTTTCGTGTGCTTCAGCCAAGGCAATAGCCTCGCCCGGCGAACCGGCGGCCAGCACATGATATCCCAACTTCCCCAGCATCATCTTGGCCATCATCAGGAGCGCCGGTTCATCCTCCACCACCAGCACGGTTTCACCGTGACTTAAAGGTATGTCCGCTATCTTTTCCTGCGGGGTGAAAACGGCATGATCGACGAACCGGGGCAGGTAGATTTTAAACGTCGTCCCTTTGCCTGGTTCACTGTACACATTGATGAATCCATTATTCTGGTTGATAATACCATGCACTGTGGAAAGCCCCAGGCCGGTCCCCTGGCCTTCTTCCTTGGTGGTGAAAAATGGCTCGAAAATATGGTCAAGGACCTCCTTGCTCATCCCGCAACCATCGTCGCTGACCGCCAGCAGCACATATTCCCCGGCAACAAATCCAAAATGACCCGCACAGTAGGTCTCGTCAAAAACAGCGTTGCCGGTTTCGATAGTGATCTGACCGACCCCGCTTATGGCGGCCCTGGCATTGACGCAGAGATTGGCCAGGGTCTGATCGACCTGGGTGGGGTCCATCTTGATGACAGACAACCCTGTCTTGGGCAGCCAGGCCAGATCGATGTCCTCGCCGATAAGTCGCCGGAGCATGGTGAGCATGCTCTCCACGGTCTGGTTCAGGTCAAGCACCACCGGCACGATCGTCTGCTTACGGGCAAAGGTCAGCAGTTGCCGGGTGATGTCCGCCGAACGATTTGCCGCCGTGATGATGATTTCGAGGTCGGCATGCAACGGTTCGCCCGGTTCCACCTTTTCCAGGGCCAGTTCCGCGTATCCAAGGATCACGCCGAGCATGTTGTTGTAATCGTGGGCCACGCCGCCTGCCAGCAGGCCAATCGCTTCCATCTTCTGGGACTGCTGGAGTTGGCTCGACAGTTGGAGATCCTGGGTGATATCGCGTTTGACCGCCACGTAGTTGACAATTTTGCCCAGGGGGTCGCGAACCGGCGAGATGGTCGTCTCTTCGGTGTAGAGCCTGCCATCCTTGCGTTTATTGACCATACGCCCCGACCAGGTTTGGCCGCTGGTGATGGTTTCCCAGAGATCGTGATAAAAACTTTCGTCATGGTTGCCGCTCCTGAGGATGCGCGGATTCCGGCCGACAAGTTCCTCCCGAAGGTAGCCCGTCATCTGCTCGAAGGCCGGGTTGACGAACTCGATATGGC
>JAFLKR010000034.1 GCA_019163135.1 Desulfobulbaceae bacterium | reverse complement strand
CAAACAATTCTTGGCCGCGCACCACCTGAAACTCTCGTCGGTGATGAGACGACCCAGCAATCTTTCAAACGCATCCTGTGACATTGCTCCCCCTTGCTTGTCCCGATCAGGACAAGAAAACTCCTCATACCACCCTTAATAGGTATAGAATTACAAGGGTCATGCCACTTTAATATATTATTTAAAAACAGATAATTATATAAAACGCGCCTCAGTAAACTTGTCCAATTTTGGACAGTTCGTCCGGATCAGGACAAAAGACGAATGATGACAACCGAACCTTGTTTAGTTCGCCGGGTTGCTTGTTCCCATGCGCTGCATGGGAACAGCTTTTGGATGCGTCGCATCATCATAGAGGTTCCCATGCGGCGCATGGGAACAAGGTGGAAGGGTGAACCAGATGGAGGGGAACTGCGGGGAAACTCAGTAGAAAATCTTGCGGCTGGCCTTAAGCAGACGGGCGGCGGCGGATTTGTTCTGGCCGCTCTTTTCCATGGCCCAGGTGATGAGTTGTTGGTTGACGGCTTCCAGGGAGAATTCCTCACTGTCGAAGTCGAGGTTGAATCGAATCCGTTTGCCGGTGGCGGTGGTGGCAACAGCGCCTCCGCTCAGATTCAGGTGTGCAGGCTGAATCAGTTCACCGTTGGTGACGATGGTGGCATGTTCGATACGATTACGCAGTTCCCGCACATTGCCGGGCCAGTCGTGGGAACAGAGTTGCACCAGCGCTCGATTAGAAAATCCTGGGAATCGCTTTCCCTGATGCTCTTGAAAAACAGCTAAAAACTCCTCGGCCAACAGGGGAATATCCTCCGGCCGATTACGCAGCGGCGGAATCGTCAACGGAAAGGTGTTGAGCCGGTGCATCAAATCCAGACGAAAGGTACCTGCTTTGCAGCATTGCTCCAAATCACGATGGGTGGCGATAATCACACGGAAGTCGGCCTTGAGCACGGTATCGCCGCCCACCTTCTCATAGACCCGCTCTTCGAGCAGGCGCAGCAATTTTGCCTGGAGCAGCAGGGGCATATCGCCGATTTCATCGAGAAAAAGCGTACCGTTGCGGGCACGGGCGCATTTGCCTTCACGCTCGATGTCGGCACCGGTGAAAGCCCCTTTGACATGGCCAAAGAGCTCGCTCTCCAGCAGGGTTTCCGGGATGGCCGCACAGTTGACCGGAACAAAGGTGCTCAGTTCGTGCCCGGAGGCCAGATGGATGGCCCGCGCCATCACCTCCTTGCCGACGCCGCTCTCCCCGTAGATGGCCACAGTGGTGCGGGGATGGGTAGCCACTTTAGCGGCGGCATCCAACACCTTTTCCATCACCGGGCAAACACTGCGGATGTTCTGGAAACTGAAGCGCTGCCGTTGCACTTCGCGCATGCGATCATAATCCTCGCGCAACTGGGCATGTTCCAGGGTGCGGGCAATAACCAGCAATAGTTCATCGCGGTTGAGCGGTTTGAGCAGATAATCCTTGGCCCCCTCCTTCATCGCCGCCACCGCGTTCTCGATGCTGCCGTGGCCAGTCACCAGGATGAAGGGCAGATCGGGCCAGCGTTGCTGTGCCTGGCGCATCAGTTCGAGGCCGCTGGTTTCCGGCATGACCAGATCGGAAACAACGAGATGGCAGTGGCCTTGCGACAGTTCCTCAAGGGCGGCCTGGGCGGTGGCCACGCCCACCACTGTATATCCGGCCGAGCTGAGATACTCCTTCACCAGAAAATGGAAACTGGGTTGATCATCCACCACCAGAATACGGTATTGTTCATCCATGTTGCAACTCCGCCAAGCTCTTTATTCTGCGATACGCTGCATCGAGCAAACGCATCGCCTCCTGGAGTTCCGTTGGTGCGGCGTTTGGGCTATTGGTATGCAGCCAAATGGTGCGATCACGCAGCGCCGCATCACTGAGGTGACCGCACAATCCCTTAAGGGTGTGGGCATGCGCGGCCATCGCCTTGCGGTCGTCGGCGGTGATGGCCTGTTGCAACTGCTGAACTGCACGGCCGACATCGCACAACAGGATATCGAGAAAGCCCCGGCACCGCTCGGCACTGTACTCCAGATCGCGCTGGGTTTGCGTACTCAGCAGGTCGATACCGTGCTCCCCGTCGGCTGCCGGTGTGGGCGCAACGGGTGACAGCGTCCCGGTGAGCCGGGCGATGGTACCGAGAATGCGGGCAACCGATGCCGGTTTGGAGAGAAAGGTGTCGATGCCTGCGGCCAGTCCGTCGGCATGGGTGTGCGGATCGATGTCGGCGGACAGGGCGATAATCGGCACCCGCTTGCCTATATCTGCCTGCTCTTTGGCGCGGATGCGGCGCGTAGTTTCGATGCCATCCAAACCCGGCAAACGAAGATCCATAAAAATCACATCGATTGGCCACAGCGCAAAAAGCTCGATTGCCGCAAACCCATCTTCCGCTGTTTTCACCCGGTAGCCCAGCGCGGTGAGGATCTCTACCAGAAAGGCCCGGTTGGCCTCGCTGTCTTCGACAACAAGAATGAGCAAATCATTCAGCACCGGGCTAAGCGCCTTTGTCGGCTGCACTGCCGGTGGCTCGATCGCCAGGAGCGGCAGTTGCACGGTGAAGGTGGTGCCGAAGCCGACCTTACTGGTGAGGCTGATGGCGCCGCCCATCATCTCGACCAGGCGATGCACGATGGATAGGCCCAGGCCACTGCCACCAAATTTCCTTGTTATGCTGGCATCTTGCTGGCGAAATGGTTCAAAGATCTCCGTCTGCCGCTCCGGCGCGATGCCGATGCCGGTGTCACGCACGGTGAAGCTGAACAGACAGCGATCGGGACCGGGTTGGCAATCCTGCAGTGCAAAGGTACAGACCACCTCGCCGCTTTCAGTAAACTTGACCGCATTGGTAATGAGATTGGAGATGATCTGGCGTAAACGCACTGGATCAGCCTCGATCCAGAGGGGAAAATTGTCCACCTGTTCCATGCGAAAACTGATATTTTTCCGCGCCGCTAACATACGAAACAACTGGTTCAGCTCCTCCAACAACTCCTGCACATTCACCGCCACCGGTTCCAGCAGCAACCCGCCCTGCTCGATGCGGCTCACATCGAGGATGTCATCGACCAGGGAGAGCAACGAACGGGCCGACTGCTGCAGGATGCTGCTATAGGACTGCATTTTGACCGGATCGCTCACCTGGGCAATGAGGGTGCTGAAGCCGACAATGGCCTGCATGGGGGTACGGATTTCATGGCCGATCAGGGCCAAAAATTCGGATTTGGCCTGATTGGCGCGCTCGGAGGCGGCATGGGCCCGTGCCAATTCAATCTCGCCTTGTTTGATTTCGGTGATATCGATGGCAGTACCGACAAAGGAGCGCAGAATATGATTTTCGTCAAAACAGGGCAGAATATTGGAGCGGTGCCAGCGCAGCGAACCATCGGCATGAAAAACCCGGTAGACCATGCCGGAGGCCACTTCACCGGAGCTGATCGTTTCTTCGAGGAAAATAGTGCAGGCAGGCAGGTCATCGACGTGAACAAAGGAGCTGAAATGCCGACCGGCGACATCGGAGGTCGCGTGCCCCAATAATCTGGTCCAACTGGGCGAAACATAGGTCAAGGTTCCGTCCGGGTCCACGGTGTAAATGATGCCGTGGGAGTTGTCGATTAGTTGCCGATAGCGTTGTTCCGAATCCTGGAAATACTGGCTGAGGCGGGCGAGTTCCAGGCCCATGAAGTAGGATTGCCGCCGATACTGGTAAAAGGATCTGGAAATAATCCACCCCAACAGATTGACGATGATGTAGGCCAGGACGATGGAAATGC
>JAFLKR010000019.1 GCA_019163135.1 Desulfobulbaceae bacterium | reverse complement strand
GTCTATCTACCGGTCTGAATATCGACCTTCCCCATGAACAATCGATCAATCCCTACGTGAACCTGACGCTGGGATTTCGTTATTTTCCGTCGAGTAGAATCAGGTGCATGAAATATTCGATGGCCTTTATCTGTTTCCAAGGAGGATTGGGTTCACTCGACAAACTGTTCGAACCCCCGCTCCGATTCAGACCAGGAAAGGCAAACCTTTTCCTATCATTCTCGCCGGCAGCGCCTTCTGGAGTTGCTTGATTGACGGGATGCGGCAACAGTTATTGGCCGGCACAAAATCTCCAAGGAAAACTTTCTTTTCTTTGAAGTTTTTGACGAGGGGGGACGATATTATCAGGCATGTCCGCAACGTCATGATCGTTTTATGCCAATTTTACTATCGTTTTTTATGTGAAGAAAACACGAGGAGTAGCTTGATATGGCTCAGATAGATGCATTTTTCAAACTGATGAATGATGAAGGTGCCTCCGATTTGCATATGATGGCCGGGCAACAACCGGTCCTCCGGATCCGCGGCGATATGGAACGGGTGAAATTTAAAATTCTGGAAAATGAAGCACTCAAGAGCATGCTCTATGAGATCTGCCCGGAAGACAAAATCAAAATCTTTGAAGAAAACGGCGATCTGGATTTTGGTTATGAGATTCCGGGGCTGGCTCGATACCGCTGTAATTTCTTTCAACAGAAATATGGGATAGGCGCTGTTTTCCGGGAGATTCCCAGCGACATACTGAGTTGCGAACAGTTGGGACTGCCCAAAGTCGTGAGCAGGCTGGCCTCCTTGCCCAAAGGGTTGGTCCTGGTTACCGGGCCGACCGGTTCGGGAAAATCAACCACTCTGGCCGCCATTCTGGACGAATGCAACAAAACCAGGAAAGATCATGTTCTCACCATTGAGGATCCCATCGAGTTTGTTCACAAGAGCCAGAACTGTATTATCAACCATCGCGAGGTGGGCACCCATACCCGAAGTTTCAGTGCCGCGTTGCGCGGCGCATTACGTGAAGATCCGGATATTATCCTGGTAGGCGAGATGCGGGACCTGGAAACCATCTCCCTGGCCATGGAGGCCTCAATGACCGGCCATCTCGTTTTCGGCACCTTGCACACCATGAATGCGATGAAAACAGTCGACCGAGTTGTTGAGATCTTTCCGGCCAATCAGCAGGGCCAAGTTCGCTCAACCCTGGCCGATGCCTTGCGTGCCGTGGTTTCACAGACCCTGTTTAAACGGGCCGACATCAAGGGTCGGGTGGCGGCTCTGGAAATCATGATCTGCACCCCGGCAGTCCGCAATCTGATCCGTGAAGGCAAGACCTACCAAATTCCCTCAATCATGCAGACCGGCAAGAAATTCGGCATGCAGACCCTGGACGATGCAATTTTCGAATTATTGGAAAAGAAAAAGATCAGCGCCGAAGACGCCTACGTCAACTGTTACGAAAAGGGACGGTTTGTCAAATACTTACGCCATCAGCCCTCGGATTTCACCGAAATTTGACGGTACAGGATCTGCACTTTTTACGACATACCGTATTGGGCAAGGCAGGTGTGCAGAACTTTTCTTTGGGCCCGGTTGAGGTTGACAAACCGAGCGCAATAATTGAGCACCGTGGTTTTGACGCCGTTGATGTCCAGCAACTGCTCCGAAGTAGCGATGATTTCCGTGGGAAGTTGCTCCAAGGATGATCCTTCGTTGCAGTTGTAGAGATCTATCATAAGTAAATGGTTATTGAGGGAACCTGCGCTGTAATGGTGGTCAAAGCATAGCCCGCCTTCACTTATATTTTTTATCCTGGCGTATTGATGAGTGCGGCCGGCTATGCGGACAAGAAAAAAGGGCGGCATTTTTTTTCGCGCATACTGCCTGTTTTCGATGCCGATGGAAAACGGGAACAAAACCACCAGCGGCTGCAGGCAACTGCTGCATGCAAAGGCCTTGGCGGTTGGCAGCGCGGCTATCCGGGACACCGAATGTCTTGCCGTCAATTGTTTCCCACCACAAGCGGGACATTTTTTGCCAAAAACCATCATGGGGGCAACTCCGTTGGTATATGAACAGGTATCTCTTTAATGTTTCAATATACCTCATAATTCCAGACTGTTCAAGCCCACCTTTTTCTGAAGTATCATCCGACCCTTTTCTTCCAAGTGGTATCTCTCGCCCGTGAAGATGC
Organism: Desulfobulbaceae bacterium; assembly: GCA_019163135.1. GTDB lineage: Bacteria > Desulfobacterota > Desulfobulbia > Desulfobulbales > Desulfobulbaceae > Desulfobulbus. The sequence goes on along the minus strand of JAFLKR010000019.1, from coordinate 1,648 downwards.
GCGCCTGCAATTTTTCACCGTCAGTACAGCAGGTTATGGTCCCCTGGCGGGCCGTAACCAAGGGCAGTATTTTTGCCTGTCGCCAGTCGCTGAGATGTATTGGTGCAGGCAAGATGCCTTGGCGTGCCATACTTGCTGAAACCACGATCAGTGCAGGCGAAACCGCGGCGATGAACTCTGGGCTCGACGAGGTGAGGCTACCGTGATGCGGCGCCAGAAGTACATCCGAACGAAGCCTCCCTTCACCCTGCGGCAATCTCTTCTCACTCTCGATGCCAATGTCGGCAGGAAAGAGAAAACTGCGCTCGCCGAATTGCAGTCGGAGCACAATACTCCGATCATTGGTCGGCCAGACAGGTGTATCGTCAAGCAACCCGTTCATGCCCAAACATTCCAACAGTAGGCCTTGGTCCTGCTGCAGTTTGTCGCCGGCTATCGCTTTGATGATCGGTGTCTTTTGAGTTCGAACCGTTTCCAGAAATTCTAAATAAGCCGGTTCGTCGCCGTTATCGCCATTAACGAACAGTCGTTGCGGTTGAAAGCGTGCATAAATAAATGGCAGGCCGTTATAATGGTCCTTGTGGGGATGGGTGATAATCAGATCGTTAATTCGCCAGATCCGTTGCCGCCAGAGAAACGGAGCAATGATGCTTTGGCCGGGGTTAAAGCGTTCCGTCTGATTACCGCCGCCATCGATCAGGATATTTTTGCCATTGGGCAGTTGGAGGAGGGTGGAGGTCCCCTGACCAACATCAAGAAAACTGACGAGTAACTCCTTCCCCTGCCTGGGGTCCCAGAGGGAGAAGGTAAAGGAACCCAAGAGGCCGATGGAAAGGAAGAAAGCTAACGATAGGCGACGGGACGTTCGTTGCTCCTGCAATAGTATAAAGAGAATGACAAAAAAAACGGCGATTTCAAAAAAAGAGGGAGTGATCGCCCAGAGCGAGGCGTAGGGGAATCCCGCCAGAGCCTCGGCGAGCCATACCGTCAACCATATCCCCGCACTGCCAAACTTAAAAATCAGGGCGGCCAGATCAGGGGCAACCCAGATCAGGGGAATCCCCAGCAAACCGCACGGCAACGCCCACAGGCAGAGCAAGGGTTCGATAATCAGGTTCATCACTGGCCCAATCAAAGAAAACCGATTAAAATGATAGAGCATAAAAGGCAGCGTTCCCGCAGTCGCCGCCAAGGAAACATACAACATCGACTGCAGGGTCCATAATCCTTTGGTGAGCAGGTTCGGGGTAGCATTAACATCCGCCTTGGCGATAATCATGGGCAAGCGGGGATAAATGCAGTTTATCGCCAGGACGGCGGCAAAAGAGAGTTGAAAAGAGGCGGTAAACAGAGCCAGCGGGCTGACCGCTAAAACTAAGAGCGCGGTAGCGGCAATGAGATGAATCAGGGATCGTTGCCGCCGCAGCACTACCGCAAAAAGCACCAACAGAGCGGTAACGAGGGACCTGAAGGCGGGAATGTTCATGCCGGCAATAAAGGTGTAAAAAAGAAGCAGCGGTGCGGTAAGCATTAAACTGAGCGTGGGCACATGGGAATGGAGCAGCAGCCATGGACTCCGTTTGAGCAGAAAAGTGAAGATCGTGACGGCAAAAAGACCGAGCAGGCTGAGGTGGAGCCCGGATATCGA
>JAFLKR010000105.1 GCA_019163135.1 Desulfobulbaceae bacterium | reverse complement strand
TGGCCCGAGACCTTGCTGCCCTTAAAAGAATATCGCCGCATACTCACCAACGATATCGAAAAGCATTACCTGCAACGACTCCTCAGAGCAACCAATGGCGACATTGCCACCGCCTGTACGATTTCGGGAGTGAGCCGTTCCCGCCTCTATGACCTGCTTAAACTCCACGCCCTGACCGGCGTCGCCGATCTCCGTCCGGAATAACCGGACGACCCGACGCGCTTTGTCCGGTTTTACAGGACAAAGGCTCCTTCCCCAAGCATCTCTCCTTTTCGTTTTTCACCCAACAATTTGGTTTTAAACATAAAAATTAACCAATCCATTCTGGCATAATTCTGGCTTTCTTCTGGGTACATCATCAATTGGAAATAAAGATTCCACCGTATCATATAAAAAGGAGATCCAGAATGAAGCTCAATGTTCGATCAATTCAATTCAAACTGCTGGCATCCGGACTATTGTCCGTCCTGTTGCCCTTACTGGTTGTCGGATATTTTTCCGTAACGAAATCATCGAATGCCCTGATGACGCTGTCACAGGAAAAGGCCCAGACCATGGCGGGCGATCTGGCCCGACTGGTGAAAAACCTGGTGCAGGCGGAGAAAGATATGGTGAGGTTGCTGGCCCTCGATGGATCGATCCTCACCAATCTGGAAAAGCTGGCGACGGCCGACACGGAAGCTAAGCAGGAAACCACCCGAGCCGTTTTTGAGATTTTGCGCACTAAATTACAAGCCATCAACGGCTCGCAGCAATACCAGGGACTGTTCGTCACCGACGCCTCCGGTCAGATCATCACCGGCGTCCTGGCCGGCGGCGAGGATTACGGCAAGCTCTCGGTCGCCGACAATGACGAATTCAAAAAGGCCAAACAGAGCGGAGAATCCAGCCTCGGCGAAATGATCCGTTCGCAAGCCACTTCCCAGTTGGTTGTTCCGATTGCGGCCCCCCTCCGTGCAGCCGACAAGCAATTTATGGGGACGATTTGCGTAGTCCTCAAAGCCGATTTCTTCACCCGTCTGGTTGCCGACCGCAAGGTGGGTGAAACCGGGTATGCCTACATGATCAACCGGGAGGGTATTATTCTTGCCCATCCCAAAGCGGAGCATCTCCTCAAGCTGAATGTCTCGACGATTAAAGAAATGTCCAAAATCAATGAGATTATGATGGGGGGCAAGAGCGGGGTGGCAGAATATGTGTTCAAAGGCGATAACAAAATCGCCGGTGGCGCTCCGGTCGAAATCAACGGATGGTCGATTGCCGTCACCCAGAATGCGGATGAATTCCTGCGCGCCTCGGTTCAGATCCGCAACATCCTTCTGGCCGTTATCATAGTCGCCTTGACTCTTGCCGGCCTGGTCCTGGTTGTTTCCATCCGTAAAATTGTCCGCCCCATCAATGCCGCAGTGGCCGGCCTGAAGGATATCGCCCAGGGAGAAGGCGATCTCACCATGCGCCTCCAGGTACTCAGCAGGGATGAGGTCGGTGAACTCGCCAAATGGTTTAATATGTTCATCGACAAACTGCAGCACATCATCCAGGATGTCTCCGCCGGTGTCCAAACCCTGTCCTCGTCCTCGACGGAACTGTCCCAGATTTCAGAGCAGATGAACCAGGGCGCCCAGGAGGCCTCCAGCAAATCCAACAATGTGGCGGTGGCCGCCGAGGAAATGAGCGCCAACATGAACAATGTCGCGGCAGCCATGGAGCAATCGACCACCAACACCAACATCGTGGCCACTGCTTCGGAAGAAATGTCCTCCACCATTGGCGAGATTGCTCAGCATGCGGAAAAGGCGCGCTTTATCTCGAGCAACGCCGCCAAGAAGGCCAACGAGGCCACGCAGAACATCAATGAACTGGGAGAGTCGGCCCGCTCCATCGGCAAGGTCATAGAAACCATCACCGAAATCTCGGAGCAGGTTAACCTGCTGGCCCTCAATGCCACCATCGAGGCGGCACGCGCCGGAGAGGCGGGCAAAGGCTTTGCCGTGGTCGCCAACGAAATCAAAGAACTGGCTAAACAGACCGCAGCCGCGACCTACGATATCAAGGACAAGGTCGGCAATATCCAAGGAACCACCGCCAAGACGGTCCAGCAGATTTCCGAAATCAACACGGTGATCAACGATGTCCATGAGGTCGTGGGCAGCATTGCCACGGCGGTGGAGGAGCAAAGCGCGGCCACTGCTGAAATAGCCAGCAACGTCAACCAGATGGCCCAAGGGATCAGCGAAGTCAACGAAAACGTCAATCAGAGTTCGGTGGTCGCGGCGGACATTGCCAAAGAAATCAGCGATGTCAGTGCCATCGCCAGCGAGATGTCCAACAGCAGCTCGCAGGTCAGCACCAGCGCCCATGAACTCTCCGCCTTGTCGGAACAATTGAATCAGATGGTGGGCCAGTTCAAGACCTCGTAAACATTGCGGGCTGTAGAAAAGCTCGATCTCTCCTACCGCTGCAAGCCGCTTCAAACCGGCTTGCAGCGTTGCTTCGTTTCGCAGCCTCTGCCAACCCCATAAACTCCTCGCTCATTGACGGTAGAACCATGGAAGACACTGCCCAACAGTTTGAACAGTTGATACCTTTTAAGAAACTGCAATCGGCGCTGCAACGCTTCTGCGCAACCGTCGAGTTGGGCTGTTTCATCGTTGATCCCCAGGGCGAGGTCATAATCGAGGAAGATTGGCACTGCTTCTGCAAACAAGATTCCTCAACCCGACGGCCCCCCGCTTTTAAGAGCTGTATGGAGACCGAGGAATTTTTCGCTGGCAGGCTGCCCGCCGACCAAAAAGTACAGGTTTTCACCTGCAGCAACGGATTCAGTTGCGCCGGCGCCGCGATTACCATCGAAGGACAACTCGTGGCCAACATCTTTGTCGGTCTGTTTTTTCTCGTTCAGCCTGGGCAAGAGCTCCTGCAAACGACAGCTGCTGCCAAAGGATTCGAGGAACCGGCCTTGCTCACGGCAGCGGCAGCCCTTCCGGTCTTTTCAAAAAAAAGGGTGCAGCAGATCCTCGCCCAGTTGGAACTTACCATCGATTTGCTAACGGAATCAGGGCGTAATGTCCTGCTGGAACGAAACGCCAACTGGCAAATTCGCAAGAGCGAGGAACGCTTTCGAAACCTGGTCAATTCCCTGCCCCAGATCATTTATGAAACCGATCTGCAGGGGGCCATCACCTTTGCCAACCAATCGGCTTATGAAATTTTTGGTTACAGTCCGCAAGAGCTCGAGGAAGGGCTTGGATTGTCGCATTGTATTGCCGAGCCCGATCATCAAAAATTAGCTCATCGTTTCAAGGCCGTGCTGTCCGGCCAGATTCCGGAGCCTGCGGAATATTGGTTCCTGCGCAAAGACCGCAGCACTTTTCCGGGGATTGTTTTCTCGCGGCCAATATATGCCGAGGGCAAAGTGCAAGGGGTGCGAGTCGTCATCATCGACAACACCCATCGCCAACAAGCCGAAGAGCGACTGCGGGAACGCGAGTCGGCATGGCGTGCCATTTTCCAGCACGCACCGTTCGGCATTGCCATTAACCGGTTATGCGACGGGGTCTATCTGGACGTTAACCCTGCTGTTGAAAAAATCAGCGGCCGTCAAGCGACTGAAGTCCTCGGCAAGACAGCGTACAGTTTCCTCCCGCCCTCCAGCTTTGATGCGAGCCGGAAGGTGACGGAAATCTTACAGCAGACGGGATGGACCGATAACCAGGAAACGGTCATCGAGAAAAAGGACGGAACGCAAGCGCACCTGCTCTACTCATCCGCCACCTTTGAATCGAGCGGGGAATGCTGTGCAGTCAGCATGTTGGTCGATATCACGGAACGCAAAGTTATGGAGGAAAAGCTGCAGCA
>JAFLKR010000040.1 GCA_019163135.1 Desulfobulbaceae bacterium | reverse complement strand
TTTTGTGTACCGGTTCCGAACCGGGGGTGAGCGCCGCAACCAGGGCGTGGCCCACCTCATGGTAGGCGACAATCCTTTTTTCCTGGGGATTAATGACCCGATTTTTCTTTTCTAGCCCTCCAACTATCCTATCAACTGCATCATCCAGATCGAGGGTTGACACCTGTTTGTTGCCACGGCGCACGGCAAGGAGCGCGGCTTCATTGACGGCATTGGCCAGATCGGCTCCTGAAAAACCGGCTGTCTTCTGGGCGATAACCATAAGATCGACGTCGACCTCAAGGCGGACCTTTTTCGCATGGATCTGCAAAATCTGCAGCCGTCCGTTGACGTCTGGTCTATCGATGAGGACCTGCCGGTCAAATCTGCCGGAACGCAGCAGGGCGGGGTCGAGGACTTCCGGACGGTTGGTCGCCGCCATGATGACAATACCTTTCTGGGTGTCGAAACCATCCATTTCAACCAGCAGCTGGTTGAGGGTTTGCTCTCTCTCGTCGTGGCCGCCACTGAAATTCCCCGCCCCCCTGGCCTTGCCGATGGCATCGAGTTCGTCAATGAAAATGATGCATGGCGCCTTCTCGCGCGCCTGGATAAAAAGGTCCCTTACCCTTGCCGCCCCCATGCCGACAAAGAGTTCAACAAAATCAGAACCACTCATTGAAAAAAATGGCACACCGGCTTCCCCGGCGACAGCCCTAGCGATGAGGGTCTTTCCATTCCCTGGGGGCCCGACAAGGAGAACACCCTTTGGCATCTGGCCGCCAATTTCCAGATAACGTTCCGGTCTGGCCAGATAGTCGACAATTTCCTGTAGTTCTTCTTTGGCCTCATCGGCGCCGGCAACATCGGTGAAGCGAGTGTCGATCTCTTTTTCACCAACGATTTTCGCCTTGTTCTTGCCAAAACTCATCATACCCGCCTGCCCACCCTGCAGTTTCCGCATCATCAGATACCATATGCCGAAAAACAGCAGAACAGGAACAAACCAGGACAGCAGGGTTTTGATAAAGGTGCTCTCGACTTGGCCGGAGAACTTTATGTTATGTCCCGAGAGTTTTTGCGAAAGATCTGAATCGACACGAACAGTACTGAACAGTACCTCGCCTTCTCCCTCCTTGGCTTTAAGTTTACCGCTGATCTTATCCTGTCCTATGGCGATTTCCACGACGCGGTCCTCGGCGACTGCTTTGATAAAATCACTGTAGGGGATTACTGTGGCTTTGAACTGATTGAAAAGGATTTCCTGGAGGAGAAGAACACCCCAGATCGCCGCCACCATATACCAGATATTGAATTTCGTTGTTTTTTCCATAAGTCAAAATCCTTAGAAGTTTCACAGCGGCTGAATCATGCACCCGTTAAATAAAAAATGTCCTGATTATATTTTTTACAATGGCTTAAACAAAAAGGCCAGCGGGGCCGATACTGGGTCCGTCGGCCTGGGATACAACTCTCAACCAAATTTAGCAGGTTTCTTTCATATCCTCGGCACCAAAAGCATTACGCAACTTGGCCTCGGCCTCGTCGGTTAGTGAGGTCTGCAACACCTTGGCATTGAAGGCGCCTAACTCGGGCAATACTTTGTCGGCGATATATTTGTTGACCAGGAGAAATAGTGCGGCCTGGCCTGGTTGAATTGTGCGACCCACTTCCTTGATAAAATTATCATCAACACCATAATCGCTCATTGCACCGCCCAATGCGCCACTCAGTGCACCGAAAGCCATGCCAAGCCAGGGATTAAGAAAAAGCAGACCGATAAACATGCCCCAGAAGGCGCCACCCATGGCTCCAGTGCCGACAAGGCTATGGAGTTGCTTGATTTTCGGCTTTCCATTGTCGTTACGAACGACGATGGCTGCATCCGCCAGCGAGATAATCATCTATTTCTGCATCTCCAGCAGTTTGTCCCGCATCTGAACGGAGCAGGCTTCGCTTTCAAAAGTCAGTACGATAAGATCATTCATTTGAGTCTCCTTTATTGCGTAGCTCGGGTTTAATATCCCGCCCCCTTGGGGCGCCTGATGGTTTTGAATCGTCATCAATTGGCGGTTGGTTTCGAATCTCCAGTCTGAATCACTTGCCTTAACCCGGCTTGGGCGCCAGAAGCCGGACGCCCAAAAGGGGAACAATCAGACTCACCAGGGTCACCGATATCATCAGGATGCCAAGCTCGTCGTAGTTGCCACGCCCAACCGTGAAAATTTGATTGACATATTTCGTTGCGAGTTGACTGGCCGAAAGCGCCAGATTTGTAAAGGCAGCCATGACTGCAAAATAAGTGGCTTTCTGATCCATCGGGGCTTCTTTTGCGATCCATGCCAGCATCGGAATCATGACGAGCTGCCCGAGGGGCGAGTCGGCCATGGTATCGACAACGGCAATCGTCCGGGCACCGAAACCCAGATAACGGGAAGTCCATTCATGCAACCCATAGTACATGCCGATATAAGGCAGGGCCATGAACGTGCCGTAAATGGAAACAAAGACAATCAGATACGGAACGGGCCGTTTGGCCATCCATGCCCGAAGGCCGAGCATTCCGATGATCACCAGAACAGCGGAAATCTGGCGCAAGGATCCAAAAAAAGATTCATCAAAGCCCAGAACATCGATCTGCCACCAGCTAGCTCCCGCGCCGAAACCGGGCATGGCGCGATAGATGAATATGATGGCGGCTATGGCACAGAGCTCCTGGCGTTTGACGGACGAGACAGACTTCAGGAGCTGCTGCATCAGATAGAGAATGATGCCAAGGGAAAAAATAAAAATCGTTTCTTCTTTATAATCTAGACCAGATAATCCGAGGCTCAGGGATAAGATAAAAAAGGCAGCACCGCCACCCAGGATGGTTGGGCTTGCCTTGATGGGCGTTTCCAAAAGGGCCGTCCGGTCGATGGAACTGCGGGCCTGAAGAAGCCCGTGGAGGCAAACACCGGATACGGAAATAACCGGAATGACCATAGCCAGCCGATACATCCAGACATATGACAGGATGCTGGCCAGCCAACCGCCGGCACCGGCAACAAGCGCTCCACCGCCGACAATGGCAACGCGTCCCATGGTTTGGACGGTAACATGCATCCGCTGCCGCTCGACATCCGTCCAGGGAGATCCGTCATCACGATTGGGTGGAACCGCCTCCACGGTCATGGCGTCGGCAACAACATCCTGAAAAACATAGCCGATGGGCCCTAAAAGCGCTGAAAAGACATACCAGGATTCAAGGGGCAAAAACTCCGCCATTAAAGCCGGCTCACCCGTCAAACCGATCATGATCGCCAGGCTTGCACCCATCAGGAGCGCACCGAAATAGACCCCCAACGATTTCCAGCGCCAGTATAAATCCACCAGATGTCCGAGAGGCACCTTCATGGCCCAGGGCAAGCCGGCCCAGAACCCCAGATTGGCCAGAAACGCCGGACTGATTCCCAAAGTATCCTTGACGTAAAAGGATTCGACTATCCCCGTAAACCCGGAAACGCCCGCCGCAAAATAGACCATCAGCGGCGGCAGATAGCTGAGACGTAATTCCATGAAAATATTAAAAAAGGTGATAAGTTATCGCTTTCTTCGGGCTTGCTAAAAAAAGCTTTTCCAGCGAAGGGCCATCCTATCCTATGCGTCAAAACTACTTTTTCCCGGCAGCCTTGGCAATTATTTTTATGCTGAAAACAACAAACAGGCATTGGACCAAGATAGCCAAGACCTTTCCGTCAAAAACGGGCAATCTCTCGCTGAGATTTGGCAACAGTATCCCGCAGCACATGAACGAAAGATCTCTGATAATATGTCCCTCTGGCATCAATGCCGAATGGACTGCCCATGCATTTCAGCAGGTATAGACTCGCCATGGCAATCCTCGTTTATAAAGCACAACTCAGAGTTAAAACTATTCCTGAGTCAATCTGGGCCTCCTGTCGGTTATTTCGTCCATGGTGTATAC
>JAFLKR010000118.1 GCA_019163135.1 Desulfobulbaceae bacterium | reverse complement strand
GTTTTTCCAATAATCACCCTCTGACCGAAGTCATAAACATCTTTTATTATGGAATCAGCTGTCAACCAGGCACTTAAGAGTATACCGAATGTCCATGATTGCATAACTGCGCTTATAGACTCAAAAACCTTAAACGATGTGCCGTTGCGGCGACTCAAACACTGCATCCGCTTGTACCTTAAGGAAGTTCGGCAATCCATCCTGGCCGGTCACATTGCTCCCTCTACTTTATTTGATCGACAAACCTGGTTAGAACAACTCATCGCCTTTGTACGACAATATCACCGACCTCGATTTACCAGGGTGATCAATGGTACCGGGATTATCGTCCATACCAATCTCGGTCGTTCATTGCTGCCGACGCTTGCTATAGAATGCCTGACTGTAGCCGGCCAAAATTATTCAAATCTAGAGTTTAACTTAGATACCGGAAAACGAGGTTCCCGATACGATCATGTCGACGACTTACTCTGTGAGTTAACCGGAGCAGAGGCCGCCCTAGTGGTAAATAATAATGCTGCGGCCGTGTTGATCGCCCTTGAAACGCTCGCCAAAAACAAAGAAGTCATTGTTTCCCGTGGACAGTTAGTCGAAATTGGAGGTTCCTTTCGAATTCCAGATATCATGGATCGAAGCGGTGCCCGTCTTGTCGAAGTCGGCACCACAAACCGCACCCATCTCCATGACTATCAATCGGCTCTTTCCAGCGAAACCGCTTTGTTACTGCGTGTCCACTGCAGTAACTACCGAATCATCGGATTTACCAAGGAAGTTCCTGAAACTGAATTAGTCAGATTCGGCAAAGAACACTCCATACCAGTTATGGAAGATCTTGGGTCAGGTTGTCTAATAGATTTAAGCAAATTCGGCCTGGCAAAGGAACCTACGGTCCAGGAAGTCGTTGCCAGCGGCATGGATATTGTCACCTTTAGTGGTGATAAATTGCTTGGAGGGCCGCAAGCCGGGATCATCGTAGGTAAAAGACGGTACATTGAACAGATAAAAAAGAATCCTCTCAATAGGGCTCTGCGCATTGATAAATTCACCTTGGCATGCCTGGAGTCGGTGTTGCGCCTCTACCTTGACGAAACCCAGGCTCTGCAAAAAATCCCTACCCTATATATGATAGCCGCTCCTGAAGAAACTGTTAAACTCCGGGCATCACATTTTTTTCATCGTGCCCAGGAAGGTATTGGGGACCACTGCATCTTTGCTTTGGTTCGGGTATACTCACAGGTTGGCGGTGGTGCCATGCCTGGGGAAAACCTCACGAGTTGGGCCGTTTCCGTCAACCCCAGGGTTTTAAAAATAAGTAGATTGGAGGCTCTGCTGCGCCGGGCAACCGTACCGGTTATCGGCAGGGTTGAAGGGAATCGCCTGCTACTGGACATGCGGACCATTGCCGACGAAGAACTCGATCTACTTTACGAGACCCTTAAAAGCGTTTTTTCCCTGTAATTATGCGAGGAAAGATGATCAACCCTGAAACAAAGCAATAATACATGCCCATGTTATCTCTAGATGACTTTTATATCCTTCAAGCTCCTTTGGCCCGAGAAGTACAGAAACTGCTTCCGCTGCCAGCCACCATCGATTTCTGCTCGTTCACTGCGGATGGCTCTTTACAAACTTTGCAAACCCATCTGGGCGCTGATAGTCGCACGGTGGTGGTAGAAACCGATGCTTTCGTTGAACCCCGGATGATCAATGATCGCCTGATCATTCCGCTGCAATCCCCATCCGGTGATATCGTCGCCATCGTAATCAGCGATATTGACCCGGCCTTTTTGAGGAAAATGTCACCGGGATGGCTGCGAGAAACCCAAAGAAATATTTTCGAACAGATCGAGAAAACCCTCTGGCGGTATATTGATCCTGAAACTGAACTCTATAATCGGCGTGCGGCCACCGTATTTTTACAGCAACCTGCCGCCGAAAATTCTGGATATTTTTTCCTCCTGAATACTGTATTTTACCGAAGAACGGCGGTTGGAAATCTTCAGAAAACAAAGGAAACGGCCGATCTCCTCCAAGCCTTAACCTCATGCCATTGTTTTTATTTTGGTTACGGGGTGTTCGGTCTCCTGCTCCAGGTGCAAAACAGGGAACAGGCCTTGAAAACTGCTCATTATCTCCAGCATCAGTTGAAGCGGGAAGGATTGAGCAAAGTGCAGATAGGGTTTTCCCAGGCGACGATAACCGGTAAACGATTGGAAACCAATGTGTTAGACAGGTTTTGGCGCTCCTTGACTATCGCTGAGAATCGTGGACCTTTCGGTATCTGTGATATTGATACGATCGATGAACGGCGACCTCACCCCTTCCATCTCACCCAAACCGAAATTCACCGAAAATTACAAAATAAATGGCGCGGACTTTCGCGATTCACCCTTGCGGTACTCTCCCCGCAAAAAGACACCGGTATAGCCTTTAAATTTGGCCTTCACTTCGAACAAGCTTTCCCCAAAGGGGCTGTTTACCTTGAGGAAAGCGACAACCTTGCCCTGGTGCTTTTCCCCGAAACATCGCCAACCGCAATTCGTTCCCATATTAATACTCTCAAAAACACCTGCCAGGAATATTACCATGAGGTGGCGATCTCAATAGGCGTAGCGGCCTGGCCCTGTCTTGATTTTTCCAAAAGCGACATTCCCGCTAACTGCTTGAAGGCCCTTCTCCATTGTTCTTTCCTTGCCCCTGGAAGCGTTGTCTTTTTTGATCATCTGAGCTTAAATATCAGTGGCGATTTTTACTTTGAAGAAGGCGACTATCGGGCCGCCATTCGCGAATACCGCCGGGGCCTGCGTTTGCAACCAGGTGACGTGAATCTTATCAACAGCCTCGGGGTAGCGCTGGTTGAGGTCAATCAAGAACGGCGGGCCGTGGATTGTTTCCAAGATGTCCTCCGGAAAGATCCCGATAATTACATGGCCTTAATGAATCTTGGCCATGTCCAGCAGACGCTGGGCCGCAAAGAAATTGCGCTGGATTGTTTTGAACGGGCCTACCGGGTGCTTGCCAAAGAAGATGAAGCCGGGCAGGAACTCTTTCTGCCATTGGGCCGATTGTATGCCGAATTTGGCGACCATGATAAAGCGGCCACTATTTTTGAACACTGGCGGACCCGCCCTGGTAGCGAAAAGGAATTTATTCTTTTTCGGCTCCTAGGATTATGCTACCTGGAGAGCGGGCGGCCCGAGGAGGCCATCAGGGCGTGCCAGCGTGCGTTGCAACTCTTTCCTCAGGATAGCATTTCGCTGAGCACCTTGGGGCTACTGTACGTCGAACAGGGCGAAGGCGGTGAAGTTGGCCTTTCCCTCTGCAACAAAGCCTTGGAACTTGATAATTTTAATCCTGATCATTGGTGCCGGTTAAGTCGAGCGTTGCTTCATATCGGCAATCATGACCAAGCCCTTGAGGCGATCAAACGGTGCCTGCGGCTTGCACGCAACCATATCAACGGTATTTTGCAGCTGGGAAAAATTTACCTGGCCATGGATAGGCACAAGCGCGCCAAAAAATGTTTCCGACAGGCCCTAACGATCAAAGGATGCACCGAAAAACAGGCTGCCAAAGGACATGGATATATAACAAAATTAACTAATTCCGCTGGCTAGTCTCCTTCTTAGCCCTCGAAGTTGTCACCAGGACCGCAAAAATGACACCGTTACCTAAACCATCAAAAAATAAGAGAAGCCCGTTTTATCTGGGTAATTTCAACCGGCGAGATTCCCGGCGTATTTTCCGGATTCTATCCCGAATTGTCGCGGGTTTAGGCACTTTTTCAGGGTTGCAGCAGCTGGAGGCAACTATCTTAGGATCGGCGCAAACCGGCACTGGTCATACGCACTGCCACAAGGCCAAGGAATTTGCCCGAAAACTCTCCGAACTCGGGTATGCTATTTTTACTGGTGGTAGTTCCTGCATCATGAAAGCTGCTCATCTCGGACCTGCCAAAGCCGACGGTCTATCTACCGGTCTGAATATCGACCTTCCCCATGAACAATCGATCAATCCCTA
>JAFLKR010000167.1 GCA_019163135.1 Desulfobulbaceae bacterium | reverse complement strand
CCTGCCTCTTTGACCGCCGATCACTCGGCACTGCTGACCCCTGCCTCGGCAAAGGTAGCCACCTCGCTCAGCACTGCGACCGCAGCTTCCACCAGATTCATGGCCAGCGCAGCCCCGGTCCCTTCGCCCAGACGCAGGTTGAGATCCAACAGCGGCCGGCACTGCAGCTTGTCGAGCAGGGCGCCGTGTCCGGGCTCCACGCTTCGATGGGCACAGATCAGATAATCGCGGACAAAAGGTTCGAGCTTATAGGCGATCATCGCCCCGGCAGTCGCAATAAATCCATCGACGACCACCGGTTTGCGGTGGGCGGCGGCACCGATGATCAGACCGGCAATGGCGCCGATTTCAAACCCGCCTACCTTGGCCAGGACGTCCATCCCATCCTTAGGATCTGGGCGGTTGCGGGCCAGGGCCTTCTCGATCACCGCAATTTTATGGCGCCACCGCACATCATCGATCCCCGTGCCCCGACCGGTGAGTTCCTCAACCTTTTTGCCGGTAAAAACCGCCGCGATGGCCGTGCTGGGCGTAGTGTTGCCGATCCCCATTTCGCCGGTGCCGAAGACATCGACCGAAGCCGCCAATTGGTTGGCCACCTCGACCCCGGCCTCCACCGCCATCACCGCATGGGTCCGGGTCATGGCCGGCCCGTAAACCATATTGGCCGTCCCCCTGCCGATCTTCCGGGAAAGAAACGTCGGCTTACCGACCAGTTCGGCAAAATCATCCCTTGAGCCGACATCGACCACGCAAACCTCGGCGCCGGCCTGGCGAGCCAGAGCGTTAATGCCCGCTCCGCCGCGGATAAAATTATGGACCATCTGGGTGGTAACCTCGGCCGGATACCGCGACACGCCCTCGACCGTGACGCCGTGATCGCCCACCATGACCACCACCTTTTTGCGGGCCACCGGGGGGTGCAGCGAGCGGGTCATGCCCGCCAGATCCACGGCTAGATCCATGAGATCGCCCAAGGCCCAGTCGGGCATGGTCAATTGCCGCAGTCGGGCCTCGGCCTGCTGGCGCCATTCCAGATCCTGGGGGAATATTTTACGAAAAGTTGCATCAAGAAAGCTCAGGCCAGTGTCGTTTTGCATTATCCGATCCTTGATTGCCGGAAAAAATTAAGCGGTGGTGCCGTGCAGCGGGCCGCAAAGTCCGTATTATTCACTGCCGGCCAGGGTGCGATCGTAGAGTTTGCCAACCCCGTATTCCTTGCGGCGCTGAAATTTTTCATAGGGAGGGCCGATCAACTGCATCTCCGGATACAATTTCTGAATCTGCATGGCGATTTCCATTTCCTTGGTGCAGCCGGTTGAATAGGTTGCGTCCTTGCCAGTCCACTCGGGCGGCACCTTTTTACCCATCAATTCAAAGGATTTAACAATATCATCGACACTCTGGAACCGCCAGATATCGATATAGCCCGAACGCTGGAAGATTTCCCACATATACATGATGTCGTCGGCATCCATGCCCTCGATAAAATGCTCGCCCGGATTGATGATCACCACATCGTGCAGAGAACCGCGCAGATGCTCGACAAAGACATTGAGCACCTCTTTGGCGGTTTTGAGCTGGCCGGGGATCGAGCCGACAATGGCCGAGTAGAAGATGATGGTCTTACCCTGCGCCTTTTCCGCCTCGACCATGTCGATCAGCGCCTCGGCCTTGCGACGGAGCGCGGCCCGTGAGAACCGAACGGCATTGGGGTGATGGAGCTTGAGCATGATATCGATCGCACCGTCATCGCCGGGGATGATGGAAATGAGATCCCGGGTAAACTGGAAATGATTAAAAATGTTTTCGCGTCCGCCGGGGTTGCGGTAAACCACCAGATCGGCCTCTTTGAAAGCTCGGGCGTAAGTAACCGAAGTCAGGAGCGGATTGAAGGGTTCCCTGGTGCCGTCGGAAATAACCAGCAGCCGGTTATCGCTGTCGAGATAGCGCAGCAATTGATTCTTCGAGATTTTGGAATCGCTGACAATGTCCGAATCCTCGAACAGGTCATCCAAGGTGGGATCTTCGAGGATATCGACAAACGAAACCCGGTGGTAATAAAAATCCTGCTTCACCGCCAGGATCACCTTGATGCCGATCTTCATTAAAATGCGCAGGATCGCCAGGTCAAAGACAATCTCGCCGGAGCGCCCGCCCACCCAGAGAATGCAGGGCCGACGCCGGCCGGCGATCACATCCTGCACCCAGTTGCAGAGCCACTGCCACTCCGGAGTTTCCAGCGGCGTATTCATCACCTTGCGGATGTAGTCACCATCCGGGGGCGTGTCCTGCCGCCAGATCGGCCGCACCGAACTGAGCAGCAGCAAACGGCGCAAACGAAGCAGGTGGAGCTGCAGATCGATATCGGTCAGAGTGGTGGTTTCGGTGATCTCCAGTCCTTCCGGTGAGTTATAGGCTTTTTCAAACGTCTCGGACTGGAGAAAGGCGGCCACCCGTTTGTTTTCCCGTTCGCGCTCAACCGCCAGGGGCCGGTCAATCTCGCTGATGGTGGTGAAGATGCCGAGCAGCCGCTTTTCGATCCGACCGGGCAGTTGGACCTTGTGCGAGGTATCGTGGTTGTATTTAATGGTCAGCAAGCTGAGGAGATACCGCTGTTTGAACGGGTCGACAATCACTTCGTGGACCAGTTTTTCCAGACGAGTCCAGATACCGATGTAGGCCGAGGTCAGCACCGTGTCCGCCCGTTTTTCGATGATGGCGCTGAACAATTCGTCAGAGCAGGGGTAATAAATCTGTTCGTCCTCGAGATGGACGATGAACTTAAGCTGCTCCGGCGAGGCCACCATGTCGGGAAAGGTCTCGTAGGCCAGATGGTTTTCAGTGAAAAAATTGGTCAGCCAGGCATCCCGGTCCGGGTCCTGACCTTTAACATACCGCAGGACCTCACTCATAACACCACTCCTTCCTTTGTCAGCCAGTCCTTGATCTCAGCGGCCACCTCAGAAGTTTTGCGGCCCTCGACATTGATCTCAACCTCCGCAGCTTGCCGGTAGAGCGGCAGGCGGGTGGCAAAGAGTTCCTTAGCCTTGGCCTTGTCCTGCAGCAACGGCCGTTTTTTGATCTTGCGGTCGGCATCAGGATGCTGCTTCAGGGTGGCCAGAATCCCCTTGAGGCTGGAATGAAGATAAACGATCCGCCCGAGGCGGGGCAAATTATCGACCATGAAAAATCCACCGCCCGACGAGATGATGGTGCCCTGCACCTGCTGCTCCACCCAGTTGGCGGCCTGCTGTTCAACCTGACGGAAGGCGGGTTCACCGTGTTCGGCGAAGAACGTGCGAATCTTGGTCTTTAGAAATGATTCGATCAGGTCGTCAGTATCGATAGCGAACCGGCCGGTGCCCGCGGCCAGTGCCCGTGCGGCCCGGCCTTTGCCCACGCCCATGAAACCAATCAGAATGATGTTGTCGGTCACGTTTTTCCTCTTTGCTTGGATCCCTATACATAAAAAAAACCTCGTCACTCCTTCAGCCAGGCAGAGCTCTATATAATGTGCCGAAAAAAAAAAGTCGTTAGCCATTGTCGCAGACCTCGAATTTTTTAATGTAACAGAGGACAAAATGCCACCGTAGGAGCACAACCCCGTGGACGACAAAGCAGATGGTAGCCCAAATTACGCTCAAAGCCCCACCAAACCGACAAGCGGCGTTATTTTTGCATAGCTAATACTATGCAAAAAAAGAAATCCACCGCCAACAACGGGTCAACCACTTCGGCCAAATCTTGCTGCACTATAGGCATTTGCCCGCACTATTGCCCCTACAGCCGATCCTGCCAACTGGTTAAGGAAGGCTTATTCCTGCCGATAGACCAGCATGTTGCCAGCTATTGCCTGTCCAGCCATTACCCCTCCTGCCTTCATTACCAATTGCTGGCAGGCGATGAAGGGGAAACCGCTCAGCAACAATCCGAACCGGACAACCGCCGTCGCTCCATCCGTGTACCCAGCAATCACAATTTCCGCTTTTCCGAAATCACCGGTCACGATCAATTTCCAGGATTACGCGAAAATGATGCCTGGACCGTTGACCTCAGCGACCATGGCATCCGCTTCGCCAGTCGGCAACTGCTGACTGTCGACACCACCATTCGTTTCTTCCTTCGAAC
>JAFLKR010000217.1 GCA_019163135.1 Desulfobulbaceae bacterium | reverse complement strand
AAGGCGGTGGGCGGCGGCTGGGATCTGCCAACTCTGGATTCGAAAACAGGCACGCCGTTGCAATCACCATAGCAAAGCGCGGTTCGTTGCGAACCTCGCTGTCTTTGAGGCTTTAGGGCCTGTCAGCAAATAACTTGAACATCTTGCATCTCATCTTCGGGCCATCTTTGGTTGCGGCGCGATCACAAAATTCTCGACGTAACCTTGCTACGCCTGGGGTTTTCGCTGGTCACCACAACCAAATTTGACCCGAATCTGAGCGTAATTTTGTCCAGATTATTTGCTGACAGGCCCTTACAACCATTTCTTTTTTCTGAACCAGATCAGCAGCACCGCCGGAATCAGGAAAAAGCAACCCCAGAGAATCGGGTACGACCATTTCCAATGCAACTCCGGCATGAAGTCGAAATTCATCCCATAAATACCGACCAGAAAAGTAAGGGGAATGAAGATGGTGGCGAACACGGTCAGCACCTTCATGATCTCATTCATGCGGTTGCTGACGCTGGAGAGGTAGATATCGAGCATGCCGTTGATCAGATCGCGATAGGAATCCATAGTGTCGATCACCCGGAGGGTGTGGTCGAAGACGTCCCGGAAAAACGGCAGGGTCTTTTCCTGAATCAACCCGGTTTCGCTGCGTTGCATGGTCAGCAGCACCTCGCGCAAGGGAGTGATCGCCTTGCGGATGAACACCAGCTCGCGTTTAAGCAACTGGATCGTGGCAAAGATCTGGGTTCGCGGCCGGTCCAGCAGTTTGATCTCAATGGCTTCAATCGCCTCTTCCAGGGTATCGGTGAGGGTAAAATACTGATCGACCACCGTGTCCATGATCGCATAAGTAAGGTAATCCGTGACCAGGGAGCGCATGCGCCCTTTGGGGTTGGCCAGCCGCTGTTTGAGACTGCTGAAGAGTTCGTCTTTCTTTTCCCGGAAGGTGAAAAGCAGATTGTCGAACAGGAGGATGCTGATCTGTTCGTGATGGACCTTCAAGTTCTGATCGCAGGTCAGGGTTTTGAGGACAATAAAAAGATACTCGTCGTATTCTTCGAACTTCGGGCGCTGATGGGTGTTGAGGATATCTTCGAGCACCAGGGGATGCACCCCGAAATGATGACCGATGGCCTCGAGGATCTCGACAATTGCCAGTCCTTCACAGTGCACCCAAAGGGTAGCACTACCATCTCGGTACCGCAGGATCTCATCGATAGACTGCACCGTTAGTTCCTCAAAATGCTCGGCGCTGTAACTGATCAAGGTAAGGTGCCCAGCGACTGCGGGCTCTTTGCCGACATGGACCAACGAGCCCGGCGGCAATCCCGCCTTCGCGGAAGGATAACCCAGTGATTCAGCCATATTGCAATCCTCCGGCGCTGTTATGAATGGGGTATGGCATCAGATATCTGCTGCACAGGGTGGTTGCCGGCAGTGGAGGCACAGTTCCAGAGTTCCTTCCTTACCGTTCATTGGCAAAGGACCGAGGAGAGCCAGCACCGTGGCGGTCAACTGACGGCGGAGCGGTTCGGGGAGCGGCAGGTTGGCGCCGTTGACGGTCAGAGAAATTGGGGTTGCCGGTGTGCGGTCCGCCAGCAAACGGCTTTCGATAAAATCGGCGATTTCCCGGCTTTGCTCAAAACGAAAGACAATGCCGCCGGTCAGGAACAGGTCGGTAACCACGGCCACGACGCCTTCCACCTGATCACGCAGCAGCGGGCTGTCCGGATCCCGCCTGACCTCTATTTTTTCTACCTGGGCGGCATGTTTGAACCCTTCGGCAATCACCAGATCCCTATCGAAAAAGGTGCGCTGCACCAGCGACAGAAGATCAAGTTCCGGCGGCTTGCTGCGGATAAGCAGTTGATCCGGGGCCAGGAGGGCAATGCAATCGGCCCCGGCCCGTCGATAGATGGCCGTATCTGTCCAGGCCTCTTCGGCCGCAAGCCCCTGTTCTTTAGTCGATTTGATCACCGCCACCGTATAGCCCTTAGCTTTCAACAGGGCAACAACCTGGCTTGCCAAGGTGGTCTTGCCGGAATTATGCCAACCTATGAAACTGATAACCGGGGGCATTAAATCCTCCTTGTTTGACGGGTACGGGTTGATCGCGGCTTGACCTGCCCCCGGTACTCCAATTGCTGTTCAAACCGCAGGGCCATCAGCAGACGCTTCGGTAACTACAATCAGGTGCATGGCCCGCGGGCCGTGAGCCCCGAGTACCATACAGGCCTCGATATCAGCGGTTTTCGAGGGGCCGGAAATGAACACCAGCGAATCCACCTTCGGCTCCCGGCGGATCAGGGCATAGGCCTCGGCCAAGGTGGCCACCAGACGCGAGAGCGAGAGCACCGCGATATGAATGGAAGGCACCAGCGAGGTGGAGCGCGGCTGCCCTGGCCGGGTCAGCTGAACAAGGGTGGCTGATTCGGCAATCCCCCAAGCCGGGGCGGTGACGCCGATGTAGCTGTCCTGGGTGTGCTGGCGGATCTCGGAATCACCTTGACGGGTCAGATGGACGGTGATCTCTCCGGCCAGGAGGTGTTCGAGCTGGAGCGCCTGCAGCAAAGGATGGTCATGGCAGACGATCTCCCGGGTGACGCTGAACTCGGGCGCACTCTCTCGGGCGATGGCGGCAATGCAGGCGGCAGCCGCGGTAAGGGCGGCACAGGTGTGAATCTTGAGCCCCAACACTCCAGCGTTGTCGTGCAATTGGCGCAGCAGATCCAATTGGTCCTCCCGGCTGCGGCTGGCAATGGTTCGGAGCGTGGCTTCGTCATCGGTGGAGGCGATCAGCGCCTCCCAGGTGGGCTGCAGCGCCGGCTCCTTGACCAAATCCAAACCCGACCGGAGCGGTTCGGGCACCAGAGACTCCTGCGTCGAACCGACGCTTACCCCCTGCCCCATTACGACCCGGTCCGGACGGTGGTGCCGGTGCAGAGTCCGCCAGCGTTCCCGAAACGAGGTCGCGGCCAGCGGTACCAAGTCGCGCGCCTCGGTCCAGCCGCTCCATCCGGGCAGACGGCCGATCAAACCCTCCGGCCCGGTGAAAGGCCGCTGCAGGCCACCAAGGAGCCGGAGCACGGCCGCGTAGAGCGAGGGCCGATCGATGAGTCGCTGCCAGAGCTTGAAACCGACCCCCTCAAGCCGATTGTGGGGCCGCACCTGCCAGCCGGGATCGCCATAGGCCAGCTTGTGCCGCAGAGCGAGAAGCATCCGCGGCAGATCATTTTCCACCGGGCAGACATCCCGGCAGGCCCCGCACAGGGTCTCGCCTTTGCACAGGTCGGCATGCAGATTGACTCCCTTGAGCAGCGGGGTGACTACGGCCCCGATCGGGCCGCTGTAAGGCGAGCCGTAAGCATGGCCGCCGATACGCCCGTAGACCGGGCAGATATTGAGGCAGGCTCCGCAACGAATGCAGGCTAACACCTCCCGAAATTCAGGATCGGCCAGGATACGGGAGCGGCCGTTGTCGACGATCACCAGATGAAACTCGTCGGGGCCATCGGGATCACCGGCCCGGCGCGGTCCACCGACAAAACTGACGTAGGTGGAGAGCTTCTGGAGGGCAGCCCCTTGGGTGAGCAACTGGAGCAACTCACGCTGGTCCTCCAGGGTGGCGGCAACCCGTTCCATCCCCATCAGGGCGACGTGGAGTTTCGGCATGGTGGTGGCCATGCGGATATTGCCCTCGTTGGAAACCAGGCTGATCTGGCCGGTTTCGGCGCAGGCGATATTGCAACCGGTCAGCCCCATGTCGGCGGTGAGCAATTTCTCGCGCAGCGCCTTACGGGCCGCCCGGGTCAGGGTGGGCGGATCGTCGGTGTAGGGAATGCCCAACCGCTCGGCAAAAAGCCGGCCGATCTGCTGCCGGTCCATGTGGATGCAGGGGGCAATGATATGCGAGGCGGTGCTGCCGGCCAATTGAACGATGTATTCGCCGAGATCGGTCTCCACCACCTCGATGCCGGCAGCGCTCAGAGCGGTATCGATGCCGATTTCCGCCGAAAGCATGGACTTGCCCTTGACTACCCGTTGCACCGCATGCTTTCGCGCCAAGGCCAGCACATACTCGTTGGCCTCCTCGGCGGTAGCGGCGAAAAAAACCTGACCGCCCCGGGCTCGAACCCCCTCGGCAAGTTGGGCCAGAACCCGGTCCAACTGGTCCAGGGTCGCCATTCGCC
>JAFLKR010000088.1 GCA_019163135.1 Desulfobulbaceae bacterium | reverse complement strand
CCACGATTTTGATACCAGTACATCACCACCTGGTATTCGTTGCGGTTTCTGATAATCATCTCTGCCACGGTCACCGGGACCTGACTGCCTTTAGGCTGGATTGTTACCGTTTTAACTGCGTCAATCCCCCAGCCACCGCCGGGGATGCAATTTTTTGGTGAATGGTACCCACCGCCAGTACCTACCGACTCGTAAAAGGCTGCATAAAAATTGACTGATTGCCCGTTTGGGGCTGCGTAGTTGTACTCGATATAATCGTCAACCCCGAGCATCTTGATCACTGCTTCCGAGGATTCGCGAGCAGACTTGGCCTGCCAATCCCCCAAAGTTGTGGGGAATTTGGCAAGCGGCTGCTTGATGGGCGTCCGGTGGGTACCTGAAACGTTCTGCAAAAGAAAAAAGGTCCCCACAATAAGAGCGAGAACGATTAGTACACGCAGAGGCGCTATTTTTGGGGTTGGAGGAGAGACGTCAAGGTGCATAAGGATCCTGTATTTTCGGCCACATGCTGTTTCCGGTTAGTCTATCGTATGATCGACAATTAGCTAAAATATACTACATGCAGCAAGAGTGCAGGTCAAAACAAAAAAATACGGGGATTGTATCTCTAATATCGATCACCTCCCCTCTTGAATTTTCTGCCTTCTGTGCCCCCCTGTAATTCCTGGCGAGATCAGAAGGGTATGCACTCTTCTTCAAAGCAGGAGATCATTTCACTTCGTTTGCTATGACAAAGGGGCCCGATAACCCCCTGCTTAAGTTAACATCGGTGCACCGAAGTACCGCCCTTGCCTTGACTTGACTAAATTTAACGTGTTTAATTAGGTAATATTACCCATGACCCCACCTTTTTTAATACGAAAAAACTATGCCCACAATTTCCAATAAATATTACCCGGTCCGCAAAATCCTGTTTTTTATGGGCGAGGGTTTTCTTATTTTTGCCAGTGTGTTAGGTGTCCTCATTCTCTTTTCCGGCTGGAACATATTTGTCATCGCTCCAGCAGAATATATGATCAGAGCGATTTCGGTTACCCTGTCCTTCCAGTTATCGCTTTACTTCTACGATCTCTACGACCTTCGCCAACCCGGGTCCACCGCCGAAACCTTCATCCGGATGATGCAGTCGTTCGGCGTTGGCTGTATCTTGTTAGGGCTCCTTTATTTTCTGTTTCCCTCCATCATCATCTCCACCAAGGTTTTTTGGGGATGCTACCTGCTTATCTGCCTGACCTTATTAGCATGGCGTTCGCTTTATTATTTAATTTTAGAAAAAAAATTATTTGCTCGGGATGTCATTCTAATCGGCACGGGGGAAACGGCGGGAAAGATTGTCCAGGAAATCCTCCAAAATCTGGAGTCCGGCTTTAACATCAAAGTGTTAATCGGAGCGACAGCCCCGGTCTTTGACCATGCTGATATTCCGGTGGTGGCCAGTTTGGCTGATCTTACCAAGAACCCGCACCTGGATCGGATCGACCGGATTGTCGTTGCCCTTGACGACCGGCGCGGCAACATGCCCATCGCCGAATTGCTCAACCACAAGCTGCGGGGCAGAATCATCGAAGACAGTATTTCTTTTTACGAGGCTATCACCGGCAAAATTTTGGTTGAAAAGGTCAATCCCGCCTGGTTAATTTTTTCGGAGGGATTTGATTACGGACGCCTGACCTACCTGATCAAACGATCCATTGATCTCACCTTCGCCCTTATCGGCATCATACTCAGTTTGCCGGTGACGCTGGTTACCGCGCTACTCATCAAGCTCGAATCGCCTGGCCCCATATTCTACAAACAGGAGCGGGTCGGGGAGCGAGGTGAGATTTTTTCCATCTATAAATTCCGTTCCATGCGGCAGGATGCTGAAAAAGACGGCGCGGTCTGGGCGCGTCAGAACGATGACCGGGTCACCCGGATCGGCAACTTCATCAGAAAAGTGCGCATCGACGAAATCCCCCAGATGTGGAATGTGCTTCGCGGCCAGATGAGTTTTGTAGGTCCTCGCCCGGAACGACCGATTTTCGTCGATCAGTTGGTACAGAAACTGCCGTACTACTCGCTCCGGCATGCGGCCAAACCCGGTATTACCGGTTGGGCGCAGGTATGTTATCCCTACGGGGCCTCAGAAGAAGATGCCCTGCGTAAACTGGAATATGATTTGTACTACATCAAACATCAGTCCTTCTTCATTGACCTGCTGATTATTTTCAGGACCGTCAAAACCGTACTTTTCCAGAAAGGTTCACGATAATATCCTGAACCATTAGAGTTTCGTGCAGAGGACGTGCTGCGGCTTGATTTTGTGGCTTTATCGCACTCACCTCTATTTTCGGCGGCGCATCCCGGTGCCGACAGACTCTTTTATTCCGGCCATCCCCCGCCTTCCTTTATTTCCCCTCACTCCATTCCAAGGGAAAGGCGCTGTCATCGGCCCTTTGGAAAACGGTCTTATCCAGATGCGGAGGCTAATTCCAATTTTCTCCGCAAGAAGTGCGTTGAATGAACCTTTACATACATCAATTGCCGGATTGGCCTCACTTTCAATGGAACGACACCGCCTTGTCGTTGCATCTTGCTAATGTACGCCATAGGCAAGGACGACTCTTGGGACGAATGGAGGGGGTTTGATTTTCCCTTCGCTCAGAAGCGACCTTGGCCACCTTAACCTTGGATGTTTTGAAATCCTGCGAAATTGAGGGGGATACGCTGGACAGGGCGCAGGTGCGTTCATCCATTGCTCAACGGCTCGGCATGGATATTGGGGCGCGGGTTCCCGCAGATCGTCACGTTGAAGGCGTGGTGGCCATGATGCTTGATGCCACCCAAAATTTCGACCAACCGCTCTCCAGGGAAAGGTTATTCAGTTGGCACGCCGCCCTCTTTCCCACGGGCTACAGTGGCATGAAATCTATCCGTGCTGGCGCTTGTCGAGATGACGCCAAAGGGCCGATGCAGTTGATTTCAGGCCCTTTGGGGCGAGAACGGGTACATTATGAAGCGCCCACAGCCTCAAGACTTGAAATGGAACTGCGGGTTTTTCTCGGCGGACCGCATGGTCATAGAAGCCCTTCTGGAATACAGGCCAACCGATTCTTCTGCTGGTGAGCGATTTCAGTGCCTTCACGGCCTGGCCGAGATTTCCGGTAGCGCTTAATTCATCATCCAATGCAAATGATCCGGCATCACCACAAAACAAAGCATTTGGGTAAGCCCATACCGATCACTGGCCCTCATGACCTGACTCAGGTGACGAGCGGCAAAGAAATCATCGAATACTGATTCCCGGACGCGGGTGACCATGGTAACGACATAGATTTGGTTGGGGATGGAACGCGACCCAATCTGGGGTTACCGCCATGGGGTTGTGGTTTTACAGGCATAATTCGTATGGGCTTTGTAAGTGCGAAGGAATTATGTACTCGAAATTGCCTGTAAGAGCCCACCCTGTGGACGAATGGCATTACCCTGCGGTCTCAAGCAACCATTGCACCGGAGTCACGTTCCCTGGTGCCCTCGCCCGTTGCCATGATATTCGAATCCGATTGCCCGCATTTTTTGCGGCTCGTAGACATTGCGCAGATCGACGAAGATCGGTTGGTGCATCGTGCCCAATACCCGTTTTAAATCCAAGGCCCGATATTGGTTCCATTCGGTCATCAGAATAATGCAGTCGGCCCCGACGCAAACCTCATAAGGATTCTGGACGTAAACCATCGACTCGGGCAGCAGTTTCGACGCCTCCCGCATTCCTTGCGGGTCGTGGGCCACGATCTTCGCGCCCTTCTCGATCAATGCCGGCAGGATGGTAAGGGCAGGTGACTCACGCATATCATCGGTTTCCGGCTTGAAGGTAAGGCCGAGCACCCCGATGGTCTTGCCGGTTTCACTGCCGCCCAGGGCATCGCGGATTTTCTTTACCATCCGCGCCTTCTGGGCGGCGTTGACTTCCACGGCCGCCTCGACGATGCGCGCACTGACCCCGTGTTCCTGGACAGTGCGCAGCAGTGCTACCGTATCTTTCGGGAAACACGACCCGCCATAGCCCGGCCCGGGGTGTAGAAATTTTTTGCCGATCCGGCCGTCAAGCCCGATGCCCTTGGCGAGAGCAATGGCATCGGCGCCCACGGCCTCACAGATATTGGCCATTTCGTTGATGAAACTGATTTTCACCGCTAAAAAGGCGTTGGCTGCATACTTGATCAGTTCGGCGGTTTCTATCCCGGTGATCACGATCGGGGTTTCGATGAGATAAAGTGCATTGTAAATCTCGCGAAGTACCGCAACTGCCCGTTCGTTTTCCACGCCGATGACCACCCGATCCGGCCGCATGAAATCGTTGATCGCCGCCCCCTCCCGCAGGAACTCGGGATTGGAGGCCATATC
>JAFLKR010000001.1 GCA_019163135.1 Desulfobulbaceae bacterium | reverse complement strand
TTTCCGATAGACCGTCAAGGTCACGGCCCGACATGGCGCTTTGTCCCTGCGGCAACAGACCGAGCTGGCGACCGATTGCCTCGGCGGTCACAGGATGATCACCGGTTATCATTTTAACTGTAATTCCGGCGCTATGGCAGACCAGGATGGCGTCCATCGCCTCGGTTCGGGGTGGGTCGATCATGCAGAGCAAACCTGCAAACTGCAAACCACCGCGGACAGCCTCCGATTGGATCTGATCCGCAGAGACGTTTTTCTTGTGCGCAAAGGCGATCACCCGCATACCCTGGCGGGCATAAGTGGCCATGGCGTTATTGATTCGGCTCAACTCCGCTTCGCCCAGGGCACAGCGTTCAAGGACAGTTTCCGGGGCGCCCTTCAGGAGGATGTGGTTTTTCCCGTCAATATTGTGCAGGGTGGCCATGAATTTACTGTCCGACTCGAACGGGATGACGTCCAGGCGAGCATGGTGACTGCGGAGATCCTGGCTCGGTAGGCCTGCTTTTTCAGCGGCAACAACCAGCGCCGCCTCGGTTGGGTCACCGGTGATAGTCCAGGTGTTTTCCTCAAGACGCACTACCGCATCATTGCAGAGAATGGCTATGGTGAGCAGATCATGCAGAGCGGTCGGGAGTTCGGTGAGGCGGGCGCCATCGCGTTCGATTTCACCGTCCGGGGCGTAGCCGATGCCTGAAAATCGGTATTCCTGCCCGGCCAGCCATGCCACCTGTACCGTCATCTCATTACGGGTCAGGGTGCCGGTCTTGTCGGAACAGATAACAGTAGTGGAGCCAAGGGTTTCAACTGCCGGGAGGTGCCGGACGACCGCATGCCTTTCGGCCATGCGTCGAACACCTACAGCAAGGCAGATGGTAATGACCGCCGGCAGACCTTCAGGAATTGCCGCTACCGCCAGAGAAACAGCAACCATAAGTGATTCACCTAAGGGGGCATCTTTCACCCAGATACCGAAACTGATGAGGACTGCTACGACAACTACTACGGCCGCGGTAATGCCATTACTGACCTTGGCCAGTTGTCGAGTCAGAGGGGTCTCCAGCTGTTTCGTCTGGTTGAGCAGGGCATTGATCCGGCCCAGTTCCGTGCTGCCGCCGGTCGCAACCACGACCCCGGTTGCAGTGCCTTGCAACACAAGTGTCCCACTGAAAGCCATGCCGATGCGGTCGCCGAGAGGCGCATCCCGGACAACGGCATCGCTTCTCTTTGCCACAGGCAGCGACTCACCGGTGAGGGCGGCCTCTTCGACCAGGAGGTTTTTTACCCTGATCAGGCGTAGATCGGCAGGAACCTTGTCGCCGCTCTGCAAGGTCACGAGGTCGCCAGGAACCAGGCTCTCAGCGGGTACGGCTATGGACTCCCCGTCCCGAAGTGCGGTTGCAAATTCCGGCATCATGTCGGCAAGTGCTTCGATAGCTTTTCCTGCCCGGTACTCCTGCAGAAAACCGATAATAGCGTTGACACCCACCGCGCCGAAAACCACCAGGGCATCGGTGATTTTTTGCAACCCGATCGCCAATGCCCCAGAAGCAATGAGGAGCCAGCCAATCGGGTTGTTTATCTGACGCCAGAAAATCAGCCAGGGACTGTCACTTCCCTTGCGAAGGAGCGTGTTGGCGCCATAGCGTAGCAGCCTTTCTTCTGGTTCACTGCCACTTAAGCCGCTGAGGCTTGTTTGTAACTCGGCTATGACATCCTGATCTGATGAGGCATGCCATAGCAGAACATCTGGTTTTGTAATGTTTTCTTGCATCTTTAAATATCTCCTGCAGAGATCAACGGTCATTGCATGCTACATGCGGAACCGAAAATCCATTTGTTGTCTGCACCGGGGGCTGTCGAACAATGATCTTTATGTATGGAAGATCTTCCAAAGGTTGCTGAGTTCAACAACCAAAACAACGGCCCAGAGAAGGATAGAGATACCTGCAGCCGCAGCAGATATGTCCTTAATTACCTTTATTTTCTCGTTTTCTTTTGTCTCGATGAAATCACACAGAGCCTCTATGGCGCTGTTGAACATTTCCGCGATGAGCACCAGCCCGGTAGCTGCCATGATGAGAAGAAAATCAATCCATTGGCGAAGGAAAAAACAGGCCAGGAGCATTAACAGAGAAAGATAGACCTTGTAGGCGACGCTGAAATCATAACGGATGGCATAGCGCATGCCGGAAAGGCAGACTTTGATCTTACGAATCGGGTGATAACCAGCTTCTCCTTGGCCGAGAAATTTATTTCGCACGGTTAGTGCTCCTATTTGTATGATATGAGAGTGTTGCCCGCAACGATGTTATTTCCCCCGGAGCCATGGCAGGAGAGGAACTATGAATCGCACCGCTGATACAATGAGAGCTGCCAAAACCATCCCTGCCAACACATCGGAAACGTAGTGTACCTGAAGGTATATACGTGAATATCCCACAATGCCGATAAAGAGTAGGCTCAAGAGGGCAAAAAGGCTTGCCCAGATTGGCGGCAGGACCTGAAACGCGACAAGCGTGACTGACAGGAAAAAGGCCGTGGCCTGGGCCGTATGAGCGCTCGGGAATGACCAGTCAGAGGGCATCGCCACAAGGAGTTCGGTTGTAGATGGTCGCGGTCGGCGAAACATCAGTTTAGCTACATGGACTGAAATAATGGTGATCAACAAACTGGAACTGATCAACACTGCTTGTCCGGATTTACCAAACCAGAGCAGCAGGAGAGAGAGCAGCACCGAGAGCGGCAAAAGAAGATACAGCGAGCCGAGCCAGGTTGTCGTTGTAAAAAAGGAGTCCATGGGCTAGTGAGCATAGGTAATATCTATCTCAATTATTCAGTCTTTTCAATAATTGAGATAGTTTAGTAAATATCGGCAACCTCGCCAAAGAGAAATTGCAAGACCAGCCAAAAGAAAAAAGCAATGAGCGGTGGTTCAATGCGTGTGCGACAGAAAAGAGGAAAAACTCTATACGCCCAGATGTGACAACCTGAACCATGCAAAACTTGGAGATAAACCTATGCCGGGGTGGTGGGAGAAAACAATTTGCCACAGGTGAAAACCGACAGGTCTGTTGCTTTCCATGAATAA
The DNA here is from genome assembly GCA_019163135.1 of Desulfobulbaceae bacterium. Lineage (GTDB taxonomy): Bacteria > Desulfobacterota > Desulfobulbia > Desulfobulbales > Desulfobulbaceae > Desulfobulbus. The sequence goes on along the minus strand of JAFLKR010000001.1, from coordinate 1,303 downwards.
TACTTAAATTAATAATGTTATTCCACTTGTCGGCCTGAAATTTATTGGAAACAGTAGGCCAAAACCGCGAAACCATCTTCCCCCAAGAGGTGCCATATGTTTGCCGTCTATAATGAACAGGGGCTAATCTTACGCAGTACTCTCGAAGACCTGTATCGTGTGAAAGGCATCAAACCGGTCAAAGGATTGAAACCGGTGGCACATGGCACCGGCGACGAAAAAGAACCTGCCTCGCAATCCTATTACAACAAAGAAGCTATAAGAGCCTACAAACAAATGATCCAGGCTCAACACGAGGAGACCATTTATCACGCCTATCAGATCATGAAACGCCCGGTCGTCACAATCCTTGACACGGCGCCGATCAACGATTGCTACATGCTACTTGAAGAAAAACGCATCCGGCAACTTCCCGTCATGAATACCCAAAACAGCCCGGTGGGATTGATCCGCAAGGAAAAAATCTTAGAGAAGCTCATCATTGAAGACAATGTCATTCAAGAAGCCAAGGCGGCCTCTGTCAGGGATCTTATGGATCATCCGATAATTACCGCCGACCCTTTATCAGATATTCGCCGAGTGGCGAGAATAATGTATGACCATGACCTCAACTGCATCCCCATAACCAACGAGGCAGATATGTTCGTCGGCATCATCACCCGCATCGACCTTGTTTACGCCGTTTCCAATTTTCCCGGTTTAACCCTGAGGGCTTAGAAGCCTTTTCGATATGGCACGACCCTCGGCTGCCAGGCTATAAACTGTTCACCAGCTGGTTAAACTCGGCCTCCATAAGCACTTCTTTCACCAGTAACTGCTCGGCAATGGCTTCAAGTTTATTCCGGCGTTCCTTGAGCATCGATAACACATACTGGTACCTTTGCTCGATAATGGTCTTGACCTCAATATCGATATCGGCCGCAGTTGCATCACTGTAATCCTGCCGGCCACCATAGCCGCCTTCGGAGGCCAGAAAGACCGGTCCCCGCTGACGCGGATAGGTGGATAGCCCGAGGGTCTTTCCCATACCGTATTCAACCACCATCGCCCTGGCGATATCGGTCGCCCGCATGAGATCGTTTCCGGCTCCAGTCGTCACGCTGTTGAATTGAACCTCTTCGGCCACCCGTCCGCCCAGAAGAACATCTATCTTGGCAAGTAATTCCTTTTCGCTCATAAGATAGCGATCCTCGGTGGGGCGCTGCTGGGTATAACCGAGAGCGGCAAGCCCACGAGGAATGATGGATATTTTGTGTACCGGTTCCGAACCGGGGGTGAGCGCCGCAACCAGGGCGTGGCCCAC
>JAFLKR010000146.1 GCA_019163135.1 Desulfobulbaceae bacterium | reverse complement strand
CCATTTCTTGATGTTTTCAGATCGCCGCTGACAGCAATAACTGTATTATTCCCTGTATTGCAATTTTTACAAGAAGGCACCAAATTCAACGGAACAACCAACAATTGTGGAAATTTTGTTTTGGGAAGATTATGATCCAGTGCAGATCCATGCCCAACCCCACAAAATGGGCTTCGCCCTAATCCATGCGACAAAAAACGGAACCTTTTTAAATTTCAGTCAAAAATCATCACCAGATAGGCGGCAAAAAGTATCAGGTGCACCACGCCATGGACAATGTTGGTCTTGGTGCATGAAAAAGTGACAACAGAAACGCCAAGTGTCGTCAACAACAAGAGTGAATCTACCGGAGAAAGTCCAAGCACAATCTTGTTTTCCGTAACCAGACCAATACAGAGGACTGCTGGCACGGTCATGCCGATGGTTGCCAAAGCGGAGCCCAAGCATATGTTGACGGAACGCTGCAGGTAGTTGTCGCGGGCTGAGCGGATAGCGGCCAATCCCTCTGGCGCCAGCACCAAAAGAGCGATCAGGACACCGCCAAGAGCAGCCGGTGTATTGAGCATTTCCACCTGAAAATCGATAATTTTAGCCATACTCTTTGAGAGCAGAACAATCGGCAGCATATTGGCCAGCAGCATGAGGCCGTGATAGGGCAGGGAGCGGATGATGAGATCCTCGTGACCATGATCGCTGTGCGGTGTGTTTTCAGCCGCAATGAAAAATCCTTGGTGGCGCATGGTTTGTATCACCAAAAAGACAACATAAAGCGCAAGGGATGCAGCAACCTGGAAGATCATCTGCATGAACGACAGCGTTCCCGGCTCGGTCGATACCGTATAATTTGGCAGCAGCAGATTCAAAATCACCAAGGGGAGGAGAACAACCAAAAACATATTGGCCCCCTGTAAATTGTGCTCTTGCTCCATATGGAACAAGCCTCCGACCAGCAAGGAGACTCCTATCAGGCCATTTAGTACTATCATCAGCACCGCAAACATCATATCCCGCCCAAGTGCTGGATTGATGCTCCCTGTCAGCATGACCGCAGAAATCATGATAACCTCAATCGTTATGACGGATAACGTCAGAATCAACGTGCCATAGGGCTCACCGAGTTTTATGGCAAGGCAGTCCGCATGGGCCACCACCCTGAAGGAAAGCCAGAGCATCACCGGAAACAGCCAAACGAATAATGCCAAAGGTGTGAACCAGCCTGACAAATTCGATAGGCAAGTGCTCCCAGCGGTCAGGAAAAAAGCCAGAGTTGCAAGCCCGGTGAGCAATCCAGCTTCTTCTTTTATCAACGCAACCAGTTTGGGAGCAGTTATTCTGATAGCATTCATTGCTGCGGCGCCTTTGTGGACATTATTATTTCCTCGATTTAAGGTAGCGAATCACTTGGCCTGTGGTCAATCTGATATTAGACGGCCCGCTGCGAATATAGAATTCCTCTTCCTTGTTAACCTTAAGAAAAGCCGGATCCAATGCCTTGTTGCAATGCACCACGACGAGACTCTGGCCTTCAACCCGGTGCATACCGAACTGGATGTACTTGGAATACTCTGGCCCGATATGTTGGTGGATCAGATTCTTGCAATGCAAGAGGCTCTTGTCATCATTTTGGAAAGCATCTAACGACAAACCCAGGAATTCGCCGTTGTCACTCACCCCAATCAGTAACGTGCCACCTTGACTGTTCAAAAAAGCCACAATCGCCTTGAGCCAGGCAACCTCTATCTCTTTCCCGGGTTTGCCGGTTGCTAGATTCATGCGCATGGTGGATTTGAACTCCAGCTCTGGCCCCTCTCCTTTTTCAACCAATGCTCTGAGTTGATCGGCTGTCGGTTGCGTTCCCGTGGCACTGAATCCACCATGAGTGATATACGGTTTGGTCATCTTCCAGCCAACAACGAGGCCGGTGAGGAGGATGGCGCCAATAAAGGTAAAGAGCAGCCATTGGCGGTTGGCGGTTTCACCGACAATAGCGCGTTCAGGAATGAGCACGCCAAGGTAGAAAACAGAAATTTTAGTGGCAAGAGGGTGGAACCCCGCCCAAAGGGTTTCGCCGCCATACTGGACGGGAAAGGGCGAATCCACAGCCCACCCCCTTTTTTTCCACTCGCTCAGGGCAAGCGAGATGTTAGCCTTGGGTGAGGCGGCCTGGTCTGGATCGCCGAGGACGGCAAAGGAATTCTGTTCGCGTTCCAACAAAAAGACGCTGGCTCCTGGGGCGAGGGCAATGGCATCGACAAAGGCAATGATATCCTGAAGGAGAATATCAAGGGCGCAAACCATATTGGTTGTCTGGTTTTGCCAGCGAATCATGCCGGTGACTCCCATCTGGCCGGTGTTCCAAAAAGGGTACGGCGCCACCCAGGTTGGAACGTTGGTAGGCGTTTGCCAAGCCTCCTGGAACCATGGCCGCGTCCGTAGGTCATACGCCGAAGTCTCTCGGGTAATTCGTGGAGCAGGATCGTTATCTGACCATTTCCTTGAGCTAACAAGCTTGTCAGGGTGAGGCTGGATAAAAGCGGAGGACACCCAATTCCGACCAGTGTGGTTGAGTTTGTAATACGATCCTTGCTGGTCGGCTATCAGCAAGTTGTGGAAGGTTGGGAACTCTTCAAGGACAGGGACGAACCAGTTGTCGAGACGATCATGACTGCCATCGTTCAACGTATTGTTTTCGGCCCATTTGGTGATGATCCGCAGTACATGCTCCCCGTTTTGGAAAAATTTGACCAACTCCTTTTCCGCTTTGGTTGCGCCTTGATTAAGAAGCGAGACAGCAACATGCTGGCGCAGCATCCAATTGAACCCATAGAAGGCAATTAGACAGGCAGCCAGAATGAACACGACCAGTATCGTCAAATTACGGAGAACGATTCTATGTGCGCGAGTTTTTGGTGTCATGATTGTTCTGAACAATGGCTCATGCTCAATGGGGTCCAAACCCTAGGTTTTTGCTTCGGTGATCACAAAAAAAAACAGTTGATGCGACAAAAAATTTATCGAATCGCCTCTCAGGTTCTCACGATGGCCGTGACAATTAAATCACTTGGGGATTAAATCCTAGTCAAAGTCAATACTTTTTCCAATAAAAGAAAACCACACTGTTTCAGATCTGCCCACTGAAAAAAATGGACCAACTGGTAGGCTGGAATCAGCCACCAATAAGGCCCATCAAAGGGCTCAATCCTGGATCAAAGCTGGCAGTAGTGGGTTAACAGGTGGGCAAGGCGGAAATGGGCGAAGCGGTTCATCTTTAACTATTTGTTTTAACGTTATTAGAACCGTAACAAACAAGGGTATCAAAATATCGTTTTTAGGATAGGTTGATAACGGTACACCTTGCCACGGTACATTTAACTTATTGATTTTTAACGTTTTGATCGCAAATCGATGACGAACAGTTACCTAAGTAAAAAATGGATTTAAAGAATGCGATGAACCAGAAACGTCAGTACCACTGATTTTCGCAAATTTTGCGAATTGGTAAAGTTTGCGATTCTTAGCCGTCGAATGACCGACGACGCATGACAGATGATACATGCTTGAGGATCGCCTGGAATTGGCGAGATCGCCCTCAACGGTCAAGCTGTATACCTATCATCGTTCACCAGATAAAATGCAGCAGATCGCTTTCTCGTTGTTTTCCGACACTCAAGTTCACAGTAGACATATAAACATGGGGAAAGGGTTGATTATGATGAGGTTTGGTCTGGCAATCTTTAGATATTGATTCCAAGAAAAAATCTCTAACGTTGATGATGCCGAGTGTGAAATGTAATTTGGTGGGGCTATTATGGTCTCAAATCTCCTCCATCAAGCATCGTCCTAATCAAGGCGGCGATATCTTTTTTGGCCAGAGGTTTCATGGCGAATCCTTTAATGCCGAGAGACCTGGCATTTTCTTTAGACATAAGGCTGCTGTAGCCGGTACAGAGGATGATTGGCAAATCCGGCTGGATCTGCAGCATACGCCGGGCCAGATCGCTGCCAGTCATGCCAGGCATTGCCTGGTCAGTGATCACCAGGTCGAAGTTCTGCGGCTGATTCTGGAAAGTGGCGAGAGCCTCGATACTGTTTTTCCTGGCGGTAACCTGGTAACCGAGTCGCTCGAGCATATTCTTGCCCATTTCAGCCAATATTGCCTCATCGTCAACGAAGAGAATATGTTCGCTGCCTCGTTGAACATAGCCCTCCGCTTGCTCATTGAGCAGGGCACTATCGTCAACGACTGGCAGGTACACCTGAAAAACTGTGCCCTTCCCGGGCTTGCTCTGGCATGAGACGGATCCGCCGTAGCTCATTGCAATCCCGTAGATAATGGCTAGGCCATGCCAGTCCCTTTGCCCACTTCCTTCGTGGTGAAATAGGACTCAAATATCCT
>JAFLKR010000020.1 GCA_019163135.1 Desulfobulbaceae bacterium | reverse complement strand
TTCCGTCTTGATCCGGATGAAGGGGCGGAAAAAATCGACCATACTCATGGCGTAGGAGGTGCCGGTGTATTGCATGCGCGCGGTCGGCCGGGTGAAACCGCAACCCCAGGTGCTGCTCAGGGTTATTGGTTTGGCCCGGTACAGCAGGCGGCGGAGAATGAAGATCACCAGGAGCAGGCCGAGGAAGAGACGGGCCGCAAACGCCAGGTTGCGGGGCACTGAGCCCATAATTTCCGGGGTGATCCCGGCCAGCGGAGCAAGATCGCGCAGGCTCCAAAAGGCGAGGCGAATAAAGGGCTCGGGCCAGGCACCGAGGAGCAGGCAGGCTAGCGCGAGCAGCACCATCGCCGATTGCATGGCCGGGCCGGCTTCGCTGGAATTTCGGCTTTTTTCGCTGCGCGGTTCTCCGAGAAAAACTACGCCCACCACTTTAGTGAAACAGGCCGAGGCCAGTCCACCGATGATCGCCAGGGAAATAATCGCAAACATCGAGAAGAGAAAAGTCGATCCCGACAGGCGCAAACCCTGAAATCCGGCATAATAGATGAGAAACTCACTGATGAATCCATTCAGCGGCGGCAATCCGGAAATAGCGACCGAACCGGCCAGAAAGGTCCGTCCGGTTATGGGCATGGTTTTCATCAGGCCGCCCAACTGATCGATACGCCGAGTGCCGCTTTTGTGCAGTATGGCCCCGGCGCCCATGAACAGCAGGGATTTGAACAGGGCGTGATTAAACACATGCAGCAGGCAACCGGCAAAGCCGAAGGCGGCCATGATTCGGTTTCCCGAAGCAATACCCAGCATGCCTAGCCCAACCCCGATTAGGATGATCCCGATGTTTTCAATGCTGCTGTAGGCAAGCAATCGCTTGAGGTCTTGTTTGCCGAGCGCGTAGACCACACCGAGCATCCCGGAGAGCATGCCGCAGACCAGGATGGTCTGGGGAAAGATCGGGGTCGGGTCGTCGAGGAGGAGATACATCCGCAGAATGCCGTAAATACCCATTTTGATCATCACCCCGGATAACAGGGCGGAGACATGGCTGGGTGCCGCTGGGTGGGCGTGGGGCAACCAGATATGGAGCGGAAAAATACCGGCTTTGGAACCAAAGCCGACCAAGGTCAGGAAAAAGACCAGCAGCTTGATGCCGTGCGGCAACTGCCCGATCCCGGCAAAGGTAAGTGACCCGGTGGCGTTGAAGATCACCCCGAAGGCAGCGAATATGAACAGGGCGCCGGTCTGGGTAAAAAGTAAATAGAGTGCCCCGGCCCGTTGCGTCTCCTCTTGTTCGTAGTTGTATAGCACTAAGAAATAAGAAGAAAGGGACATCAGTTCCCAGGCAAGCCCAAAGGTCAGCATATTAACCGCGATGGTGACCAGGATCATCGCCAGCAGCAGCAGACTGAAAAAGAAGGCGCTGACGGCGGTTCGCCATGATTCTTCAGGTTTTTCGAGGTAGTGATAGCCGTAGAGGGCGATCAACGGTGATACCAGGAAAATGGGGTAGAGAAAGGCCATGGAAAGCGAATCCAGGGTAAACGAGAGGGTGAAGGCCTGAAGCCAGGAACAGGAAAAACTAGCTAAGGATGGGTGCTGCGCCAGGGGATACAGGGCGTACAGCCCAAGACCGCAGCCCCCCCAGATCATTGCCACATGTAATGCCTTCATCAAACGATAGTGGCGGTGCAGGAGAAGCGGCAAACCCCCTCCCGCCAGCAGGACAGCCAACGCGGTGAAAAATAACGTCATTGTGGATCTCGGTTTTTTGGGCTCATATTTTATCAATAGTTTTTTGTGGTGGCCGTTCGTTACCGGGGTATCTTACAAGAGGCAGCATCGAATAGCACATCGTTTAGCAGCGGCGGCCTATATCGTGCAGAATTTATGGCATGGTTTTCGGATGCAACGCCATGCTCTACAAATAATAGCGGCAGGGCCAAGCCTAGGGATATGTTGACGCCAGCACGGCACAGGATGGCAGCTATACTTAGCGGTACCTGCAATGCGGGTAACAAATCAGTAGAATTTTTTTGACACAATGATCTATACAATCAAAGAAAAAGAAAGGATTCAGGGAAGGAGTGCCGCAGCCTCAGCACATTTAAGCGTGGGGCCAATGTATGGTAGCATACAGGGTGTCCGGGGAATCGGACTACCCTTTATCGGTTCTGACTTTCTACTGATCGATCGATGGAGCACTATGGGCGCAAGTACTATCAGGGCCTCTGCCTCAACTGCTTGAGCTATTATTTTTCAAAAGCAAACCCATACCAGGGAATAGCTGCCGTCTCCTCTTCACCAAAAGAAATGACCGCGCATTCGGTGAATTTCTGCTGCATATTTTGCTGCCAGGCCAGCGCTGCCTTTCTGGAGAGAAAGGGGCCCACAGAACATAATGATCCTGCCCGAATCCCCAGCGACTCATGGATGTTATTTATTTTTTCCTGTTCCTGATGGATTCCAACTAAAATTGCCATATTGCACCTGTGCATTGTTTGACTTTTCAAGAAAACTGCGTGTAAACAATCTAGGAGAGCATAAAAGATGCCAACTCTTTGTAGTTTTCCTGAATAGATGTTTTCAAGGAAGGCGGATTGGATTTTCCCAAGGTCGCCGTGAGGAAAAATGGCGCAAATAAAGGATGATGCGATATGGGGCCGCAGTCAATCCTTGGCGGGGGACAGTGTAGCTGCTGGGCGACCGCATTACAGGGTGCATGGGGTGAACGGGAATGCTGAAAGCATGGTAACTATCTAAAATATCAATGGCATTGTGATGGGCTAGTCTGCCAGGAGAGGGCGAAAAGGAAAGGGACGAATCGGGGCACAATGCCCCGCCGAGGTATAATGCCCCAGGCGGCAAGGGCGGTGATTATACCCCGAAGGGACCGGGAAACAGGGTGACCGGCACATTGGTCGGTGTATCGTTTTGCTGGTGCAGTTTTCGGTACAAGGTTTTGCGATCAACCTGCAGAATCTGGGCGGCCAGGGTCCGGTTGCCTCCGACCATAGTGAGAACATGGTGCATATAGCGCTGCATCATATCCGCCATGGGAATCAATTCTCCGGAGCTCGGCATTCCATTGATCTGGCTGGTCGGATCATGGCGAAAGTGGAGTATTTTTTCCGGGAGATCATCCGGGATAATTTTTCGATGATTGGTCAAGGTAACCGCATGCTCCATGGCATTGCGCAACTCCCTGACATTACCGGGCCATCGGTATGACAAAAGTTTCTGGGCCGTGGTGTTGGTCATCCCCTCGATGCTCTTGCCCTGGCTGGAGGCATACAGCTCGATATACTTTTCCGCCAGCAGCAGGATATCGGTGCCCCGGGTGCGCAACGGCGGTACCTTCACGGTGATCACATTCAGTCGATAGAGCAGGTCTTCCCGAAAGGTTCCTTCCGCAACCGCCACCTCAAGGTCTCGGTTGGAGATGGCAATTACCCGGACATTAAATGGTTTTTCGACGCTGCTCCCCACCGGCCTGACACTGTGGTCTTCCAGCACTCTGAGCAGTTTGGGCTGCAGGGAAAGCGGCAGTTCGCCGATCTCGTCGAGGAGGAGTGTGCCCCCCTCCGCCGCCAGGAAGAGCCCCTGGTAATCGGAATGGGCATTGGTAAAAGCCCCTTTGACATGCCCGAACAATTCGCTCTCGAGCAGGGCCTCGGGCATGGCCGAGCAATTGATCGCCACCAGCGGTTGCTTGGTGCGCCGACTGAACTTGTGAATGGCCCGCGCCGCCAGTTCCTTGCCGCAGCCACTCTCCCCGGTGAGCAGGACCGAGGCCTCGGAATCGGCGATCCGCAGCAATTTTGAGAACATCGCCTGCATCACCGGACTTTCCCCGATGAGTTCGTTGAACGATCGGGTCTGTTCCAGTGCCTGGCTTAACCGCTTAACCGTATCCTGCAGCCGCCGGTGATTGATTGCTCGGCTCAGGACCAGTTCGAGGATGTTGAAATCAAAGGGCTTGGGGATAAAATCATACGCCCCTGCACGAATTGCCGCAATCGCTACTTCCATGCTGCCATAAGCCGTCATGATCACCACCGGAATCTCCGGCCGTAGGGTCGAAATTTCCCGGCAGATTTCAATCCCGGTCAAGTCTGGCAGGTTGAGGGCGGTCAGGATGACGTCAACGGATTCGCTGGTGACTGCCGCCAGGCCCTCCCGGCCTAAAGGGTAGACGGCGCTGATGAACCCGTGCCGTGTAAGCTTGGTCTGCAGCATCTGCGACAATTCGAGGTCATCTTCGATGATAAATATTTTTCCGTCCATTTACGTAGTACTCCGGGGGGGTAAAAGATCCTCGGGCTTTTGGTTGATTCTCTGGTGCTTGGATTGAAGCGCGGGCACGAATAAGGGGGTGTGAGCAGGTAGCGAAGGAGTCGGCATGATGCGTCGAGCCGTTGG
>JAFLKR010000060.1 GCA_019163135.1 Desulfobulbaceae bacterium | reverse complement strand
CGCAAGTGAACCTGTACGGAGCCTCTTTAAACTCAAGCGAAGATGTCGACCTGGTGGACCTACCTGCACCTGATCCAGAGGTGGCTCAAGGCTCCGGTCATAGAAGTGGGCCGGGACGGCAAGAAACGGAATGTCGTTGGCGGCGAGGCGTCACGCAAAGTCCCGATTTTGGTTCGTCTCTCAGCTTCCTACTCTACCCATCCCCGTTTTCTACTTAACCAATCCGTATGCAAAGCAAGACGTTCTTGCATCCCTGTTCGCCGGATGGTAGGACTGATCAGGTTAATCCTGCGTCGCTTCGCTCCGGCAAAATACAAATCATAGCTGGATTTAAAACAACAGCGCTGTATTGGGAGGGGGAGAAGATTTTCTGCACGGACTGCCGGGATTCCCGTCCTTGCCCGACAGGTAGCCAGGTTTATGGCCACCGGCGATCTTGTATGAATGGGTACACTGTTTGCTAATAAAACGGGATGTTGGGATGTCGACTTATTACAGAGAGCAATCATGAAGCCGTACCGAATTATTGTTGCCGACGATCACGGTCTTATCCGGCAAGGCATTAAGAGCCTCATCTTGCAGGACCCGGCGCTGCAGGTTATTGCGGAGGCCGCCAATGGGAACGATCTACTCAAGTTGGTACGGAAGCGCCTGCCGAATATGGTCATTGTCGATATCACCATGCCGCAGATCAACGGTATCGAAGCAACGGCGGCCATTCGGAAATCTTTTCCGAAGATCGCTATCCTGGTCCTGACCATGCATTCCCACAGCCAGTATTTTTACCAAGCCATCGCCGCCGGCGCCCATGGATATCTGATCAAAGATGATGCCGATACCGAATTGCTCATCGCCATCAAGACGATCAGGGACGGCAATTCGTATATTTCGCCGCAATTATCAACGGATGTGGTCGAAGAGATTATCACCGCCTTCCGTGACGAAAAGGCGCTGCCGCTCATCGTGCTCAGAGATCGTGAAAAACAGGTGCTCAAACATGTGGTTAAAGGATGTTCCAGTAGACAAATTGCGGAAATGCTGAACTTGAGCGCACGTACTGTTGATCACTATCGGGGCAAGCTCTTGAAAAAATACAAAATGAAAAATACCGCAGATCTGGTGAGTCATGTGGTGATGAATGCCTTGATTATCTCCGAAAAGTAAAATCGGGGAAAAATAGGGAAATGGGGGGAAACCTTACCTGTTTTATCTAAAACAGGTAAGGTTTCCCCCCATTTCGTTTTAGGTTTCCCCCTGTTTCGTTTCCCCCCTCCGTTTCTATTTTGAGAAACCGGCAATGTAACCGGCAATAATATTGCGCTTTGCGTTAACAAATTATTGATATATAGTGCTTAAACTAAGCATTCATTCCGGCAATATGAGAAAGAGGGCGGTATGGCAACCATAGAAGGCATAGGCTTGATGGAGCCAATGCTCCCGCCTGGCGGTGAGCGTAAGCTAGAAGACCTTGCCATTGATCTGGCAACAAAGGCCTCGGGGCTGGCAAGCCAACTGCCGTCAACCGTGCGGGTAGGTGTGGGCGACCTTGTACGCTCGATGAACTGCTATTATTCCAACCTCATCGAGGGGCACTGCACGCACCCCCGCGACATTGATCGCGCTCTAGCTCATGCCGACTATTCTGTTGACCCACAGGAGAGGGCACTGCAACATGAAGCTGTTGCCCATATCGAGGTGCAACGGCTCATCGATTTTCACGAGGATTTGCAGATAGAGCCCACAAGCGTTGAGTATATCACTTGGCTGCATCATGAATTCTGCCGCCGACTGCCGGATGAAATGCTTTGGGTTGAAAATCCAGACACAGGCGAACGGTTGCGAGTTGTTGGGGGGGAATTAAGAAAAGGGGGGGTGCAAGTCGGCAGGCACATTCCGCCAAAAGCCGAGGCGTTACCCCGTTTCTTGGGAAGATTTGAAGGGGCCTATGGCGTGCAAAAAATGTCCCGCGTTGGCCAGATCACCGCCCTTGGTGCGGCGCATCACCGGCTGCTTTGGATTCATCCCTTTTATGACGGCAACGGGCGCGTCACCCGTCTGATGTCGCACGCGTCGCTTCTGCGCTGTGGGGTAGGCAGTAGCCTTTGGTCAGTGGCAAGAGGATTGGCGCGGAACGTTCAAGAGTACAAAGCTCTGCTGATGGCTGCCGATGAACCACGGCGCGGCGACCTGGACGGGCGCGGGACGTTATCGACGCAAGCCCTGACGTCTTTCTGTGAGTTCTTCCTGACCACCTGCATTGATCAGGTTGATTTTATGGCCTCGTTGCTTGATCCAAGTGAATTGCTGCGCCGGATGCGCCAGCATATCGAAGAGGATGTGCAGGCGGGAACACTACCCAAAGGGTCTTTTCCCCTACTGCGTGAAGCTCTGTTGACCGGCGAGGTGCCGCGTGGCCGCACCCCAGAAATCACCGGCTATGGTGAACGCATGGCCCGAAACGTCGTCTCTAGCCTTATCAAAAAAGGCTACCTGAAATCTGAAAGCTCCCGCGCCCCGCTCGTGCTCGTCTTTCCAATTGATGCGGTTGAGCGTTGGTTTCCAAGGCTGTATCCTGCCACATAGCCAGGTAACCAACGAAACGGGGGGAGGGGAAATAGGGGGACGAAATAGGGGGACAGCTTGCCTGTTTTTATAAATTAGGCAAGCTGTCCCTCTGTTCTCTTTGGTTAAAAAGGTATAATAAATATACCTTTCATGTTGCATAAAGGTTTTGATATTATATAATAACCGTATGAAATTTGAATTTGATCATGATAAAAGCACGTCTAATAAACAAAAGCATGGCATTGATTTTGACGAAGCCACAGCCCTTTGGCATGATCCGGACTTGTTAGAAATCCCTGCAAGAATGGCCCAGGGAGAAAATCGCTATCTTATTGTTGGAAAAATAGGAGAAAAACACTGGTCTGCGGTTATCACGTATAGAGATAATTCTACCCGCATTATTTCGGTCAGACGTTCCAGGGGAAAGGAGATTCAATATTATGAAAGCTGAAGATTTTGATGAAAAATTTGAACTTGGCGAAGATTTAACGAACGATCTTGATTTTTCAAAAGCTCGTCGAGTTAATCAAGTACTTAAACGGGTTAACATAGACTTTCCGACCTGGGTTGTGGAGGAACTAGACAAAGAGGCAAACAGACTTGGGATAACAAGGCAAGCTCTTGTTAAAGTCTGGATTGCTGAAAAATTAAACAAAGCTGCATGAACCAAAATAGCGAGGTGTGCGCTGTTTCCCCTCCGATAAGAAAAATAAGAGGTGAGTATGGATAAGTTTTTAGAGGCTGCAATTGAAGAAGCCAAAAAAGGGCTGGTCGAAGGTGGAATTCCTATCGGGTCAGTGCTTGTTATTGATGACCAAATAGTCGGGCGCGGCCACAACCAACGTATCCAAAAAGGTAGCGCGGTATTGCATGCAGAGATGGATTGTTTGGAAAATGCGGGGCGAATTAAAGCATCCGATTATCGCCGAGCAATTTTGTACTCGACATTGTCTCCCTGTGATATGTGTAGTGGGGCGGTGCTTCTCTATGGGATTCCAAAGGTAGTTATTGGAGAAAATCGTACATTTTGTGGACCGGAAGCTTATGTAAGATCGCGAGGCGTAGAGGTGCTGGTCATTGATAATCAGGAATGCTTCCAGCTTATGGAGACATTTATTAAAAATAATCCAGCCCTATGGAATGAAGATATTGGCGTATAGCCAACAGCCTTTGACATTGACGGCTCAGGAGGCCGACAACGGGCTTTCTTGTGCGCCGAAATATTCATTCAGTATACCTCAAATACCACCACAGCCCGATCCTTGCCCTATTACCTGGGAAATGGCGCCACACAACTTTTAACCTATAAGCTGTCAAAAGAGGAAAAATGAACAAAAACGAACTGATCACCCACATTGCAGAAGCCAGCGATATCAGCAAAGAAGAAGCAAGCCGCGCCTTAGATGGTTTTATTTCAGCCGTCACGGATACCATGGAAAAAGGAGACAGCCTGACGCTGACCGGGTTCGGCACCTTTTCTGTTTCAGAAAGAGCAGCGAGGGTAGGGCGGAATCCTCAGACCGGTAATGCGATTAATATACCAGCTAAAAAAGTGGTAAAATTCAAGGTCGGAAAAAATCTCGCCGATATCGTAATGTAACATCGCTAGATTAAGCGCGAATACTTTCCAATTAAAGCGGTTGTGCGGAGGTCTCCAAGGTTGTAACCGGCTATGTGGTTAATGTTACCGGACACAACCTTGGAGACCGCCACCATTTCTCTTCCCTCCCCCCATTCAACATCCCCCACACCCAAGTGGCACCATCATGGTTTTTTTGCTTTTTTCTCGTTCCCATGCGCCGCATGGTAACGAGGGTGTGGATGCGCCGCATCCAAAGCTATAAGACACAATAGACTCGGC
>JAFLKR010000005.1 GCA_019163135.1 Desulfobulbaceae bacterium | reverse complement strand
CTCACGCCAACACTCTCCCCTGCTCTCAAAACCTGTTTAATGGGTAACTCCACTCCTTCCTGGGAATCCTCGCTGATCACGTGAAAAACCGTTGCCAGCGGTTGCCCAAGGGCTTCCTGTTCCGTCCAGCCGCACATCCTTTCGGCCTCGGAATTCATGCGGGTGACCAGACCATCGGCATCGGTGGCAATCACCCCGGCCCCGATGCCGTACAGGGTGGCGCGAATCTCCTCCTGGGTTCGGATGTGCGCGTATTGGGCCTCCAGCAGGGCCTCGGAAAGATCTTTTTGCTTGGAAACATTATCAAGCCGAACGAGGGTGGCAGTCATGACAACGACCATGAGCACCATAAAAAGAACGCCACCACCTAGAAACCGAGCCTCGGTGAGCAAAGGATCGAGATCCATCTTGGTCACCGTGAACCACTGGGTTCCCGGCACGGCACGGATATCGGCAAGAACAGACACCCCTCGGTAATCCTCTCCCGTAACCATACCGGTTTCACCATGCACGGCGCGAACCGCGGGAGAATCGACCGCCGACAACTGCAGCCCGAAAAAACTGAAGGACGGGGACGATTGATAGCGAAGCGGCGAGAGAAAAAGAACACGGTCGCCTTCCTGGCGAATGAGAAAACTTTCGGCATTGGCGTGCGGCACCGGCCAGGTCTGCATCAGAGGAAAAATTTCTTTTGCCGGATCAACCACCAGGATGAGCACTGCCACAGCCTGGTGGTTTTCATCAACCACCGGCATCGCAACATTGAGATGGATCAACTCGCAGGTCTGGCAGTGATAAAAATCTCCGATAATCGGTTGCGAAGCTGACAAGGCTTCGGTCATGAGGATTTTCACCTCAGGCTCAAGGGCCGTATTTCTGTCCACCAGAGAAACCAGAATCCGGCCATCGATGCCTGCCAGAATACTGTTATGATATCCTTGCAGTTCTTGAAACAATCGCATCCGCGCAGCAATATTTTCCAGGGACGAGGAGTCTCCGGTCTTGAGCCACTCGAGCATCTGTGTCCAGATATAACCCGAGGAAACCAGCCGGACATCGGCGAGACGTTCCTGGCGCCAGGCGAGCAGCTGATTGGTTTTCAGTCGGGCGATGGTTTCGAGTTGTTCATAGTGATGCTGTCGGTTCTCCTCGTGCCTGGCATTGAGGAACCAGCCCCCTCCCAGCATCACAAAAAGAAGCGTCAAGCAGGCAAGCGCGCCCAGCAGCCATCGGCGCGGAGAGCGGTTGCTATGGTGAGGATGCGTAGTGCTCATGGCGCGCTCCCTGGACCGAAGACATCGACCTGAACTGCGAAAAACCCAATCTCCCTCAGGCGGGCATGGGGCCTGGCGATAATGGCGCTTTGATCGGTGCTCGCTTGAACCCTCTGTTTGCAGTCCTTGCGAGAAATTTTTATTTCTTCTAACATTTTAAGCGGTTCCACCTTACAGCTGGACGGACGGGGCCAATGCCTACTTACGGGGCCGATGCCTACTTATATTGCAGCCACAACCGCATGGCCGTAGGTCCAGTTCCTTATAAACACAATCGCAACACCTCGGGGGCAATGAGCTGCAGCGGCATCACCTTATGCACCCCCCCATGCTTGATCGCTTCAGCCGGCATGCCGAACACCACACAGGTAGCCTCATCCTGGGCAATAGTGATCGCCCCGCCATCGAACATCTCTTTCATGCTCCGAGCGCCATCGTCTCCCATGCCGGTCATGATCACGCCCACCACATTCTTGCCGGCATAACGGGCCGCCGAACGAAACAGCACATCCACCGATGGGCGATGACGTGATACCAAAGGCCCGCTCTTAACCTCGACATAATAGCGGGCGCCGCTGCGTTTAAGCAGGGTGTGTTGATTGCCGGGGGCAATCAGGACCCGGCCGCGAACAATGGTATCGTTGTCCTGGGCCTCCTTGACGGTGACCCGGCAAAGCGAGTCAAGCCTTCTGGCAAAAGCAGCGGTAAAATTTTCAGGCATGTGCTGCACCACCACCATTCCCGGCGCATTTTCGGGCAACATTTCCAGGAAGACTCGCAACGCTTCCGTGCCCCCGGTGGAGGCCCCGACCACCACCACCTTTTCAGTGGTCTGGATCATGGCCTTGGAATTGGGTTTATCCATGATTACGTCGGCCGAGTACTTGGGTGAAATCTCTTTCAAAGTGCTGCGGACAGGGCGTGCATGACCAGGCCGGGACGCAGCCGCGCCCTTGACCGCGTCACAGATCATGATCCGGGACTCTTCGATGAATTGCTTGGTGCCCATGCGGGGTTTGGTGATGATATCCACCGCCCCGTATTCCATGGCCTTGAGTGCCGATTCACTGCCGCCTTCGGCCAGGCTGGAACACATCACCACCGGGATAGGGTGCTGGCTCATGAGTTTCTGCAGAAAGGTTAACCCGTCCATGCGCGGCATTTCGATATCCAGGGTAATCACATCGGGCACCACGGTTCGCAGGCGTTCTGCGGCCAGAAAGGGGTCTGCCGCTGTCCCGACAACCTCGATCTCGGGATCGGAATTGAGAATTTCACAGAGTGTTTGCCGGACGAGCGCAGAATCGTCGACTACCAAAACCTTGATCTTGCTCATGATATTCCCCCTGGGAGGTATTCGTTTCCGCTCGATTTGAGCCTGCGCAGATACACATCTCCGGTTTTAATTGAAAACAATAATTTTCGTCCCAACTTGCCGCCGATATCCTCTTTGGCGACCACCAAACCCAGCTGCTCCAGCACCTTTTTTGCCTGGGCGATATTCTGTTCGCCAACCGACTGTCGGATGTCGGTCGATTGGCCACCGACCATTACCTGCGCGCCGCCGAAGAGTTTGACAATCAAATCAGCGCCTGCACCATACTCGATCATCTTGCGATGA
Source organism: Desulfobulbaceae bacterium (assembly GCA_019163135.1). GTDB lineage: Bacteria > Desulfobacterota > Desulfobulbia > Desulfobulbales > Desulfobulbaceae > Desulfobulbus. Next base: position 1,556 of record JAFLKR010000005.1, on the reverse strand, counting down.
AGATAGTGGACCGCCGTATCAACATAAAGGAGATTGTCCTCTTGTTTCAAATTATTGGGCAGCATGGCGTGACAGATGGCCCCCACTCTTTTTTCGTTTGAATACAATGTAATAGCCACACACGACCCGAGAACGGTACTCACCAGAACAGGATTGGCAGAGATAATAACCTCTCCGGGCTTGAGGAAGGCGTTGCAGCTATGACCCGCAATGATGCGTTTCATTTTTTTTGGTACACGGTTGAGCCCACCGAAGTGAAATCAACATCGATTCCGTTCATGGTTTCCGAATGCCCCAGAAACAGATATCCGCCGGGCCGTAATTGCTGGTGGAATTTTCCCATCAGGGTCTGCTGGGTCGATTTGTCGAAATAGATGATAACATTACGACAAAAGATGATATCCATTTTCTCGGCAACCCCGAGATCGGTATCCATGAAATTAATCCGGCGAAAGACAACCCGTGAACGGATATCCGGGCAGACACGGACCAAAGATTTGCTTCGGTCCTTACTGCGCAGGAGATATTTTTTTTTGATATTTAAAGCTATGCAATCGGTCCGCTCTTCCGGATAAATCGCGGTCATGGCCGTGTCCAGAATTCGTGTGCTGATATCCGATGCCAGGATGGAAAAACGAAAATCGCGATATTCTGCGGCATAGTCGGACAAGACCATTGCCAGGGTGTAGGGTTCCTCACCGCTTGAGCACCCCGCACTCCAGATGCGAACAGGTTCCGCCATGCGACCGTTGCGACGCTTGATAATTGCCGGCAAGGCTTTTTGGGTCAGGTGTTCAAAATGACCCGGTTCACGGAAAAAATCGGTTTTGTTGGTGGTAACGACATCAATCAGTTGCACCAGCTCCGCGCGTTGACCTTCAGGACTAAAGATATATCGGCTGTATTCCGCAAAAGAATCAAAGTTCAACGTCTTGAGGCGCTTCTGCAGACGCGCCTCAAGCATGGTTTTTTTGGACTGCGGCAACTGAATCCCCACCTGCTCATAGATAAAAGAACTGAACTGCAGGAATTCTTTATCTTTCATTTTTGCGGGCAAAAAGAAACTCATGCTGCGGCTCACTGGTGTTTCCTTTCTCGAGCTCAAGAGATGGACACTCGACAGAAAAGGCTTGGTTATGGGGCAGTATTCCCCGTGACACTCGTCAACTCGTCTGCAGAAAAGACTTTGTCAATATCAAGAATCATAACAAAAGTATTTTCGACCTTACCCATTCCTTTAATAAACGCGGTGTTGAGCTTGGTGCCCAACTGGGGTGGCGGTTCAATATGGTCGGGTTCCATCTCCACCACCTCCTGTACCGAGTCGGCCAAAACGCCGAGGACGATGATTTCGCTATTGAGGTTGACCTCGACCACAATAATGCAGGTGTTGACGGTTTGTTGCGTGCATTGCATGCCGAAATTAAGACGGAGATCAATCACCGGAACCACACTCCCGCGCAGATTGATGACACCCTTCATAAAATCTGGGGTTTGCGGAACCTTGGTAATTGAGGTCAATTCCAAAATCTCCCGCACCTTGGCGACATCAAAGG
>JAFLKR010000120.1 GCA_019163135.1 Desulfobulbaceae bacterium | reverse complement strand
CAAGCTCAAGCGTGATCAGGTCGTCATGCAGGCCAATCTTATCGTCTACAAATCTAACCCCGGAAAAATCATGGCGGCGGCACTTTTTGGCGGCGTTGCAGGCGGCAATATTGAAATTCTTAAAGGCTGGTTCGCCAACTGGTTTCCTAAACGGGCAGTAGCGCATGTGCCGGTTGAATGGCACAAGCTTTCCCGGTGGCGATGTGTTGTAGATGTTGCCCCTGGAATGCCTTTACGAATTGTATACTCAAGTGGATTGGGAGCAAAAAGTATCTGGACTTGGTCCTTTGAGGGTGACTCCAGGTACTCAGGCAGCGGGACGTTCGATCTCACCAGCGGTAGCACACGGTTCGTGATGACATCCATGGTGACTGATGGTGAAGTAACTGCTAAAGGGGCGTATCCGAAAACGGCAAGTTTAGGCGGGACAGACGAAGAACCGACCTTGATCCTAGGAATCGATGGCAAAGTGCATATCGTCGCTTCAGGTGGAGGCGATGGCGGTGGGTCTGTCACTAAAAATGTAAAAGGCCAGAAAACGTTCAAACTTGAAGAGATAGAGTAAATGGTGAGAGCGCTTTAGCCCGTGAACAGTTGACCAGGGCAGCTTGGAGCAGTTTGATCTACTTGTTTTGAAGAAATAGTTGCGAGATGGCAAAAACCGCCACCTAAGTTAAAAAACCCAGCTAAAGGAAAGACGAGACGGTACTACCCAAAAGACGATCGATGAAGAGTCCAGCGCCAGCGTGGCCGCAGAATAATCACCGGTATCAACTCGCTCACGCTCGGGAAGCACTGGTGAAAAACCAGCAATCAGGAGACCGGTAGGGCGGTAGGTTAGCGTCTTGGCAAGGGCGGGCTCCCAAAGTGTTTTTTCGCTGACTCCACAATTTTGCGGATTCGGCGCGAAGGGATCGACTGATCGCCCCAAATGTAGCACGGTAAAGTTCTCTCCTGGCGACAATGGCAGCATTGCTACGACGCAGCGCAACGATATATTCATTCACTGCAGGAAGGTAGCAGGGAGGCTTTAGCCGCCTTGCCAAGGCTTCATTTTTATCCCCTGAAAACAGAAAACCCACAAAAAACCCACAGCGCTAACTGAGGTGGTTTTTTGTGGGTATCTATCTCACCGTAATAACTTGGTGACCCCAAGGGGACTCGAACCCCTGTTGCCGGCGTGAGAGGCCAGTGTCCTAGGCCACTAGACGATGGGGCCGTACTCTCTCAAGTGAGAGCTTATCTATAATATCTGGAGCGGGTTGTCAAGTACCTTTAACGGGCTTCTTCTTCTACACCCACTGGACTTCGAATATCAGCAGCGATGGGCTCGGTTCGTCGATGGGGGAATCGCGGCTCAATGTCTGGCCTGTGCTGGACGAGCCTTGGGCCAGGGCCCCCGTCAGAATTTAAGGCAGCCATAGAGCATCATGTACGACCAGCTTTCGTCGCCGCCGGTCTGTTGTACCGCGGCATCGCCAGGTTCTGCATAGGCTCCGACGAGTGAGAGGGTAAGGTGAGTGTTCACAGCCCAATCGATAATCAGGTCTACCTCATCGGCATAGTCATCGCTGCTTACGTCCGAGGCGGCGGCATCGTGCAGGGTGAAATGGTAGTAGATGAGATTGACCGTAACCGGATCAAGGGGCTGGATTTTCAAACGGAGCATGTCTGTGTCGAGATTGGTGTTGGCAAGTACGTATTCTCCGATAATCTCACCTTGAAACCAGGAGCCCCAGTCCGAGAACCCGTAAAAAAGAGGGTAGTAATTTTCATTAAAACTGGCGTAACGATAGGTGAGAACAGGCTTCCAGGGGATCTCGTTCATCTGGTAACTGGCAGCAAGGTACCAGCCGTACCCTTCAGCAAAATCATCGGCCTTCTCTTCATAAACATATTCCGCCTCAAATTTCAGCGGTTTCAGAGCTGGCAGCACTTCGCTCCGTTCGAACGGTTTGATGCCGCCCCGGATGTCGTAAATCTTCATGTCGTCCCGTTCCGGAATATCGGACTCGATGGAATAGAGCCCGCCACCAATATTGCCCAACTTCTCGAGGGCATAATCCACGGTGGCTCCGCCTGCTCTGGTGTTGGTTTCCCTGATATCGTCAGCTTCGAGATAGAGCAGGTCACTTGACCATCTTCCGGTTTTCATGCGGACGATTCCGGCGTATTCCGCACTTCTTCGTCCGCCAAGGTACCAGGCTGCCCTGTTGTAGCCAGCTCCCGCTTCGCTGTAAAAGAGAAAGCCATTACCGGCGATGTACTGTTGCCGGCCAAACGAGACATCAAGAAAGTCTTCGCCCAGCGAACTAAACAGGGTTCCCGAGCGCCAGCCGGCGTAGGCTTTTTCGATCCGGAGATCATTGACGGCTCCCATCCCCCTATTGGTCCCGTTGGGATCGATTTCAGCACCAGAGTTGGCTTGCACCGCATCGATTCGGCCGTAGATTTTTTGAGAGCGGGCAAGCGTGAAGCTGCCTTCAAGACCGGGGCGGAGGAGGGTCTCCGACCAGGAATCCGATTTTTCCCCAAGGACGGCCTTGCTGTTCCCGAACCAGGAGTTGCTCTGGCTGAACACTCCAAATTCTGCTTGGAAAGTAGCCTGCAGGTAACTGCCATTATCCTTTTGGTAAAACCGGAGTGGATTTTCAGCGTCGGTGGGTGCCGCCTGGACAGTTCCCATTAAACAAGGAGCTGTTAGTAAGGATAAGGCCAGCAAGGCCTTTCGCGGCAAGGAATGTAGGTTGTTCACTCCGATCGTCTCCTCTGTGGGGTGGCGTAAAAAGGGTTGCTCTGCAATTCTGGCTTCGTTTCGTGTGTCTGTTGACCGGCTTATGCAACCGATGCCGGTCTCTTTAAAACAATATCCGCGAAAAAGGAAGAGGTGGGATGACAAGAGGCTGTTATTGCAACCGCACAACCTGTTGCCGCAAGGATTCTGTAAAAGACAATCTGGAGTGAAGTATACGGATTGAAACGCGTGGCAGACAGAAAGTTCGCAGCCCATTTCGGGTTTCGTCTTTTAACTCTTACCCCGTTGGGCACGAAATTTTTGCTGATCCACCAACAAAAGATACGTTTTATGCCAGCAGGACCAACCCCGCCATCAGGCCAATCGCCGGTTCGCCGGCGGTCGCGGCCTGTGCTTGGATTTTTTCAAATTGCCAGCCTACCGCTTGGGTAAGCAGAGAGAAATTTACCCCCAGCGCGGAGAGTGAAGGGCGTGCGCGCTCAGCGTGAGGACACTCCAGCCCCTGATCGAGCACCACGCACACCGCCAATTTCGGGCAAAACAGCTCTTTGCAGGAACCGGCGGCCAGCCCTTTGGCCAAGCGCCAGCCCTGCGCTAAGGCCTCCTGCTCGATGGTGGCGGCGATGTTATGAATGCGTCTGGCGATCTCCAGCCGCTCCTGACCCAGTAAGGCCGCGACCGGTGCCTCGATCTTGAAAACCAGGGCCTGCTGATAGACAAACAGAAGTTCCCTGAAGACTTCCGGTTGCATCGCATGGGGTGGGCAACCGGGGGCGAGTCCGTAACTCGGGCACCGGTAGGGGGCACCGCACAGGGAGGCAAGGTTTTCTTCCACAACCAAACTGCCGGCCGGGATGATCGCGGCGGCAGTTGCGCCGAGTGCGCAGGCCCGGGCCATCAAAGCTTCGAGTTCTGAGGGTATCGTTGGCATCATCGGGTATGGCTTACTTGATCAGCCGTCGGCGCATGGTGATGAGCGCCAGGAACAGAAAACAAAGGGTGAAGACCAGCAGGTAGGTGAGGCTGATCAGCGGCGCGGTTTCCACCCGGCCCAGACAGAACCAGCGGGTCAGTTCTACCAGGTGATAGAGCGGAAAGAGCAGGGCCGCGGTCTGCGCCCAGGCCGGCAGACCGGCAACCGGGAAAAAGGTGCCGCTGAACAGAAACATCGGGGTGATGAACAGGAAGATCGGCAGATTAAACATATCAATCGACGGGGTGATGCCGGTGAAGAACATCCCCACCGCACCAAAAGCGAGGCCGCCGAGGAAGGCCAGGGGCACCATCAGCAGTCCGGTCGGGAATTGGACAAAACCAAACAGGCCGAGGACGAGCGTCATGACCAACGCGGCAGCCGTTGCTTTGGTGGCGCTCCAGACGATTTCCGCCAGGATGATTTCCTCAAGCGACAGCGGCGTGGTCATCATGCCGTCAAAAGTCTTCTGGTAGTACATCCGCACAAAGGAGGCGTAGGTGGTCTCGAAAAAGGAGTTGTACATGATGGAGATGCCGATCAGGGCCGGGGCCATGAACTGGGTATAAGTCAGCGCCTTGCCGCCATAGGAGAGCTCGGTCACCAGCCCCTGGAAGCCAAGACCGAAAGCCAGGATGTAGAAGGCCGGTTCCAGCAGCGGCACCAGAAAATTGACCTTCCAGATGCGGCGGTAGACGATCAGGTTGCGCCGCCAGACGGCCAGAAATCGCC
>JAFLKR010000141.1 GCA_019163135.1 Desulfobulbaceae bacterium | reverse complement strand
TGGGTGGAAATAAAAATGGTGACGTGGTCGTTGCGCGACAGGTCGATCATCAACTGCCAGAACATGTCACGCGCGATCGGGTCCACGCCTGAAGTCGGTTCGTCGAGGATCAGCAGTTCAGGCTTGTGAATCACCGCCACCGCCAGCGATAGACGCTGACGGATACCCAGCGGCATGTTGTCGGGCAGAGTGTCGACAACTGCAGTGAGGCCGAAACGGACCACCAATTCATCCACCCGGGCGCGGATTTCGGCCTCGGGCAGGGTGAACAGGCGGGCATGCAGCACCAAATTCTGGCGCACGGTGAGCTCGCCGTAGAGTGAGAAGGCCTGCGACATGTACCCCACCCGGCGTCGCGCCTCAATGTCACCGGCATTGACAACCTGGCCAAAGAGCCGCGCCGTGCCCTCGCTGGCCGGCAGCAGGCCGGTGAGCATTTTCATGGTGGTTGACTTGCCACAGCCGTTAGAGCCGAGGAAGCCGAAGATTTCGCCCCGCTGAATGCGGAAGTCGACATGATCCACGGCGACAAAATCGCCAAACCGCATGGTCAGACCCTGGGCCTCGATGGAAATCTCGGCCGTGTCCGAGGTCGCCAACGGCGGCACCACCACGGCCTGGTGGCCACGACGCTTCTCCTCGGGGAGCAGGGCGATGAAGGCTGCTTCCAAGGAGGCGGTGGCGGTGCGAACGCGCAAGGCCTTGGGGGTACTGGTTGCCAGGACCTTGCCCGCATCCATGGCCACCAGCCAGTCGAAGCGGTCCGCCTCTTCCATATAGGCGGTGGCGACGATCACGCTCATGTCTGGACGCTCGGCGCGAATGTGCTCGATCAGGTCCCAGAATTGTTTGCGAGAGAGCGGGTCAACGCCGGTGGTCGGCTCGTCCAGGATCAGCAGATCGGGATCGTGGATCAGCGCACAGCAGAGGCCGAGTTTTTGTTTCATGCCGCCGGAGAGTTTGCCCGCCGGGCGCTTCAGGAAGGGCCGCAAACCCGTGCTGGCGGTCAGCTCGCCGATCCGACGCCCCCGCTCGGCCCCGTCGTGACCGAATAAACGGCCGAAAAACTGCAGATTCTCCTCCACCGACAGGGTCGGATAGAGGTTCTTGCCCAGCCCCTGCGGCATGTAGGCAATGCGTGGACAGACACTGTTGCGGTGGCGAGTGTTGGTCATGTCGTCCCCCAGCACCTCCACCCGACCCTCTTGCACGACCCGTGCCCCGGCCAGGAGCGCCAGCAGACTGGATTTGCCCACGCCGTCAGGTCCGATCAGGCCGACCATGCAGGCTGCGGGAAGATTCAGAGTGATGTCGTCGAGCGCCAGGGTCTTGCGGTACCGCAGGCTGACCCCTGCCAAGCGGGCGACAGCTGGCGCGGGGCTTGGTGGCGCGGCTTTCACTGCGGAACCTTGATAGCCAATTCGGGCGGCCATTGGGCCTGCGCCTCAAGCTTGATCCAGGCCATGCCCGGAAGGCCGGTTTTGACCAGGTTCAGATGCTTTTGCAGCAATTCGCGATCAATCTGCGCCTTGACCCGAAACATCAGTTTTTGCCGTTCGCTGGCGGTTTCAACGGTTTTTGGGGTGAACTGCGCCGTGCTGGCCACAAAGGAGACCTTGGACGGAATCACGTACTGCGGCGCCGCATCGAGGATAAGGTGCACTTCGCTGCCCAGTGCCAGTTTACCGGCAACCGTTTCGGGCACGAAGAAAGTCATGTAGACCTCGGAAAGATCAACCAGATTGAGGACCTTGCCGCCGGCCGCCAGCACCTCGCCAGGTTGGGCGATGCGGTACTGAACGCGGCCATCGCGCGGGGCGGTAAGGGCGCTATCGTTAATGTCGGCGTTAATACGCGTGACCGTGGCCTCGACCGCCGTAATGGCGGAGCGCGCACTCACCACCTGGGTGCGTGCGGCCGCAATCGCCGCCTGGGCCGCGTCCACCTGCGCCTTGGCCGCGACCACGGCAGCCTGGGTGCTGCGCAGCCGGGCACGGTCATCGTCAAGTTCCTGCTCCGACGAAGCGCCTTCCCGGGTTAGTGTTTCTGAGCGCACCAGACGTCGCCGAGCGGCATCGCTTTCGCTCTCACGCTGCGCCACCAGGGCCAGTACTGCCTGCCGATCACTTTCGCGCATGGTCACCTGCGCCTCGGCACTGGCAACGGCGGTAATGGACTGCTGCAGCCGCGCATTCGCTTCGTCCCGTTGCGCCTCAAGGGTCTGCACCTGCATATGGGCGAGCGTCTGCCCTGCGGTGACGAAATCCCCCTCCATAACCAGGATATCCTGCACACGCCCGGCGAGTTTGGCGGCCACATCGATTTCCGTGGCTTCGAGGCGGCCATTGCCACTGGCAAAATTCTTGCCAGGGCCTTTGGGACGCAGCATGTGCCAGGTCACCAGCGCGGCCACTACCAGGGCAGCGATGACCATGGCCGGAACCAGCCATTGCTTCCCTTGCTTGAGCAAGGCAGACCCCGCTGGAGTCGCCGGCTCGGCAGCAACGGGAGCTGCCAGTTGCGGGACTGCTTCAGGGGCTGGAACAGCGGCAGGAGCAGGGGCTTTGGGGGCAGACGCGGATTCGACAGCTGGCGGTGCCGTCGGGGCCGCAACCGTCGCGATCACCGGCGCATTGCCCTCTTCAGCAGGAGCCGGAGGTAGAACCGTGACGGTGACGTTTACAGTGACGGGAGCGGTGTCCGTTGTGGCAGCCGGTGCGGTGGCGGTAACGGTTACCGGTGCGGTGGAAGTTGGATTCATGGCGCGGTAAGGCCTCGGGTGGAGTTAGGGCCTGTCAGCAAATAACCTGGACAAAATTGCGCTCAGATTTGGGTCAGATTTGGTTGTGGTGACCAGCGCAAAACCGCAGGCGTAGCAGGGCTACGTCGAGGATTTTGCGATTGAGCCGCAGCCAAAGATGGCCCGAAGGTGAGATGCAAGATGTTCAAGTTATTTACTGACAGGTCATTAGGGGGTGCCGGGTGCGGGGGGCGAAACAACATCCATCGCGCCGCCGCCGAGGGCCGCGTACAAGTTGACGCGACTGCTCAGCAAAGCCCGGCGGATCTGCACGGACTGCTGCTCGGCTGCCAGCAAGTCGCGTTGAGCATCAAGCACGTCGAGAAAAGGGGCGGCGCCGTTGTTATAGCGCAATTGGGAGAGCCGGGCGCGCTCGGTCTGCACGGCTAAGGCGGTCTGGGCGATGGTGGACTGCTCGGCCAGCCAATGGCGCGCTGATAACGCATCGGCCACATCGCGGAAGGCGCTCTGCACGGTTTTCTCGTAATGGGCCACTGCCAGGTCGCGGCGGGCTTCGGCCAGGTCCAGATTGTTGCGGCGGCGGCCACCATCAAAAATGGGCAAGGATAGGCGCGGCGAGAAGATCCAGGCCTGGCTTCCCGAGGCAAACAGGCCTTCAAGTTCGGCGCTGGCGGTACCATAAACGCCGGTCAGGGTCACCTGCGGAAAAAAGGCGGCGCGGGCCGCACCGATATGCGCATGAGTGGCTTTCAACTGGTGTTCGGCGGCGAGAATGTCGGGTCGCTGGATCAGCAGATCCGAGGGCAATCCAGGGCGCAAGGTAACCAGCACCGCCTGATCATCAAGAGGCTTTTCCAGAAAGGGAAAATCGATTGGAGCCCCGACCAGCAAGGTCAGTGCATGCCCCTGAACCGCGCGTAACAGTTCAAGCTGAGCGCCAAGGGCCTGGGCCTGGGTCAGCAAGGTCTGCACCTCGGTCAGATTGAGCCGCGAGGTCGATCCGACTTCGACCCGACGCGTGAAAATACGCAAAGATTCCGAACGGCTGGCGATGGTTCGCCGCGCCAGCACAATTCGCTCGTTCAATTCACGCAAGCTCAGGTAGCTATTGGCGACCTGGGCAACCAGCGCTATGGCTCCGGCACGGCGAGCCTCGTCGGTGGCCAGATAGTTTTCCAGGGCCCTATCTTTGAGATTGCGAACACGGCCCCAAAAATCGATTTCCCAACTCGCCAGACCCAACTCGGCTCGGTACTGGCTGCCCTCCAAGGGTTTGCCGGTCAGATTCAAGTCTCCGGGAATACGTGAACGATCACCGCTGGCCTGGGCACCGATGGCAGGAAACTGCTCGGCACGCTGGATGCCGTACAGGGCACGGGCTTCCTCGACGCGAAACACAGCGGTTCGCAGATCGCGGTTGTTGTCGAGTGCCAACGTGATCAACGCTTGCAGTTGCGGGTCAGTGAAATAATCACGCCAGCCGAGGGCCGCAGCGCTTTCGCCTTTTTGAGAGGTGTCGCTCGCATACGAGGGCGATACCGGCAAGGACGGCACTTGATAGGATGGAGCCATCGAAACGCAACCAGCCAGAAGAAAAACGGCCGTAGCCGCTATGGCAAGCAGACGGGTAACCCGGTGGATCCAATGGGGCGGCACAGTGATGTTCATCGTTCTCCTTGGGGCAGTTTGACTGCTTCAATGCCATCTCTACCCAGGCTTCGTCAGCCGCATGGCCCGACCGCATTCCAAATTTTTTAT
>JAFLKR010000085.1 GCA_019163135.1 Desulfobulbaceae bacterium | reverse complement strand
CGGGGTGAGGAACCAGGTCTCGGCCATGGCCACGGCCGGGATTCCCAACCTTCGGGCGGTCTGGCGCAGGCGGCTGGTGTGCTGGTTGGGCCGATCCATCAGGGCGGCGACGGTGTCGGCCTCGATCTCCCGGCAATGGTGCAGGAGGCGCTCTTCCGGCACCAGCAGGATCAACCCCCTGTGGTGCGCGGCCAGGGCGGTTTCCAGGCAAAAGCCGGGGGCGCAGTGGCGTGCGGTGAGTAGACGGCAGAGGTTGCGGTAGCCGGTCCGATCCTTGACCAGGCAGAAAAGCCGTTGGCTGTTGTCGGTGTGGACCTCGGCACCGATAATCGGCGCCAGCCCCTCCTCGGCGCAGGCCGCCAGAAAAGGCCAGAGGCCGTAGCAATTGTTGCAATCAAGCAAGGCCAGGCTGGTATAGCCCAGCAGTCGGGCCTGACGGCAGAGGGCGCGGGGACTGGCGGTGGCCCGCATCAGCGAAAAATGGGAGTGGCAGCCGAGGGCGAGCATGGCGGCTACTGCGCGGCGGTGGCAGTCGGCTGCTGGCGGCCGCGATAGATCATGCCGCTGCCGCACCGCTGGTGGATGGCGTCAAAGGCCTCGCTGAGCCGCTGGTTCTTCTGCTGGCGGGGATCGATGGCCGCAAACAGCGACAGCTGCTGCACCGGATGCTGGAGCTTGGAGCAGGCCAAGGCGATCTGCCGCAGGCGGACGCGCCGGTGCCAGCTGCGATAGAGGGCGGTGAGGGCCAGTTGCTCCAGGGCGGGATCGTCGCTGGCCGGCAGGTTTGTCACGGCCTGGCGGATGACCTCGACGCCGTCGGTGTAGAGCAGGGACACCGCTACCCGCCGGCAGCCGAGCTGTTGCTGCCGCAATCCGTAACCGGCCTGCTGGACCAGAGTGGTCAGGGCGGCGCGCACCAGGGCTTCCTGGTTGGTATCCGGGGCAAAGGTGTGGTGTAAGGTGCATCCCGCACCCGGGGCGGTGCCGGGATGCACCGGGGTTGGGTCGATCCCCCGGAGGGTCTGATAGAGCAAGCGGGCCCGGTGGTCGCAGAGCACGCTGAGTTCCTGGACTGAGAGCGCGGCCGCCTGATGGACCTTGCGGATATTGACCTGCTGCAAGCGGTGGAGGTCGACCATCGCGATGCCGGGCAGCAGGACCAGGGGCAGGGGCGCGAGGAAGGGGATTTCCTCACCGCCGCCGACAATATACTCGCCGCAGGGCTTGACCAGTCGGCTCGCCACCTTGGCCACCAACTTGTTGGGAGCCACCGACCAGATGGGATCAAACCCGAGGTCGCGGCGCAGGGTGTTGCGCAGTCGCCAGCCTATGTCCGGCGGCGGTCCGAACAGCCGATGGGTGCCGGTGACGTCGAGATAGAGGTGGCCGTTGCCGCTGGAACGCTCAACCAGGGGGGTGTAGTGGAGGGCGTGGGTTATGCAGCGGCCCAGGGCTTTGCGGTACTGTTCCGGTCGGGGCGGCAGGACGAGCGCGTTTCGGCAGCGGTGGCGGGCCATGCTGAGCTGCATCCCCTTGCGCACCCCCTCGCCGTAGGCCTCGTCGCTCATATCGTAGACCACGGCGCGGGCCGAGGGTTCGGCAATGATCAGAGGTTTGGAGCGGAGGCCGGGGTCGAGCAGCCGCTCCACGGCCACGCTGAAATCGGCAATGTTAAGATGAATGATGGTGCGTTCCATACCGCCATTCTAGCCAAATGTACAGCCGATGTAAAGTTAAACTGTACATTTGATTTGGGAGGCGTTCAGGCCAGCAGCGTTCAGGCCAGCGATTCGGTCATGGTTCGGGCGTTGCGCACCGCCTGACCGCCTACATGGTTGTTGAAGAGCATCTCAGCCGGCCAGGTGCCCGCCGGGTAGATACCGGCCTCGACCCATTCGGGAGAGGAAAACCCGCAGGTGCCGATATACAGCGGAGCCGCTGCCACTGGTGCACTGGCTCAGAGGGCGGCCATCTGTTCGGGGCCGCGCTGGATGCCGACCACCTTGCCTTGGATCAGGACTTCGCCCAGACCGTAGGTCATGAGCGGGTAGCGGTCGTTCTCGGGTTTGAGCTCGATGTGATCGCCTCGATAAAAGAAGCGCTTGACCGTGGCCTCCTCGTTGTTGATCAGGGCCACGACGATCTCGCCGTTGGCCGCAAACTGGCGGGGTTCGCAGATGGCCAGGTCGCCCTCCAAGATGCCGATGTCCTTCATCGAGTCGCCCTGGACCCGGAGGGCGAAGAGTTGCTCACCCCGGTAGATGGCGGGATCGACCAGAATCGTCCCGGCCCATTCCTGCTGGGCGTAGAGCGGCAGGCCGGCCGCCACCCGGCCGATGATCGGTACAGTCCGGCCGTTGGTGGCGGCAATTTCCGGGGCAACGGTGGCCAGCAAAGTAAGGTTGCGGCTGTAGCGCCCCTCGCGCCGAATCCACCCCTTGGCCTGGAGCGCCTGCAGCAGGCTGGCCACTGCGGTGTGGCTGATCGTAAGATCTTCTGCAGCCGTGCGCAGGCTGGGCGCGCCTTCGCCGTGATTGATGCGGTGCTGGAGGTACTCGAAAAATTCCCGTTGTCGGGGAGTCAGAGCAAGTTGGGGCGGGGACATGAGGGCACCTGGTCGTTTGACATTTCTTTTAAAAGTAATAGTACATAGCGTAAAATGTCAAGGGAAAGTTTGGCGGCCGGGCGGGCCAACCGGGACCGCGACCTTTAATCCGCCTCCGGTTTGGCCAGGAACGAATCGAAACGATCCGCCAGCTTTCGATACAGGGAAAGGCGAAAGTCCGACGTGGTGTGCAGCAGGTCGTCCATGGTGGTCCATCGCCAGGCCTGGAACTCGCCGCCGGTGATCGCATCGATGGCCCCGTCCTGGCCGTTGAACCGGAACAAATACCAGTACTGCACCTGGCCGCGCCCGGTTTTTTCGGTGCGCATCCGCACCGGGAGCTCATAGATCAGCGGTTCCGGGTAGGTATCCAGCAGAGCTAAATCCGCGGCCCCGATCCCGGTCTCCTCGGTCACCTCCCGGAAGGCTGCCGGCAGCGGTTCCTCGGAGGCGTCCAGCCCGCCCTGGGGCAACTGCCAGGCACCGGCGACATCGGCACGTTCCAGGGCCAGGACCAGCCCGCGCTGATTGATGATAACCGCACCGGCTCCGGCGCGAAAATACTGCTTGGGTCGGCTCATGATGCTACCTCTTGCTCAGTTGGCGGTGTTTGCGTATCCCAAATATCCATGGTTTTCCTCTTGATTGAATGTGCGCGTAAGTGATTGGACCGACGATCAGTCATGCGGGATCGACAGCAGTTTGCCGGTGTCAAAACCCAGGGCCGCCGCCTTGGCGACCAGGGCCGCCCTGATGTCCTCCTGGAGGTGCGGCGTTCGGGCCAGAATCCAGAGATACGATCGGTCGGGACCGCAGACCAGCGCATATTGATAGTGGGCCTGGTCGAGTTCCATGACGATGTACGAACCATAAAAAGGTCCGAAAAAAGAAACTTTCAGATAGCCTTGATCAGGCGCACGCACAAAATAGGCCTTGCCTTCGGCTTCCTTCCAGGCCTTATCCTGGGCAGAATAGCCGCGATTGAGGACGCGCACGCCGCCATCGTCCCGCCGGCTGTAGGTGGCCGTCACCCGAGTCAGGCCCCGTTCAAAGGAATGATCCAGCCGAGCGATTTCGTACCAGGTGCCGAGATATTTTTCGACATCGAACGGCGTAACCGGTTCGATGTTTGCGGGTATGCCGGTACAACCGGTGAGCAGCAAGGTCAACAGCAGAAAAATTTTTTTCATGGGTGTCTCGATGAATTGGTTATCGGGGACAGAAAAAATCGTCAGGAAAAATGGGTCCAGGCGCGATCTAGCGCAACCTGGACAACGCCGCCTGCACCCACGCAAACCCAATCCGTTCCTGCTCAAGCCGCAGGTGTTCAGCGAAGCGATGCTGCCGCAGGTCGTCGTACAGGGCGCGTTTCGGCGGGGTTAATCGGAGCAGCTCCCGTTGTTCAGGCTGTGCTTCCCGGCCCCACTGGAGGCGATGAGCCAGCAGGGTTTCCTGATCCATCAGCAGGGAAACCGCGTGCGGGAAGTGGGCGCGCAGTTGGTCGAGGATGGCAAAACCGTGGGTATCGATGTCGCCCCAGTACTGGAGAGTGCAATGGTGGAGCCAAGCTGCCCCGGCCAGCATCTCAAAACCGTACCCACCGCCGAAGATAACCATGCTTCCGGGGATTGGTGGAAAGGCGAGGAAATTGATCTCGTTTTCGGTGATAAAGACCGTCTGCACCGGCGGACTCAGCCGAGCAAAGGTATCGCTGGTGAGTGTGAGATCCTGGTCGGTGCCGGTCGCCACCAAGGCCAGGTTGAGGTCCAGCAGGCGAAAGCGGATGCGGGTGGGCTTGTCGCGTAGAGTGCGGAGTTTCCTGTCTTCGGCGTCGATTTTGCTCTGGAGCCATTCGTGCATCTGCTGTTCCCGACTCTCACAGGTCTCGACCGTCACCTTCAGAGCACCCAGGGCCTCGTCGCGTAACATCTTGAGTCGGGTGAAATGTTGGGCAGC
>JAFLKR010000057.1 GCA_019163135.1 Desulfobulbaceae bacterium | reverse complement strand
CAATAGAACCATAAAGTTTACGAAGACTGCTTTTCTATCGCCACGTAAAATAGGGGCTCAGAGAGGAGTCGGGAACTGTTGATAAGGGCACAGTATGAAAATTGTCTTTAATGATAAATTCTATAATTCTAGTTATATAAAGGATGGAGCTTCCGCACCTGGACGAATGGAAGCTATAATGGAAAGTATTCATAATGACTCAAAGTACCAGATTGTCCGAAATGGCAGAGCTGAGTATTCTGACATAATCAGAGTCCATGAGAGCCAGTACATTGATTCGGTGAGAAATAATCAGGCATTGTACGATATGGCCTTACTGTCTGCAGGCGGGGCTATAAAGGCATCGCAAATAGCGATGGAATCAGAACCGGCTTTTGCTTGTATCCGTCCACCTGGGCACCATGCGCATCCATCTTCCGGTTGGGGGTATTGCTCTTTTTGCAACATGGCCATAGCTCTCAAGAAATTACGAGATGAGGGCAGGATTACTTCGGCATTTATTCTTGATTTCGATGCACATGGTGGGGATGGAACTATTGACTGTTTGTCTGATTGGAAAGAGGCTATCGTATTAAATCCAATGGCAGAGGGCAGAAATGAATATGTTGCTTTGGTTGAATCGTTTGTTAAAAAACTAAATTATGTTGACATCATAGCCGTTAATGCCGGTTTCGATACTTACGAAAAAGATGTTGGAAGGAAACTTGCTTCATTCGATTTTTATCGAATAGGATATGTTTTAAAAATGTTCTCAAAAAAGATGGAGCATCACCGACGGTTTGCAATTCTTGAGGGCGGGTATTACCTGCCAGATTTAGGCAAAAATGTACTGTCATTTTGCCAAGGATTTGAGTGAAGGAGTGCATACGTAATGTCTGGATTTGTTATTACATTTATACCTCGAGAACAGCAAAAATCAGAATATGACTGGGTCAATTTAATTTTCAACGATTCCAACGTGGGAAAGGCCCGCTGTTTGATTAACGGCTATAATTTCACAGTGTTTTCAATCAATATTTATCCTGAACATAAGGGGAAAGGTTTTGGAAAAGCATTTATTGAAGTGGTGAAAAATAAATACAAAATAATCACAGCCGATCGAGTCCGGAATGTGGCCATAGGGTTCTGGGAAAATGTTGGGTTTGTTAAAGATGGTGAGAGTGGCAATTGGATTTTTATTAATGGTGCCACCTGAAATTACGCTCCATTTTGTTGATTTCCGTTAGGTGTAGGGGCATCACTTTTTAGTGACCACAGATTCTGACTATTAAAACCTGATCGATCACTGGCGAGCTGCAACCGGCAAACAAGGTCAGGTCACGATTCCTTATCAATATTTGACATTTTGATCGCACCGACAGGGCACACCAAGCTGCAGAGCGAGCATCCGACGCACTTTGCTGGATCGATATCCGGTAGTTCGCTACTGCAACTGATAGCCTGATAGCCACCGTCTCGACAGGCAATTGTACAGACTCCGCAATGAGTGCAACATTTCGGTAACAGAACGGCGATGGAATGTAAGCCTGCAGGGAGTTTGCTAGAGTCGGTCACCTGTTCAAGGCAACGGCCTATGAAGTCATCAGGACAATCAAAATGATGCCACTCCATGAACTCCCGTAACTCCTGCTGCAATTTGTTAACCACTCCGAAACCATGTAACATCAACTCGGTAGCCTACTGCACAAGAGGTGCCCCCAGTAGCATGAACTCCGCTGCATCAAACCCGTTGGTTATCCCATCGCAAGCCATGACCGGTAATCCGGGAGACTTGCATAAAGTGCTAACAGCCCGTAGCGCGATAGGCTTGATGCCTGGGCCAGAATAGCCTCCATAACTGGTCATGCCGCCGATATCAGGTCGAGGTTGAAGAGTCTTTAAATCAAACCCAAAAAAGGAAGGAACCGTATTGATAGCACAAAAACCGTGAGCCCCTGCCAGAGCGAGTTCCTCGCCAATATGCTGGATATTGGCAACAGCCGAAGTCAGTTTAGGGACAAGTGGAATCGAAAGCTCATTACACTCCACCAGCCAACGGGTAATTTGGGCCGCATAATCTGCATTCTGGCCAATCGCTGCTCATCTACCACGCTCTGGGTATCCATGAGGGCAAGAAAGTTCAATTCCAGGATATCACAACCCGCATCCTGGCACCCTTTAGCCAAGGAGATCCACTTGTCTGGTGAAAGCGCGTCTCCCATAATGCTTCCGATAATTGGATGGTTTGGGGAATCATTTTTGATAGCGGTAATATCGCGGTACCAATCATCCGGCGTCTGTTCACTCAGTACCGGGAAGGGGCAACAGATGACGGCAACTGGGTTAGGTCCTACGATGAGCGAATACCAATACTACCAATTTCTTACCATCGATCGTCTCCTGTCGGCACGGGAGATGGACCATCTGCGGGATGTCTCCACCCGGGCGCAGATCACGCCGGTCAGTTTCGGCAACGAATACCATTGGGGCGGGTTGGAAGCCGATCCCCGCGACTTCATTCGATGCTGCGAGGCAGCGTAGCCTGTCTATCGGTTGGTTAAGGGCTGTGATGACCGGGGAATCAGGTGTTGATGATCTCGAGCAGTTTTTATGGCGGTTGCCGCGCCGCCATAACTTCGGAGTCACCCGATATTATTCCAGCTTAACAGGAGGATGGGGTCAGGTTGGCATCGCTATGCCTATCCTGGGTAAGGCGTGCTCACGCTGATGGCGATTTTTGGTCGGCATCGTTCGGGACAGGCCCGTCTGGGGTCACCATGTTCTTGTCTGAAAAGAGGTGTATTCAACGGTATTCGTTGACTTGGAGAACAGTATTTGTCATAACAACGCTGTAATTTTTACCAGGCGGATGGTTTTTCAATAACTGAGGAGGGAAAGGATGAAAAAGGGAAGTATTGCGCTTCGGGTGCTGCGATCCGGATGCCTGCTGGTGCTGAGTCTGTTGGTGATGACCTCATTTGTCCAGGCGGCGACCATTAAGATAGGCGCGATCTTGGCGGAAACCGGTCCGGCGGCATTTCTGGGAGGACCAGAGGTCAGGTCCCTGAATATGCTGGTCGATGAAATCAACGCCAAGGGCGGCATCAAAGGCAAGACCATTGAACTGATCGTTAAAGACTCCGGCGGCAGCCCGGAAAAAGCGGTTTCCTTTGCCAAACAGTTGATCGAGGAGGATAAGGTTTTTGCGATCATCGGCCCCTCGACCAGCGGTGAAAGTCTCAATATTAAAAAAATCGCTGAAGACGGTAAAACCATCCTGATCTCTTGTTCCGCCGCCGAATTGATCGTTAATCCGGTATCACCGCATGTGTTTAAGACTGCGCCGAGTGATAGCTATGCGGCCCAGCAGATTTTCATGACCATGCAGAAGAAGGGGATCAGCAAAATCGCCGTGCTCGCCGGTAATGACGGCTTCGGCAAGGCGGGCAAGGAACAGTTGGCCAAAAATGCCCCGAATTTCGGGATTACCATCGTTGCCGAAGAGGTCTACGATAAGAGTGCCACCGATCTGTCGGCGATTGTCGCCAAGTTAAAGGCCAATGAGGAAATTCAAGCGGTGGTCAATTGGTCGATTGTGCCGGCTCAGTCCATCCTTGCCAAGAATATCCGCCAAGCCGGCTGGCAGGTGCCGATCTATCAGAGCCACGGTTTTGCCAACATTAAATATGCCGAGGCCGCTGGAGTAGCCGCCGAGGGTATTATCTTCCCGGCCAGTCGACTGCTGGTTGCCGAGGCTTTGCCTAAAGGACCGCAGAAGGATTTCCTTCTCAAATATACAACTTCCTATGAAACTAAGTTCAAGGAAAAGGTTTCCACCTTCGGCGGCCACACCTACGATGCCATGACCATTCTGGCCAAGGCGATTGAAGTGGGCGGCGAGGATCGCGAGAAGGTCCGGGCTGCCATCGAAAATATCAAAGGATTGATCGGCACCGCCGGCACCTTCAATTTTTCGGAGACCGATCACGGTGGCCTGGGACTCGATGCCTTTGCCATGCTCACCGTTAAAAACGGTCAATTCGTGCTGCTGGATAAGTAAATAAAGCGTCATTCATAATTCGCAGGCGGCTTTCAGGCTCCTGCGGATTTTCTGTCACGGGGGATACGGCCGGAAATTACCGGCTCTATCCCCCGATTTGTTTGCGAGCGCGTGGAGAGTAAAAGGAGCCTCGGTTCGTATGGAAAAGAACACCCTGGGATATATTGCCGTTGATACGGGATCATGGTATAGGACCCCACCAATTCGTAACTACCTGCTTCCCGTGATCGTCCCGGGGGGCACAAGACCGCACATTACGTTAAGCAAGGAGCACGTTGAGCCATGGAACGAACATTTGCCATCATCAAACCCAATGCCTTTATCGCCGGTAATGCCGGAAAAATCATCGCCCGGATCTACGCCGAAGGCTTTAAGATCGTCGGTATCAAAAAACTCTATCTCAGCAAACAAGAGGCAGAAGGCTTTTATTATGTCCACAAGGAACGGCCTTTTTTCGGTGAGCTGACCGATTTCATGTCCAGCGGTCCCTGTGTGGTAATGGTGCTGGAAGCGGAAGGCGCCATTAAAAAATGGCGGGATCTGATGGGCGCCACTAACCCGGCCAATGCCGTCGAAGGCACCCTGCGCCGCGAGTTCGGCGACAG
>JAFLKR010000189.1 GCA_019163135.1 Desulfobulbaceae bacterium | reverse complement strand
CGTGCGGCAATGAAGTCTGTCGTCTTATTGAACCTGAAAATTAATTCATCAGCTGCCGCGCCGCGATCTGCCAAGAAATAGGGCTGCTGTTCCTTTTTTCGCCGAATGGACGAAATCAGATCCACCTGCTCTTGGCATTACCCCCGCCCAACTTGCCGGGTAGGCGTTTATGACAGTGTACAATAATCGGGAGCGGCCTTCTTTGCTCTAACCCTGTTGCTTCCGATGGTTATCACCATTCAAACCGTATGCTTTTTTTGAGCAATATAGCGATATTTACAAGGATTCCATTTTATGCCTTTTCTTGATTGGGTGAACAAGTCCCAAGCGGTGACCGGGAGCGCTGAGGTGCCCTATCACTTGCTGCAATTTACATCCGCCCACGGCGACGCCGATGCGGCAAACCTGCTGATCCAAGGCGACAACCTCAAGGCCTTGAAGGCCCTGCTGCCGTTCTACCGGGGGCAGGTCAAGTGCATCTATATCGACCCGCCCTACAATACCCAATCCGCCTTTGCCCATTACGACGACAAGCTGGACCATTCCCAGTGGCTGTCCATGATTTATCCGCGGCTGGTGCTGCTGCGGGAGCTGCTGGCCGAGGATGGCAGTATCTGGATCTCCATTGATGACCGTGAGGCCCATTATCTCAAGGTGGTGATGGACGAGGTTTTTGGAAGAAACAACTTCATAAACTCTATCGTTTGGATAAAGACATCGAGCGTGCACAATAACGCTGAATTTTTCTCATCAATGAACGACACCGTGCATGTATACGCAAAAAATATGGGCGTGTGTAGATTCAGTAGAATTCCACGTAGCGCTCGCAATGCCAGTGATTACACGAATCCCGACGATGATTATCGTGGTGTTTGGTCATCGAGCCCGCTGCATGTAAGCCTGACATCCGGCCAACGTGGTGCACAATTTGCTCGATCTGGCACATCTTCAGGCTTATTCCCCATCATCAATCCACACGGTGAAGAAATCTTTCCTCCCAAAGGGCGTGCATGGGGTTACAGCTCTGAAACAATCACTTCATTGCAAAGCGAAAAACGCATTTGGTGGGGCATCAGTGGTCGCAATCAACCACGGCTAAAGCGATTTTTTTCTGAATTAAAGGATGGCGTAGTCCCGACAACCGTATGGAGTCATCAAGAAGTTGGACATAACCAAGAAGCAAAGAAAGAGACCGCTGCACTGCTTATTGACGAAAATACGAATCTATTTTCAACACCCAAGCCTGAACGCCTTCTCCAGCGTATCCTCCATATCGCCACCAATCCCGGCGACCTCGTCCTTGACTCCTTTCTCGGTTCCGGCACCACTGCCGCCGTGGCCCACAAAATGGGCCGCCGCTGGATCGGCATCGAGATGGGCGAGCACGCCGTCACCCACTGCCTGCCGCGCCTGGAAAAGGTGGTCAACGGCGAACAGGGTGGAATCTCCAGAGCCGTCAACTGGCAGGGCGGCGGCGGTTTTCGCTTCCATACCCTAGGCGAGCCGGTGTTTGACGCTGACGGCGGCATCCACCCGGCCGTGCGCTTTCAGGCCCTGGCCGCCTATCTCTGGCTTTTTGAGACCGGTGAACCAACCGTGCATGATTTTAACCGTCCCTTGCTTGGTATCCACGACGGCACCGCCTATTACCTGCTCTACAACGGCATCCTGGGTGATCGGCGCCCCCAGGGCGGCAACGTCCTGACCTCCGCCGTCCTGGCCCATCTGTATAAAGAATTTCCGCACTACGGCCCACGGGTCATCTATGGCGAAACCACCCGACTGGGCGAGGCGCGACTCCGTGAAGCAGGAGTCGTCTTCAAGCAAATCCCTTACGACATCAAGGCCCGTTGATCATGTTCAAGCTGAAGGATTATCAGGAAAAGGCCCTCGTGGCTGTGGACGGCTTTTTTCGTCAAGTGCGTATTGTCGGACTTCAGGAGGCATGGCGGAATTGCGCGCCGCTGAAGGAATCCCAGTGCCGCCCCCGGCAAGCGCCATACAACGGTGACGCCCTGGACGAAGTGCCGGCCGTCTGCGTGCGCATTCCCACCGGCGGCGGCAAGACGTATCTTGCTGCCCATGCGGTGGCCCGCATCGGTAAATCATTTCGCGGTACCGACTCCCCGCTGGCCCTTTGGCTGGTGCCCTCCGACGCCATCCGCAGCCAGACCCTGGCATCGCTTGCCACCCCGCGCCATCCTTGCCGGGAGGCCTTGACCGAATATTTTGGCGAGCGGGTGCGAGTCTGCTCCCTCGACGATCTGGCCACTGTGGGGCCACAGGAGGTGGGGCAATCGGCAATCGTGGTGGTGGCGACCATCCAGTCCTTCAACGTGAAAGAAAAGGCTCAACGAAACGTCTATTCCTTTGATGAAACTTTCTCCCGTCATTTTCAGGGATTGACCCCGCAACAAGAGGCAAAACTCGACAAGGTGACCGAGGCGGACATTGCCGCCCAATCCTATCTGACTACTAACGACCTGGGCCGGGTCAAGGCCTCACTGGCCAACTGGCTGGCACTCAATCAACCCATCATCATCGTGGACGAGGCGCACAACAACCGCACCGAACAGGCCTTCCGCACCCTGAAAAATCTGCGTCCGGTCTGCGTGGTCGAACTCACCGCCACCCCGGCTCCGGGCAGCAATGTTTTGTACCACGTTGGCGCGCAGGCATTGCAGCGAGAAGACATGATCAAGCTGCCCATTGTCCTGATGGAGCATCAGACCGGCTGGAAGGACGCAGTGCGAGATGCGATTCTTACCCGCGACCGCCTGGAAAATCTGGCTGCCAAGGAGCCGGACTATATCCGCCCGGTGCTATTGTTCCAGGCCGAGCCAATAAACGGGAAGGTCACCGTGGAAAAGCTGCTGGAACACTTGACCAGCGCAGACGGCGAAAAGCTTGACCGCAGACAGATTTCCGTGGCCACCGGCGACCAGAAAGAACTGAACGGCATTGTGCTTGCCGATCCGCTATGCCCTATCCGCTTTGTTATTACCGTGGAAGCACTGAAAGAAGGCTGGGATTGCCCTTTTGCCTACGTGCTTTGTGGTTTGCAGGATTCAAAAAGCGCCAAGGATGTGGAACAATTACTGGGACGCATCTTACGTATGCCTTATGCCCGACCTCGCCGGCAGGACGAGCTTGCCAAGGCTTACGCCCATATCGTATCAACCGGGTTTGCCTGTATTGCGGATCAATTGGCTGACCGCCTGGTGAACAACATGGGCTTCGAGGCCTATGAAGCGGCAATGGCGATTACCCCTGTGCAAAATGTCCTGCCTCTGTTTGACCTGAATGGACACACCGCACCAAAGGTCGCTGAGGTTGTGCTTTCTCTGGCATCCGCTCCCACCTTGCCGGTGCCGGATTCATTAAAGGATATCGTCGAAATTCGCCCTACATCCGCCGGGGCAACAATCATCGTGCGGGGAGAATTGTCGGATAAGATTGAGGAATTTCTACTGACCGCTTGCACTGACAAACAACAGCCAAAAGTACAAGATGCCATCGACAAGGCGCGTACCCGGCAAGCCGCACAACTGGCCCCATCAGCGAGGGGGGAACGGTTTGCCCCTTTTCCTCAACTTTGTTTTGATTGGGATGGAGAACTGCAACCGGTGGAGAAGCGGCTACTTTCCGAATTGGGCGAGTTTGATTTATTTGCCGAGCCCATGAGCCTGGCCGGATTTTCCATTAGAGAACAAGGAACGACCTTTGAGATTAGCCTTGCCGGTGGCAAGGTGACATATCAGGAAATGGATAGTCGGCAATTGCGACTGGATGGTGTCCCTATCCATGGCACGGAACATGACCTTGTTCGCAAGCTTGATAAGGAATGCCGACAGGTAGATGTGGGGCAGTCAATTCTCGTCAAGTGGTTGACGGTGCTGGTTCGTCATTTAATGGCCGACAAAGGTCTCAGTCTCACCGGCTTGTTTCGGGCCAAACATCAACTGGCCGAGGCCATCCGCCTGGAAATCGAGCGCCGCCGACAAAACGCAATCAAGACCGGATTTCAAAAATCTTTACCTGGTTTTTTTGCCGCGCCACGTCTGAAAGACAGCTTCCATTACGCCTTTTCCTTCCATCCGACCCACTATGCGGCAAGGCCTCCGTATTATTCCGGCCGGTATCGTTTTCGGAAACATTATTATCCGGTAATCCACGACCTGCGAGAGAAACGGGCCGATGGAACACCGGCCGAGGAATTTGTCTGTGCACGGGCCATTGACGCCCATCCGGAGGTGAAACATTGGGTGCGCAATGTTGAGCGAGAAGATCGTTTTTCTTTTTGGCTGCCGACTGCTGACGACTACTTCTATCCAGATTTTGTTTGTGAACTGATTGATGGTCGCATACTGGTTGTGGAATATAAGGGAGAACCGTACAAAACCAACGATGACTCACGGGAAAAGGCGCAGATTGGCCACCAATGGCAGCATTCCAGCGGAGGCCATTGCCTTTTCCTCTTTGCGGTAAAGCAAGACGACTTTGGACGCGATATTACACAACAACTCAACAATGCTCTTCAGCAAAACCGATAAGAAAAAGGCCAGCTTATGAAGCCTGCATCTCATACAACAACCCCTCCGCCAGATACCCAGCAAATGCTGGACGCCCTGAAACAGGCGGTTACAAAGGAGTTGGAGAAGAAAAAAAGGCTCGG
>JAFLKR010000103.1 GCA_019163135.1 Desulfobulbaceae bacterium | reverse complement strand
TCCCACTTGAGGGCGGCGATCGAGCTGCCGTCGAAGTAGCGGAGGTTGGGCATGAACTTGACGGTTTCCAGCCGGTTTTTGCCGATCAGGACATCGTCGGTCCCATCCAGGTCGAGATCACTGATCACGAGTCGGGTCCGACTATAAACGGTTTCCTTTTCAAGCACGGAGTCGCTGGTCAGGGTGCCAAAGAAGTTATTGGTGGCCCCAAACTGTTCAGCACTGGTCCAGAGCAGCGTTCCGGCTGCATCGAACACCTGCATCTTGTTGTATTTGTTAATGGCGATGGTTTCTTTGGCGCCGTCGCCATTGAGATCGGCCTGGGCAAAGTCAAAAATATTGAACCCTTTGGGCAGCGGGAAGGGTTTGCCCATGGTGACCCCCCGTTGCGGATCAAGCGCCATCAGAGAGATGGCGTCCACGTTCAGTTCGCCGGCCAGCGAGGTCTGGCCGAGGAGCACCGGGGCTTCCTTGGGCGCGGTCATCGCACGCAGATAATAGGGAACATGCTGAAAGAGGAAGGTCGGTTTTTTCCCGTTCCATTCCAGGGCGGAAGAGTCGGGATTGTTGCCGTTGCTGCCGCTGATGTAGATTTCCTGGAAACCGTTTTTATTCAAATCCGCCATGGTCACAGACAGGTAGCGAAGATGATTGGGCAGGTCGACGGTGGCAATCATTTTAAATTGACCATCGGTGTATCCGTAAATAATCAGGGCATTGCTGGTCAGCAAAACGATTTCATCGGTGCCGTCGCCATTGAGATCGCCGGCGTTGATATCCATCAGCTCCGAAGGGATATTCTTGCTTCGGTAACTGCCGGTCAGTTCAAAGCGGCCACCGACCTCAAGCCCAGTGGCGGTGCCGGCAAAGCGGCCTTCGCGATAGGCTCGTTCGGGGTGCGCGGTCTGAAAGGCGGCAGAAGTTTTGGTTTGGGGGGATTCTTCAGGTTTTGCTTTTCCAAAAACAGCGCTGCTGATTTCCCAGGCCATTTCATCGACGGCGGTCATGGCATTGTCAATGACGACGACATCTTTATGGAATTTTTTGGGTGCCTGTCCGGCGGCATTGGAAAAGACATAGCTGGTGAGCTCGAATTGATCGCCCTTTGGGGTCAGGGAGCCCATTATGAGATAGTCGGCGCCGGATTGGCGGAGTTGCTGGCTGAAGGCGGCATATTCACCGGATTTGAGGGCCTTGGCCATCTGCTCGGTTGAAGCCCCTTGGGGAACAGCGGCTATATCGGTGCGGGAGGCCAGTCGGCTGGCGAGCATGCTGGCCAGGCCGTTGCGCAGATAAGCGTAGGATCCCGGAATTTCAACCGTGAATGGCAGAAAGACCACTTGGCGCTTTGCCGGTTCGGCGGTTTTGGCCCAAGCAGGGGCAGGGTCTGTGGAGAGTACCAGCAGAGTTAAAAGTGCGACGAAAATAGACGTCAAGGCAATCGCTCTTTGGGGGGCGACCCTTTGAAAAGTTGAACCTTTTTTATGCAGAGGGATTAGATTCACAGCAGGTGCTCCTGTCTCTATTTTTGAAAAAATAAGGTGAAATCGGCAGTGGGCCGCCTATGACTATGCTGAACAAGCTTTATAAGCTATCGCAGCTCGATTCGCTTTTGAAAAAAGAAAAAAGGGTGTCTGCAGTGTTCGGGAAACCACGATAAAATCGTAGCCCAATGGTCACGATCAGTACGAGAAGGTGACGGAGATTCCGCCATAAAAGACATCTTCGGGCGATTTTTCTCCGGTAGCACCCGAAGTTGCGGGGTTATTGGCGGAGTCGAAGCGGGAAACGGGGCGCGACCATTGAAGTTCCGGGGTAATGGTCAGGTAGTTTTTGTAAGAGATGGGCATGTTGAAGAGCATGGAAAAAATATGCCCTTCGTTGGTGTCAAACGGATTTCTCAGCAACATCGTCTTGCTGCCCAGATTAAAACTGAGTTGGTCATCAATCTGGTAGGATCGGGAAAGGTCGAAGGCCAGATACCAGGAGCGCCCGGGATCAAAGGCTTGATCGGGTTCGGCATCGACGCCCAGAAACACGGTGCCGGGTTCCTGATTGTTACGCTGGTTGGTGAGAATGTAGCCGGCGGAAAATTCCAGCAAGCCGGTAGAGCCTTCATAGGAAAAGGTGATGGCTTGGCCGTTGAGCTGTTTTTTGTCGGGAGTCAGGCCACGGTAGAGGGCGTCGGCGTGTTGGAGTTGTACTTTCAGGCCCGGGGCGCTTTGGCTGTCGAAGCCGTAGAGGCCGGTGGACAGCAGGCTATTGACCGCGCTGTCCCAAGCCGTACCAGCATTTTGGGCGCTTTGCTCACCGGCAGCACGGACAGGTTGCGCCGACTGCGCTACCAGCACGAAAACGGCCAGATAAAGGATAGTGAGCAACGACTTCGACATAGCGGTGATTATACCGAAACGATAGAGTTTTTCTTAAGTGTAATGTACAGCTTGGGTCTGTGAAAAACAATACAGAAAATTGAACCCTGGCGAGCCAACTCACTAATTGTATATATTTATTGCTGAAAAAAGATAACTGCCGCGGTTGGTTGAACTATCGCCCCGGAATCCCGTCTGGATTCCGGGCTGAGAACGGTTGCTCGGCAGTTTTCGTTGGGAGCGCTTGGGAGATCTCTCCATGATGGGCAGGTGTTCCACCGGAAGCCGTTAACGTAACCGGTTGGTGATGAGCCCAAAAAAGGATTGGGTGCCGGTGAACAGCCAGCCAAGATGGGTGCGGCAGGTGGCGCACAGCACGATTTGCCAGCGGTATCCAGGAAACCAGGTGAATTCGGCGCTTGGTTCGCCGTGGGGTGAACCACCCGGAGCCTGGCGGAAGCAACGCAGCTCAAAGGTAATGCCCGCCGGATTAAAAAAGGTGTGTTCGTGACGATTATTGATCTGCAGGGCCTGGTTATGATGGGTGATAACAGCACTGCAGACCGCGCACCGGATGGCTTGGTCGATCGGCTGTTCCGCCGCTTCGTCGGAGCGCGAAGCCGGCGGACGTTCAGGTTTGGGCGACAGATCAATCCTGCACCAGTGCCGATCAATTGTCGCGCGGCACGGCCTTTTCCTGGTAATAGGCGACAATCGCCTGGACCATGTCGTTGATGGTATAGCGTTGGGGTTGGATGTCCACATGCAGACCGTATTCCCTGATGGTTTCGGCGGTGACCGGACCGATGGCGGCAATCTTGACCTTGTCGAGGAGTCGGTGCAGCTCTTCGGTGCTGTCGGCATCGATCATTGCGAGGAAATTGGTAACCGTGGAGGAACTGGTGAAGGTGACCAGATCAATGGCGCCGTCCAGCAACTGGTCGCGCAGTTCATCCTTTCTGCCTTGGGGCGGCACGTTCTGGTATGCCGGGACGATGGTCACGGTGGCGCCGGCATCGGTCAAGGCCTCCGGCAGGATTTCGCTGGCCCGCAAAGCCCGCGGCAGGAGGATGCGATTGCCGCCCACCTGCGTCTGGGCCAAGGCCTCGGCTAATCCCTCTCCGGTGAATTTTTCGGGGATCAGGTCGGCCTTGATGCCGTAGCGCAGTAGTTCTTCAGCGGTGGCCTTGCCGACCACCGCGATTTTAGGGCCGACCAAGGCGCGGCTGTCGCGGTCCAGCAGATAAAGTCGTTGGAAAAAATAGGTGACCGCATTGATGCTGGTGAACAGCAGCCACTGATACTCGCCGATTCGCTCAATCGCCTGGTCGAGCAGGCTATAATCATCGACCGGTTCAATATGGATGGTCGAATATTCAAAACATTCCGCACCGTATTCTTCAAGTTTGGCCACCAGGTCGCTGGCCTGTTCGCGGGTTCGGGTGACGACCATGCGTCTGCCGAACAGCGCGCGTTTTTCAAACCAGTCGATGGTCTGCCGCAGTTTGACTACCTCGCCGACAATCACCAGGGCCGGCGGTTTGATATCGGCCTGCTGCACCACCTCGCAGATGGTGGCCAGCGTCCCGACCACCGAGCGCTGTTGCGGCGTTGAGGCCCAGCGGACCACCGCCACCGGAGTGTCAGGGGAGCGGCCGAAGTCGATCAGCTTCTGGGTGATGCTCGGCAGGGTTTTGATGCCCATGTAGATAACGATGGTGCCGGCGCCTGTGGCCAGTTTCTCCCAGGAGATGTTGGAGAATTTTTTGGTCGGATCCTCGTGGCCGGTGACGAAAGCCACGCTCGCGGTGTAGTCACGGTGGGTGATGGGGATGCCGGCATAGGTGGCGGCGGCGGTGGCCGAGGTGACCCCGGGAACCACCTCGAACTCGATGCCCTCGGCCGCCAGTTCTTCGATCTCCTCAGCGCCCCGGCCAAAGATGAACGGATCGCCGCCCTTGAGGCGCACCACCATCTTACCCAGCTTAGCATGTTGCACCAGCAATTTGTTGATGCCCTCCTGGGTAAAGGCGTGCAGTCCGCCGCCTTTTTTGCCCGCATAGATAAGCGTCGCTGTTTTCGGCACATAGCTGAGCAGCTTGGGGTTGGCCAGGTAGTCGTAGACTACGACCTCGGCGCGCTCAAGCAGGTATTTGCCGCGCAGGGTGATCAGGCCCGGATCTCCGGGACCAGCGCCGACGAGATAGACTTTGCCATTGGTATGTTGCGGGGGCTGCGAAAGTGTTGTCACTGGATTCGTATAGTGTAAGAGGAGAGAGATTTTTTTAGTGAGCGCGGGGTGCCTCGTTGGCATA
>JAFLKR010000054.1 GCA_019163135.1 Desulfobulbaceae bacterium | reverse complement strand
CGAGGGGTGGAATTGAACCCGGATGTTGCCGACGGTCCCCAGTCCGTTATCCTCGATCAGGTGACCAATGGCGTAGCGGTGCGCATGGCCCTGCTCTATCTGGTGATGGGGAACACCCAATGAGGCCGTTGTCTGTTTCCGCCTGCCCACGCTCCCTTTTCTCCTCTCAGGGTGACTGCCGATGAATACAACCTGGCTAATAAAAAACGGCCGGATTATCGATCCGGTCAACCATACCGATCAGATCAGGGATCTCCTTGTTATCGATGGACGCATCGCCTTACCGGAGCAGGCCGCCCCACCGAAGGTGGCTGAAATTGACGCCGCCGGCTGCTGGGTCGTGCCGGGATTGACCGACATGCATGTCCACCTCCGCGAACCCGGCGAGGAATATAAGGAAGATATCCTTTCCGGAGCGCGCGCCGCTGCCGTCGGCGGTTTCACCGGCGTGGCCTGCATGCCCAACACCAAGCCGGTCAACGATTGCCGGGCGGTGACCGCCATGATCCTCGCCTGCGCCGCCCAGGCCGCCGTTCGAGTGTATCCAGTAGGGGCGATCAGTAAAGGCCTCGAAGGGCACCAACTGGCAGAATTCGGGGAGATGCAGGCCGCAGGTGTAGTCGCCGTCTCCGACGACGGCCGACCGGTCCGCGACAGCCAGTTGATGCGGCGCGCTCTGGAATATGCCAGTGATTTCGGATTGATAGTAATCGCGCACTGTGAAGAGGAGAGCTTGAGCAGCGGCGTGATGAACGAGGGGGCGATGTCGACCCGGCTCGGATTAAAAGGTATTCCCACCGCCGCCGAATCGATCATGGTCTACCGGGAGATAGCTTTAGCGGAGTTCACCGGCACCCGGGTGCATATCGCCCATGTGAGCACGGCCATGTCCGTTGACCTGATCCGGTCGGCTAAGGCGCGCGGTGTGCAGGTAACCGCCGAAACAGCCCCTCATTACTTCACCCTGACCGATGCGGCGGTGGCGGAGTATGACACCCATACCAAAATGAACCCGCCGCTGCGCTCTGTCGCCGACCGAGAGGCAATCCAGCGGGCCTTGGCCGATGGTACCCTCGACGCCATTGCCACTGATCACGCGCCCCATTCCATTCTGGAAAAGGAAACCGAATTCGATGCCGCGGCCAACGGCATCATCGGCCTGGAAACCGCCCTGCCGTTGGCACTCACCCTGGTGCGCGAACAGGTAATCGATGCAAAACGCCTGGTGGAGTTGATGGCAGTCAATCCGGCAGCCATTCTCGGTATTCCCGCCGGTACCCTGAGTCCCGGAGCCACGGCGGACATCACCCTGATCGATCCGGAGCGCGAGTTTCTCTACACCGAAGAGCAGGTGGTCTCCAAAAGCCGCAACACCCCCTTCCTCGGCTGGCGGTTGCAAGGCCGGGCCATGCTGACCATGGTCGGCGGTGCAATCAGACACACTCTGCTTGATTGAACCAGAGCCGGCTACCGGCTGATGTCTTTTGTTACATACCCCGCCGGATCACTCAACCCGGCATCGCGAAACCCCTGGAGCCTCAGCCTGCAGGCATCGCAACGGCCGCAGGCCAGGTCCCCGACCGGATCATAGCAACTGTGCGTCAGGCCGTAGTCCACCCCCAGTGCTTTTCCCCGAAGAATGATCTCTTTTTTGCTCAGGCGCAGCAGCGGAGCGTGGAAATGAAAAGGTCGCCCCGTCACCCCCGCCTTAGTGCCGAGATTGGCCATCTGAGCAAAGGCCGCCAGAAATTCCGGCCTGCAGTCCGGATATCCGCTGTAATCAACCGCGTTAATTCCCAAAAAAATATCGGAGGCGCCCATCACTTCGGCCCAGGAAAGCGCGTGGGCAAGGAAAAGGATATTGCGCCCGGGTACATAGGTCACCGGGATCTCCTGATCCATGGCATCGAAGGGACGATCTTTGGGGACTTCCTGTTCGGTGGTCAGGGCTGAGCCGCCGATGGCTCCGAGATCAACCCGCAGGATGAGATGACGCTGGACACCGTAATGGCCACAGATCCGACGGGCACGCTCCAGTTCCACAACCTGACGCTGACCGTATTGAAAACTGAGGCAATGGCAGGTGAATCCTTGGGACTGGGCAATGGCCAGCACGGTGGTGGAATCCAGCCCACCGCTGAGTAACACAACCGCTTGTTGCTCGTTCATATCGCAGATATCCACAGCTTATTGAATAAAAAAGGGAATTTTTTTGGTAATCGCAATGGCCTCCGGGCTAACCTCTGCCTGATAAGCCAGAAACTGCACCCCTCTTCCCTGGGCCCAGGCAACAGTTTCTGCATACACCGGATCAATGGCGGCCGCAGGTTTGCAGCTTGAGGCATCGCGGCGTTGAATGCAAAACAAGACCGCTGCCCCAAACCCGGCCTCCGCAAGCCTGACCAGTTCGTGCAGGTGCTTGGCCCCTCGAGCGGTGACCGCATCCGGGAACAGGGCGACCTGATGCTCTGCCAGGGAACAATTTTTTACTTCAAGGTAGATCTGGCCCTTTTCAGTTTCAAGGAAAAAATCCAATCGGCTTTTTTCGGAAACAACCACTTCAGGGGTGAGGGTCCGGATCGTGCCGAAATCGCTGATCGTCCCATTTTCCAATCCCTCCCTGACGATACCATTGGTCCTGCCGGTATGCACACCGATCCAGATGTCCTGATGCTGCACCATCTCCAGGGTCCATGCGTATTTCCTCTTCGGCCCATCGGAGTAACTGATCAGCACCGGGCTGCCGGGTTCCGAGCAGCCGCGCATCGATCCGGAATTAGGACAATGAACTGTCAGCGTTTGCTGGTCATCGAGCAGAATGTCTGCAAGAAATCGTTTATACCGTTTAAGCAGCACACCGAATTGGCGAATAGGGGGCAAGAGCATGGCAATGAGGGAATAGAGTGAAACGACAAGGTAACGTTATGTTTTTCAACGGAAAAAGAACAAAAAAAATCTTCGTAGACGAGTGTGGAAATTCCTGTCCGAAGCAGGTATCTTTACAACATCCTTGAGAATGTATAATATTAGCCGTCTACAACCCGACCAAAGAGCTTTTTGCGCCGCAGGTAAGGTTATGCTTCCTGCCCCAACTTTTTTTTGCTATAATTTTGAAACTGTTAGAGCAATTATATTTTTTTTTCTGGTACGCTGGCAAGGGACGCTGCGGTCTTTCCCGGCATATAACAACTTCCCGCCCATAATCCAACCGTAAAGGAGAACTCCATAATGAAACTCGGACTCAATGGCCTTGGACGAATTGGAAAATTATCACTGTGGCACCATGTCTCCCGCCAATATTTTTCTGAAATAGTCGTCAATCTGGGACGAAATGTCGGTTCAGGGCTTGAAGACATCGCTGCGGCAATTGAGAAGGATTCCACCTACGGTCGACTTAGCATGTATCTCCATGGTAACAAGGGCGGCCGGGTGATTGAAAACCTAAATGAAGCCGCCGGCGCCATGACCATCAACGGTGTTCCCGTTACTTTTCTCCGCAAAGCGCGCAATCCCAAAGATATTGACTGGCAGAGCAATCAGGTACGGCTGGTGGTTGACACCACCGGCGTCTTCAAAGACCCGACTGCGGACGCCTCCGAGGGTAAAGGTTCGGTGCGCGGCCATTTGCAGGCCGGGGCTGAAAAGGTTATGGTCTCCGCCCCTTTCAAGATTCAAGCCAAAGGGCTGGAGATGCCCGATGACGCGGTGACCACCGTGATGGGAATCAATGACGACGATTACAATCCGGCCCGGCACAATATCATTTCCGCGGCTTCCTGCACCACCACCTGCCTGTCGTATATGATCAAGCCGCTGCTTGACCATTTCGGCGCGGGCAGGATGCTCTCCGCCTCCATGGTCACGGTACATGCCGCCACCGGCAGCCAGCAGGTGCTTGACCGGTTGCCCGGCGCGGGCGCGGCGGACCTTCGCAAAAACCGCTCCATCCTCAATAACATCATTCTGACGACCACCGGTGCAGCCAAGGCCCTGGGACTGG
Organism: Desulfobulbaceae bacterium; assembly: GCA_019163135.1. GTDB lineage: Bacteria > Desulfobacterota > Desulfobulbia > Desulfobulbales > Desulfobulbaceae > Desulfobulbus. The sequence goes on along the minus strand of JAFLKR010000054.1, from coordinate 689 downwards.
TCATACCGGAAATGAAATCCATCGGTTTCATCGCCGAATCCGTGCGCATTCCAACCTCGTCGGGCTCCCTGATCGTGCTGGTGCTCAACCTTCAGGACGAACTGGACAACCCGATCAAACGCACCCTGCTTAATTCAATCTACGAGGAATACGCCAAAACTAGCCCGTACCTGATCTATTCGACCGAACAGAATGTCAGCTCCGATATCCTCGGGATGCCCAAAGCCGCAGTGGTGATCGAATCGACCGAAACCCACACGCGCACGGCGTCTATTCGAGTCAACCTGCAGAATCTCAAAAATTACCGGTTTGAAGCTGGCTCCATCCCGCCCATCCTGGATGTGCCCCTCACCCAGGCGGTCATTTACGGTTGGTACGACAATGAACTGGGCAGCTACACCAACATGCTCGGAGAACTGACCGCCTCCGTCGCCGAACGCATGGTTTGATTGTCCGAGCCTTGCAGGTTACCGACCTCCCGGAAGTACTGCGCATCGAACAGCAGGCCATGCCCGCCCCCTGGAACGAGGCGCAGCTTCTGGCCGAAAGAGAGGCGGTTAACGGGGTAGGCCTGGTGGCAGAGACGCTCCATCAAATCTGCGGGTATGCCTTTTTCAGAACCTGTGCCCCGGAAAGCGAATTGCTCCGGATGGCTGTGGCCGCTGAACATAGAGGTCATGGGGTAGGCA
>JAFLKR010000010.1 GCA_019163135.1 Desulfobulbaceae bacterium | reverse complement strand
CGATCAGGCCAGGGATGGCCAGTGAGTTGTTTTCCGGGCAAAGAGTGGCAAGATGTTCAAAAAGAACGGAAATGCCCAGGCGAACGGCGAAGCGTTCATCGGTCAACAGTATACCGGTCCAGCCATAGTACAACGGCTCCTGCCGAAACATGGCCACAATATTATCCACATGGCCCATGGCCAGAAAGTCGGCAATGACCTGTTGCAGTTCGGTGTCGCTCACGGTCTGGGGTGCGGAAGAGTTTTGTTGATTCATCATAGGGGAATAAGGGAGGAACAAAAGGGTAAAGTATGTTCTTGGTCCATACCATGACCGGGCAGTGGAGGCAATCCGGAAGACTACGCTCCTGTTGCTTGACACAGATTTTTTTCAGAGGTAGAACTCCGTGGTAGTGTTAACGTTGTAACAACAAGATAATTACTTTCAGGCATGCTGCGTATGATTAACCAACGGATTGCCCCGCCAGCCTCATCGATTGCCGACCAAGATTTATTGGAAGGCGATGAGGTCATTGTCATAGTCGACGATTTTCCCGATATTGTCGGCCTGTTACAGGAGTTTTTAGAGCAGGAGGGGTTTCCGGTAGTCACTGCCGGATCGGCTGAAGCGTTGCGGCAACAACTGACCCGGCATAATGTGGCGCTCACTCTCCTGGACATCGGCCTTCCCGATGCGGACGGCATTACCTTGCTGCCTGAATTGAAAAAAAATTACCCTGATCTTTCGGTGATCATGCTGACCGCAGTGACCGATCTGCAGACCGCATTGGCCTGTCTCAGATATGGCGCGGATGACTATCTGGCCAAGCCGGTCCATTTCACCGATCTGTTGACCACCCTGCGAAGAGTTCTGGAAAAACGGCGGTTGACCATCAGGAACCGGCAGTACCAACGGCAGATCGAACAGGCGACCTTTCGGATCCGGCTGGCCCATGAACTGGCGATGAAAATGAATACGGCCTATCTGAGCATGATTGAACTCGATGAAATGCTTCATGCCATCCTGGTAGGGATTACCGCAACCGAAGGGCTCCAGTTCAACCGGGCCTTTCTGGCGCTGTTCAATGAATCCGGGACGACCCTGAAGGGGCGCCTGGCCATCGGAGCGGGAGAGCGGCAAGATGGTGGACTCGTCCTTGCTGAGATGCTGGATCAGGACGTGGCCTTGCCCGCAGGGCATGAAAACCTCGCAGGCAGTGAAATCGGCAACGATGCCGAGGTCAACCGGATAGTTCACGCCCTGGAGGTCGACGCCACCGAGGCTGACCACATCCTCATCCGAGCCGTGCAGAACCGGCAATCGATCAACGTTATCAATGGCCAGTGCGAGGTGCCGGTTTCCATCGAACTGCTGGGCTTGCTGCAGGAAGACACCTTCGTGGTGGTGCCGCTGTATTCACCCAGCCGCGCTTTAGGGGTGATCATTGCCGATCATTTTGTCGATCGAAACCCGATTACCCCTGAGCGTATCCGAGCCTTAGAGAGTTTTGCCAGCCAGGCCAGTCTAGCCATTGAGCATTGCCATCTCTATATGGCGATGCAACGTAAAATTCAGGAACTGGAGGATGTCACCAGCGAGCTCGAAAAAAACAAGGACCTGCTGGTGGAGACCGAGCGGTATTCCGCCATCGGTCATATGGCGGCCCAGTTAGCCCATAACATCAGAAACCCGATAACGGCCATCGGCGGGACAGCCCGACTGCTCGCCCGGAAAATCGACAACAAGGATTGGTTGCAGTTCCTCAGCATGATGGCCAGTGAAGCCGAGAAGATCGAGAAAATTCTGGAAGATCTCTTTGCCTTTGTCGATCAGGTGAAACCGGTTTGTGTGCAAACGCCGCTGTTGCCATTGATCCGTAAAGCCTTGCTGCTCCATTTCGGCTCATTGCAGGATAAGGGCATACGGCAGACCATGCAGTTTCCGGAGAACGATCCCACCGTCGAGGTCGATCCACGGCTGATCCAGCAGGCCTTGGTGCATCTGATTCGCAACAGTGTCGAGGCCATGCCCGAGGGGGGCGATTTGTCCATCGAGGTACAACTGGAAGAAACCCTGGTTCGGATCAGTATCCGCGACACCGGTCAAGGACTGGGTGAGGTCAATCTGGGGCATGCCACCGATCCCTTTTTCACCACCAAGATCATCGGTACAGGCATGGGGTTAACTTTAGTCAAGCGGATCGTCGAGGATCACGGCGGTAGTTTGAGCCTGAAAAACCGCAATGAAGGGCGAGGGGGGATGGAGGCGATTATTGTGCTGCCGGTTGCAAGAGATTGAGGCGGAAACCGTTTTAGGGGCAGTGAGGAGTGTGGGAGCAGAACCAATAAACCCATAAGGATTGATACGACCCCATCCACCGCAGACCTTGGCACCCGGAAAGACCCTTTCGGTGTCGTTTCAATCCTCTATTCAAGAAGCCTTGACCACCATGGTATGATTTCTGCTATAAGGGTTTTGCTTCAAAATGGGATAGGTTAGCAAAGCCGCGGGCGTAATGCGGGGATTCGGGGGTGTTCCTGCCGCAACAGCGGCTTACTTGAACAGTGCGTTTAAGTGATTCCTTCTGTCTCCGGTATTCAGGTCAGCTATGAAAAAAGGGGAGGCAGGTTCATACGAACCTGTCTCCCCTTTTTTATTTTACGACAGTTGAACGAAGCTAGCTGTTGTTAGAACGCTAGCTCAAATCTGGCGTTAGTACCCCAGCGGGCATCCTCTTGGAGTTCGGGGTTAGTAGTACGGGTTACGTTGATGTACTCAAAGCTAGGATCAAGGTAACCAGCGGAGAGATAGAGATTCATCCCCTTGCTGATGGTGTACTGGAGGACAGCTGAAAGTTCCATGGCGCTTTCAAGTGCGGCAAGATTGGTGCCGCCGGAGAAACCAGGGCCATCACCGGCCGAGGTCCAAGGGTCCACGTCCGCATATACGATGTTACCGGTCAACTTAAGGGATTCGTTAAATTGGTAGCTCGGGCAGAGACCGAGCCAGAGCCAGTCGTCCCCGGCACCAATCTGCTGGGCTACGATAACGCTGTTGTCGAGGCCACCGACCATGACGAATCCATAGGCTCTGTCAGGAAGGAAACCGCCGTCGGTGAACCCGCCATTCAAGGCCAGGGTCAGTTTGTCTATGGTATAAGATGGCATGATATAACCACCAAAGCCGGTGTCATTGGAACCAACCGAATCGATCCTATCACCATTGGCGTCTTCATACCAGGTGTTAAAGCCGTTCAGATCGGCAGCATTCACGCCCAGTTCGCCCACTACGCCGATCTGGCCACTTTTACCATTGACGTAGATGGAACCGAATCCACCGGAGTTTTGGGTGACTCCAGCAGGGTAATTGTTGTTGACCACAGCCCACTCGCGTCGATCATCGGCCTGGTAGCCCAGCATACCACCGAGGGTCCAGGCCTTGGAGACCTGGTACTTAAGATGGGCAGCATAACGCATTTCGTCGTTGTCCCCGTTTTGGTCAGGAACTGTGGGGGGCAAGTAGGTTACGCCGGTGTTGGTATTTTTCGCCTCATCCATCCAGACAATGAACGGGTTTATTTCGAGGTTGCCGGTTTTGAAGGTGGCCCGGCCACCGGCCATGTTCACGTCGTCATAGAAGAAGTTATTGGTGGCGCCAAGCGGGCCATAGGTGGACCGGAATTTACCAAGCTCGACGGTGAATGCATCGGTAAAGGGGATACCCATGAAGGCCTGATCAGCCCAAAGGTTATTCTGGGTAAGATTATTGGTTTCAGTCGTATCCCTGTCCATGTCACCCATCAGGTTTTCCATGGCGCGGATACGAACAAATGCATAAGCGCCACCGGCTGCGGTTCCCTTGATGTTGAAACGGACACGGCTATCCATTTCGTTCGAATCGCTGTAGTGGCCGGTGGACGGATCTGCTATGTTGCCATAGTTGTTGTAATACTCGGCACTCTTTGTGTAGATACGAGCCCGGGCATCACCGGTTACCTTAACACCGGGTTCAACAGCAGCTGCGGAGGCAGCTGAGGCATAGATACCACCAGCCAGCATCAGGGCAGCGCCTGCTACAAGTACTTTCTTCATATTCCTCTCCTTTTATTCATGTGTTGGTTGCGCGTTTCTTTACTTCAAAAGAAACCTTTGTAAACATACCTTGATGATTTCAGCTTATATAAAGCAGGATGAGCCGTCAAGTTTTTTTTACTAAAAGTTTAAATTTTTTAACCGGTGTTTGCGCAGGACAACCAAAGCGTAGAGACGGAACCCAAAAAAAACGCCCACAGGGACGGGGCTCCCACAGGTTGCACCAAAAATCGGTGCCAAGTAGGAGCCCATCCCCATGGGCGATGATGGCAGGCCTGCCTCATCGCTTGCGGTGGTCGCGAGCGAACTGCAGGCCTTCTATCGGCTATTGTTAATGCTGGCCCAATTCAACCTGACAGCATCAACAAAGTTGTCCGTTTAATTAACCCGGATGGTATAGCTGTTGATGAAGGCGGAAGGTGCCTGCCAGAAGACAAAGGGATAACTGGTCTCACCCTCGGCAAAGAGGAGTTGGAATTGGCGGTCACCTTTTTTCGGAGGCAGAATCTGGTAATTGACCGTATATCCAGGTTTTTTCCTGGTTTCCCATAGCGTGGTCATTGCCCCTTTTTCCCACTTGAGGGCGGCGATCGAGCTGCCGTCGAAGTAGCGGAGGTTGGGCATGA
>JAFLKR010000029.1 GCA_019163135.1 Desulfobulbaceae bacterium | reverse complement strand
ATGTGTGCTTTCCGACCAAAGCTTGGCATGGTAAATCTACATCTGATAAAATGCCTGGACAGTTTTGAACCAGTAATGATGTAGATAGCACAATTACCTGAGGCGTTTCGTTGATATGCAGGCATGAAAATCGTCTGCTGCGAGAAACTGTTTCCAAATTTTGGTCAGTTAACGCCATGCTTTTTCGGGAAAAGATCTTGGTGCTTTGGCCCCATGCCGGTGATTGTGTCAGCGTAAAAAAGTAATAGTGAAAGGTGCAGAGAAAAAGTAGTTTTGACGCATCGGTTTAGTCATTGCTTAAGGGAGAGATAACATGCTCAGTTGCATGATTGGGAATGGTCAACATAATCAATCTACCCCGCTAGAGGCCAAGTTTAGCTTCACGCTTACTGAGGGGAGCATTTTACTTTTATCCGTTAGTGATAGCGTTGTAGCGTTGCTCGGTTATAAGGCAGAAGATTTTCTATCCAAACGAATCAGTCTAAAAGAGCTGATACATCCCCACGACAATGATATTGCTGACGTACTTTTTGCGAACCATCTGGCCGACACATCAGACAACTTTAACATTCGTATCAGACAAGCCAATCAGCGTATTCGTTGCATTACAGGTCATTACAAACAACGAAAGAATCAGCTTGAGCTTTTTCTGCAGTGCGCAAAAAGTCTTTCTAAAATCACAAACGACCAAACCATGATGGCTAACTTTAAAGCCATGATGGAAAATACTGAGGATTACATTTACTTCAAAGATTGTAATCACGTATTCACTGGAGCCAGTCAAACACTTGTCGCTATCACTTCACCTAGTGATCATTGGGAAGACCTACTCGGGCTCACCGACTACGACGTTTTTCCAGAAGAACTTGCAGATGTCTATTACAGCTTAGAGAAGCAAGTTTTTGAGGGGCAATCAGTTGCTCACGAAATTCAGGAGACCCTTACCAAAGATGGTCAAAAGGGCTGGGTAGATAACCGCAAATATCCCATCAAAGATGACACCGGCCAGATCATTGGCTTGTTTGGCATTGCCCGCGATATAACCGAGCGCAAGCAGGCGGAGGAGCAGTTGCGCAAGAGCGAAGAAAGATTTTTACTTGCAATGAAAGCTTCTAATGATGGTTTATTTGACTGGAATCTTGAAACCAACGAGATTTATTACTCCCCGGCATGGAAAAATATGCTCGGTTATGAGGACTATGAACTTCCTAATGATTTTTCAGTTTGGGAAAACACTATTGATCCGGAGGATGCCAAGAAATCATGGGCACTCCACCAGAAGTTAATTACAAAGCAAATTGAACGATTTGTATTGGAATTTAAAATGAAGCATAAGGATGGTCATTGGGTGGACATCCTTTCACGTGCAAAAGCGATTTTTAACGATAGTGGAAAAGCGGTTAGGATGATCGGTACTCACACCGACATCTCCGAGCGCAAGCAGGCTGAGGAAGCGCTGCTGGAAAGTGAAAAACAGATCAGCAGTATCTTTAGGAGTGCACCCGTCGGTATTGGGTCGGTTGTCAACCGGGTGCTGAGTAAAGTCAATTCCCGCCTGTGCGAGATGACGGGATATGATGAGGCCGAGTTGATCGGGCAGAGTTCCCGGATGCTGTATCCCAGTGATGAAGAATTTGAATTTGTGGGTCGGGAAAAATATGCCCAGATAGCTCACCATGGCACAGGAACGGTGGAAACCCGCTGGCAGAAACATGACGGCACCATCATCGATGTCCTGCTCAGTTCGACCCCGGTGGACCTGCAAAACCAGTCAAAAGGGGTCACCTTTACCGCCCTGGAAATCACCGAGCGAAAGCAGGCGGAGGAGGCGCTGCGGGAGAGCGAGGAACGTTATAAATCCTTGCACAACGCCTCCTTTGGCGGCATTGCCATTCACGACCAAGGCGTGATTCTGGAATGCAATCAAGGCCTTTCCGAAATATCGGGTTTTTCCCACGAAGAGCTGATCGGCATGGATGGTTTGTTGCTCATTTCTGAAAAGACACGTGGAATGGTATTGAAAAATATTCGGGAGGGATATGAAAAACCCTACGAGGCAATAGGCTTGCGGAAAAACGGCGATGAATTCCCTGTTCGCCTGGAAGCTCGAAATATTCCGTACAAAGGAAAAAGTGTAAGAGTTGTAGAGTTCAGAGACATCACCGAGCAAAAAAAACAGGAGGCGGAGCGAGAGAAACTCCTAACCCAACTTGAGCAGGCTCAGAAAATGGAGTCCATAGGTCGCCTGGCCGGCGGCGTGGCCCACGACTTCAACAACATGTTAGGGGTTATTCTCGGGTACACGGAACTGGCCATGGGACGGGTCGAGCCAGACAATCCCCTGCGTGCCAACCTGGAGAAGATCCAGGGGGCTGCCCAGCGATCCGCCGATCTGACCGGGCAACTCCTGGCTTTTGCCCGTAAACAGATCGTATCTCCCAAGGTGATCGACCTCAACAACACCATCGAGAGCATACTCAAGCTACTGCGGCGGCTCATCGGCGAGGACATCGATTTGGCTTGGCGACCGGGCAAGGAAGTCTGGCCGGTCAGAATAGACCCTACCCAGATCGACCAGATTCTGGCAAATCTCTGCGTCAATGCCCGGGACGCCATCGTTGATACTGGCAAGGTCACCATCGAGACCGGCACAGCGTCCTTCGACGAGGAGTATTGCTCCCATCATAGGGGTTTTGTCCAAGGCGACTACGTCCTGCTGGCCGTGAGCGATACTGGCTGCGGCATGGACGAAGAAACCCAGTCTCATCTCTTCGAGCCCTTCTTCACCACCAAGGAAATGGGCAAAGGCACCGGACTGGGCCTGGCCACGGTCTACGGTGTGGTCAAGCAAAACAATGGTTTCATCAATGTCTACAGTGAGCCCGGGCAGGGAACAACGTTCAAGATCTATCTACCCCGCCACTTGGACAAAACGATCCCGTTGCCGGAAAAGGAACCGGATAAACCAGGCGAGCAAGGCCACGGGACTGTCTTGCTGGTGGAAGACGAACCGACGATCCTTGATATGGTCACGGAAATGCTCGAAAAGTTGGGGTACACCGTGCTGGCAGCCGGAACTCCGGGCGAGGCCATCCGCCTGGCCCAGGAACACCCCGGCCGCATCGATCTGCTTTTGACCGATGTGGTCATGCCTGAGATGAACGGCCGCGACCTGGCCAAAAACCTGCTGTCCATCTATCCGGACATCCGACGGTTGTTCATGTCGGGCTACACGGCAAATGTGATCGCCCACCACGGCGTGTTGGACGAGGGCGTGCACTTCATTCAAAAGCCGTTTTCGATGAAAGATCTGGGGGAGAAGCTACGCGAGGCACTGAAAGGCTGACATTTTGATTTAGAATAGGATTGTCGGCAAAAAACCTCATCTATTTGGACTGCCAATTCCGCTGTGTTCCATTGCCAGCCCGCTATGCGGAAGGTTAATATTGTCACCTTGAAGGTCTTCATATTCTCTCAACCCTTCAATTTGATATTACTCCCCTGAACCCTGAATCAAGGAAATTCATCGAGAAAGCGATCTGCTGCATTTTATCTGGTGAACGATGATAGGTATACAGCTTGAAGGTGGAATGCGATCTCGCCAATTCTCCACGATCCTCGTGTAGGTGTCATCCGTCATTCGATTGCTAAGAATCGCAAACTTTGCCAATTCGCAAAATTTGCGAAAACCAGTGACACTGCCACCTCTTGTTCATCGTTTTCTTCAACTTGGTTTTTAACTTAGGTAACTGTTCGTCATCGATTTACGTTTAAAATGTTAAAAATCAATATGTTGAATTAACCGTGGCAAGGTGTACCGTTATCAACCTATCCTAAAAACGATATTTTGATACCTTTGTTTGTCACAGTGATAATAAAGTTAAAACAGATATTTAGAGATGATCCTCACTGGCCTTCTCCGCCTTGCCCACCTGTTAACCCACTATTGCCAGCTTTGATCCAGGATTAGACCTTTTGATGGGCCCTATTGGTAGCTGATTCCAACCTACCAGTCGGTTCATTTTTTTCTGTGGGCAGATCTGAAACAGTGTGGTTTTCTTTTATTGGAAACACCTTTAAAGCATGGCGCACTTGCTTGGTGCTGCAATGCCTGATGCCGCCCTATTGATCGGATTGTACGGGTGAGCTGTACGGGGGAGCGGAGAGTGTTGACCGGATGGATACCAGGAAGGCGGGCATACCATCGTTCGCCGGCAATTCGGCGGTCGCCGAAGACAATCACTTCGCAGGTTGAAAAGTAAATTTCAAGCAGAGCACGAGCACCCGTTGAATAAAAAGAAAAACATCTTGGTCATATACCATTCTCAAAGTGGCACAGTGAAACTCATGGCGCATCGGTTTGCTCAGGGAGCAGCCAAGGAAAAGGACGTTGCTGTCATCCTTAAAAAGGCAGGAGATGCCAGCTTGGATGATTTATTGAACTGCAACGCCATCGCTATCGGCTCACCTGAATATTTTGGAACAATGGCGGGCATGATTAAAGATTTCTTTGATCGAACTTTTGAGGCTGCGCAAGCAAAGACCATTGGATTACCTTTTGTTCTGTTTGTATGTGCAGGGAATGATGGCCGGGGTGCCATTACTCAGATTGAACGAATTGCTGCCGGTTACAAATGGCGAAAAGTTCAAGAACATTTCAGAGTTGTGGGTATTCCTACGGAAAAAGATTTACTGGCGATAGAAGAGCTTGGTCATACGTTGGCTGCAGGAATAGATTTCGGGATATTCTGAGTTCAGATATCTCCTGT
>JAFLKR010000136.1:2098-4860 GCA_019163135.1 Desulfobulbaceae bacterium | reverse complement strand
CTCGATTTTGTCCCCCTGGTTGAAGAGCGCTACGATCTGCTCTTTCCCGGCGAGTTGTTTGAAACGCCGATGATCCAGGCCGTTCTGGCGGTGATCGATACGCCGCTGTTCCAGGAGACGGTGGAAAGGATGGGCGGTTATTCCACCCGAGACACGGGAAAACTGGTGGCGATGGTTTGAAGGCAGGCACCAGCCGGTCTGCTAGCCATGTACCAAAAAATCGCTGTTTTTCAGGTCGATGTGCATCCAGTTATTGTGGAGGGGCGAAGCGAGCCCGAGCAGGAGCTTGACGGTTTCAGCGGCTTGAAGACTAGCGACCACGGCGACCGTAAAGGAAAGCACGGAGGGCGGCTCTTGGGGCTGGTTCGACGTCCGCTCCGGATAGAGGCGGGTGAGGAGATCGCCTCCGGGCAATTGCACCCCTACTTGGCCGTACCAGCCGTTCACCGCCCCATGCACCAAGGGCAGGTTCAGCCGGTTGCACCGCGCCGCCAGATCGTATCGGGCCGGGATGGTATCCAGACAATCAACGACCACATCGATCTGGTGCCAATCAGCCGCAGCAACCGCTCTGAAGTCGAGCGAAACAGGCGTGACCGCGCAAAAAGGGTGAATGGACTCCGAGCGGGCCGCCGCCGCCTCTGCTTTGTTGCGGCCCAGGCTTTGGCTGAGGGCGTTGAGCTGGCGATTACAGTTACTGGGAGTAAAGACGTCGGGATCAACAACATGCAGCCGCCCCACCCCGATGCGGACCAGTTCCTCAATCACATACCCACCCAGGCCGCCGCAACCGATTACCGCCACTCGCTTTTGTTGCAGGGTTTGTTGTTGATCGACGGTGAGCGCGCCCTGGTTGCGGCAAAAATATTCGTCAGAGGATGGCATCGGCAGGCCCCAAAAAGAATTAACGGCTGATGTTTTGGGCAAGGTACTGTTGGTAGATGCTGCTGTCAATTGCTCTCTGGGCCGGCGCCATACCGGCAAAGAGCGGCACTTCAAAGGAACCAATGGAAAATAAGGTGGAATCAGCACCAGCGGCGTCGATACGGCCCAATGGCAATAGTTCTCCAGAGACTTCCAAACGTCCGTCCGGCACGATGCGATGGCTCGATATCGCCGTGCGCACCGGCCACATCGGGGTTGCATCGGTTTTTTTCGGCGGCTGCATTTTGCTCGTGCCCTACGTCCGTCTGAGTTTCTGGCATCACCTGACGATTGCCACCGGTTGCGTTCTCCTCCTGCTGGAATGGGTTCACGACCGCCACTGGCCTCATCGGGGCAAGGGGCTTCTCGGCTTGCTTCATGCTTGCCTGGGTCTGCTGATTCATCTCAAACCCGACCTGACCGTCCCCCTGCTCTGGGTCATCCTGGTTACCGGCTGCATCGGCAGCCATATGCCACGCCGCTTCCGCCACTGGTCGATCCTTTACGGCCGCGAAATCAGGGAGCCAGGGGAGCGCAGAAATTGAAGGTTGTCGGCTCAGGAAAACCACAGAAGCGAGTGTCGCTTTCGGTAAGATTTGGTCGATAATAGAAAAAGACTAGCAGGCCTGAGGAATTATATTGACTGAAAGTGACGAAAAGGGCGATCTTTCCGGTGCTGAACTTGTCACCTTACCCTCTGCCCCGGAAATACCCATGAAACGATTACTGTCGACCAAAGAGGTCGCCGAACTTCTCAACATCCACGAAAAGATGGTCTACACCCTGGTTGCTGAAAAGGCCATGCCCGCCACCAAGATCGCTGGCAAATGGCTTTTCCCCCAGTATCTGATCGAGCAATGGGTGGAAAACAACACCATCAACTTTCCCGAAAATATCCGCCCCCTGACCTCTAATCAGCGGTTGGTTGTCCTAGCCGGCAGCAATGACCTCCTGCTCGACAAAACCATCACCCTGTTCAATCGCTCGTTCCCGGGACACCTGGCGGTCTTCGGCAACATCGGCAGCCTGGGCGGGGTCCAGGCCCTGCGCAACAACCTCTGCCACATAGCGGCCAGCCATCTCATCCAGGATGACGAGACCGAGTATAATTTCCAGTTTGCCGCCCAGGAATTCGACAAAATGCCGGTGGTGGTCAATTTCTGCCGCCGCTTGCAGGGGCTGATCTTCCGCAAGCACAACCCGCTGGAGATTCTGTCGATTACCGATCTGGGGCGACCGGGCCTCCGCTTGGTGAACCGGTCGCTGGGTACCGGCACCCGACTTCTACTGGACCGGGAGCTGCAAAAGCACGGCATTCGGGGCGACAAGATAACCGGTTATGACTATGAAGTGGCCCGGCACATGGATGTCGGCCTCGAGGTCCTGGCCGGCCGCGCCGATGTCGGTCCCGGCATCGAGGCGGTCGCCGGCGCCCTGGACCTTGGCTTCCTGCCCCTGCGCTGGGAGCGATTCGACCTGCTGGTGTCCAAGGAGGTCTTTTTCGAGCAGGCCATCCAGAGCTTTTTCGGATTGCTGCAATCTGAACCCTTCAAGGAGGCCGGTCGCGCCATCCCCGGCTACGACCTCAACCAGGCGGGCAAGATCGTTTTTCAAGAAAACCAATAAATGATGGTTTCGCAAAAAGGTAATTTCTGTCATTTCGAGGAGCAAAGCGACGAGAAATCTCTCGATCATTTCAGAGATTTCTCTCTGCGTTCGAAATGACAAAACAAAGGTTTTCCTCCTTTTTGCCAAACCGTCAACAAACAGGTCAGGCGGGCAGCTGATGCGCCCTGCCTAAAATCAAACGAAAGGAGGGAGTTATGCAACGAGGAAAA
>JAFLKR010000136.1:0-1998 GCA_019163135.1 Desulfobulbaceae bacterium | reverse complement strand
CTGATGCGCCCTGCCTAAAATCAAACGAAAGGAGGGAGTTATGCAACGAGGAAAATTGCTGTTGTGCGGGCTGATGCTGGCTGTCTTGGCTACCGGCACCGCCCTGGCCGAGGAAAAAATCATCAAAATGTCGACCACCACCTCCACCCAGGAATCCGGCCTGCTGGATGTGCTGCTGCCGGCCCTGGAAAAGGATACCGGCATCACGGTTAAGGTGATCGCCAAGGGTACCGGTGCGGCCATTCGCGACGGGATCGACGGCAATGTCGATATCATTTTCGTCCATGACCGGGCGCGAGAAGATGCCTTTGTCCAGGATGGTTTTGGCACCAAACGCTACGCGGTGATGCATAACGATTTCATTGTCATCGGCCCGGCAAGCGATAAGGCTAAAATTAAGGGCACGGCCGAAGGCGGCGAGGCGCTGAAAAAGATTGCATTGGCCAAGGCCACCTTTGTCTCCCGAGGCGATGATTCCGGCACCCATGCCAAGGAACAGGAACTATGGAAGGCGTCCGGACTGGCACTGGTAACCGCAGCCTCCTCCATGGAAAAAGACGGCAAGCAGGTGACAATCAAGTCCGTGCATCCAGCCGTCAGTACCGACAGGTACCTCTCCGTCGGTCAGGGCATGGGCAAGACCCTGACCATCTCCGATGAAAAACAGGCCTACACCCTGGCCGATCGCGGCACCTACATCAAGTACAAATTCGGTCGGGAAGTGCCGGTCAACCTCGAAATCCTCTGCGAGGGCGGCAACCAGTTGGCCAATCCCTATGGGATCATTCCGGTGAACCCGAAGAAGCATCCCCATGTGAAAGCCGAGTTGGCCGAACAGATGGCCCAGTGGTTGGTTTCTCCCAAGGGGCAGCAAGTGATCGCCGACTACAAACTGCTCGGCAAACAATTATTCTTCCCTGACGCCCAATAAAGGCTGTCGTTTTTGCTTGATCGGGCGGGCGGGATTCCAGATTCCGCCCGCCCTTTCTTGCCACCTTTGCGCCCGCAATCCATCCCATGTCCTTTTTCTTTGACAGCTTTGTCGCCGCCTGCCGTCTGGCCTGGGCCCTTGACCCGGAACTGCTGACCATTGTTCGGGTTTCGCTGACGGTCAGCTGCGTCGCCACCGTGTTCGCCGCCGTGGTCGGTATTCCTGCCGGCTTTACCATCGCTCACGGTCGTCTGCCCGGTAAACGGATCATCATCACCCTGCTCAACACTCTGTTAGCTCTGCCCACGGTGGTGATCGGCCTGTTTGTCTATGTCTTTATCTCCCGGCGCGGCATCTTCGGCCCCCTGGACCTTTTGTACACCCAGGAGGCGATGATCATCGGCCAGTTCATCCTGATTGTGCCGCTGATCACCGCCCTGACCATCGCCGCCATCAGCCGGGTGGACGAGCGGTACCGCAAGACCGCCAAAACATTAGGGGCGGACACCTGGCAAACGGCCCTGGTGGTGTTGCGCGAGGGTCGGTTCGGTATCGGCGCTGCCGTCATCTCCGCCTTTGGCCGAGTCATCTCCGAAATCGGAATTTCGATGATGCTCGGCGGCAACATCAAGGGCTTCACCCGCACCATGACCACCGCCATGGCCCTGGAATACGACAAAGGCTCCTTCACCCTTGCCGTGGCCCTGGGGTTGGTATTGATGGCGATCAGCCTGGCGATAAATGTCCTTTTTAATCTCGTTCAGGGGAGAAGCAGCCGATGATGCACTATACCCTGACCGCGCTCACCCAGCGGTATAACCAACGAACCGTGCTCGATATCGACCACCTGGAGATCGAGGCAGGCCGTATCCATGCCCTGCTCGGACCCAATGGTGCCGGCAAGACCACCTTACTGAACATCCTTGCTTTTCTGGAAACCCCGACCACCGGCAGGATAACCTTCGATGGCCAACCGGTGAAACCCTCGCGGGCCGTACTGCTGCAGTTGCGCCGCCAGGTGGTGCTGGTGGATCAGCATCCGATCATGTTTTCGACCACGGCCTGCA
>JAFLKR010000216.1 GCA_019163135.1 Desulfobulbaceae bacterium | reverse complement strand
CGGCCCGATGAATACGCCCAGGTGGTAGCAAAAATGGAATGCTTGGGATTTTCCAAGGGTTGGGTGCAGGACTTTGCCAGCGCGGACTGCTACAACCCGGATTTCGAGCGGGACTTGCCTTTTGGAGAATAACGGCAACCGTATGACCGCTACACAGAATCCCTGGAACCGTCCCGTCGATATCATCGATCCAACTCCAATGCCATTTATTGGTTCAGCGTGAAAATAATTGCGAAAGCTCTGGGGGAAAGGTAATTTTGATACATTGGCCCAGATGGCTATTCGTTGGAATAGAGCTTTTTCCAGGAACCACGGAAAAGCGGCTACATATAAACAGTGGGAGTACACGATGACTTTACTGGCTCGCACAACCGTACTCTTTCTGCTGCTTTGGGGGCTTCCGGTTCAGGCGACGACGGTTCTGACCCTGGCTCATGTCTATGCGCCGGAACACCCTTCAAACATAGCCTGCCAGTTTTTTGCCGATGAGGTGAAAACGCGCAGCCAGGGCCGCCTTCTCGTTGAGATTTCTGGAGACGCCAGCCTGGGAGACGAAACCTCCATACTCAAGGCTTTGATGAACGGCAGTCTCGACCTTTCGGTCAACAGCCAAGGGCCGACGGCGGCTTTTGTGCCGGAGTTCGGGGCGTTAGGTTTGCCTTTTCTGTTTCTGGATGCCGAGACGGTATGGCGAGTGCTGGATGGGCCGGTCGGGCAGCAACTGGCGCAAAGATCGGCAACCAAGGGTCTAGTCGTGCTGGGTTTTTGGGATAGTGGATTGAGGCATTTTTCCAATTCCGTCCGGCCTCTCCTTGCGCCCGCTGATTTCGTCGGCCTGAAATTCCGCACCCCGCCTGACCCGGTGACCGCAGGTATCGTTGAAGCGCTCGGTGGGAAGTCCCAGGAGGTCAAATTTTCTGATCTCTACAGCGCTTTGCAGTATGAAACCGTTGATGGTCAGGAAAATCCGCTAATTGTGGTGCAGACTGCCAGACTCTATGAGGTGCAGAAATATTTTTCACTGACCGGCCACAAATATTCGACGACCCATCTTTTGCTGAGTAAACGTGCCTGGGATCGTTTGTCCGCACGCGACCGGGAGATTGTGCTGGCTGCGGCGAAAGCGAGCACCCGCTATCAGCGGACGCTCACCCAGAATGTGGAAACGGAGACGTACAACGCTCTGCTGGCAAGGGGGGTGCGTTTTAACAAAGTCGACACCAAACCGTTCATCGCCGCCACCGCTCCGATTTACGACCAGTGGTATGCCAGCCCGATCGGTGATTACGTTCGTGCTGTGGTCCAGGCTGCAAGGAATAAGCCATGAGAACGGATAACGCCCACAAGAGATTTTTAAAGCTGCTGGGGCACGCGGCCCTTTTCTTTTTTGTTCTGACGACTGCTGTGCCGTGCCATGCGGCGACCACGCTGACGCTCGCTCATGTCTACCCGCCGGGACACCCCACGGCCAAGGCCTGTCAGCGTTTTGCCGATACGGTGAAAACGCGCAGTCAAGGGCGCATTCTGATCAAGCTTTACGACGAAGCCAGCATGGGGCACCAGACGCCAATATTACAGAGCATGAAAAACGGCAGTCTGGATTTAGCGGTGCTCAGCCAAGGGTCTTTGTCAGACATCGTGCCCGAATTCAATGCGTTGGGTTTGCCCTATCTGTTTCGCGATCCTGCGACCACCAAGAGAGTGTTGGACGGCATCATCGGGCAACAACTGGTGCAAAAATTGGCCGCCAAGGGGTTCGTCATGCTCAGCTTCCTGAACATCGAAATCCGGCAGCTCTCGAACTCAGTACATCCGATCATAAATCCCGCCGATCTGGTCGGCCTGAAAATACGAATACCGCCCGATCCTCTTGCCGCCGAGGTCATTTCGGCGCTAGGCGGCAAACCGCAAGAAATCAATTTTTCGGATCTCTATAAAGCCTTGAAATATAATGTGGTCGATGGTCAGGAAAACCCGCTCTCCAACTTTCAGACGTACAAACTCTACGAAGTCCAGAAGTACGTTTCGCTGACCGGGCACAAATATTCGATCTACGCTTTACTGATCGGTGCCTCAGCTTGGGACGCCCTGACGGTAACCGACCGGGAGATCGTTCGGATTGCGGCGAACGAGGCGGCCAGCTATCTGCGCGCCCTGACCCTGCATGCAGATGCGGAGGCTTACCGCGATCTGGCGGCGCTTGGCGTACGCATCAACGAGGTCGATACCAAACCGTTTGTCGCCGCAACCGCTCCGATTTACGAAAAATGGTACGCCAGCCCGATTGGTGATTTCGTTCGCGCCGTCGTGGCTCAGGCCGCCCAAGGGCAAGAGTGAAAATAAAATACGCACTGGTCGGTGGATTTGGCGCAACGCTGGTTGCCGTATTCGGTGTTGTGCTCCTTTCCTTGATCATGTTGACCCAGTTGACAACTCAGTGGAGGGAAATATCCACAGTGGTCGCCAAGCGCCAGCAATTGATGCTGAGAACCTCTCTGTATCTGGGGTATGCGATCCTGCATTTCAACAACCACTTGCACGAGGGCGGCAACAACGAGATTGAACGCTTCAACATTGAGATGCAGGCCGTATCTGAATCGCTGAATGCCTACGACACCAGCGGAACACTTGACGAGGTTGAACAGCGTCTACTCATCAACGCTCAGGAGTTTGTTGCGTATTTCCAGGATGATATGCGCAAAATCATTGCCCTGCGGGCTTCTGGTATGGAATGGGCCGACCTGAGATTCTCCGTGCAGAGCGAGAACGACAAAATGCTGGCGCTCGTCATCCGCAAGCTGACTGATATCAATACCCAGAGAACGGCGGCGGCGACGGAAAAAATCGACCATCAATTTCACCTCAGTCGGGTCGGTTTGTTGCTGGCAGCTCTGACGGCGGCGCTCGGCGTAATCGTGGTCGGCGTTCTCTCTACCCGTGCCATCGTGCGCAACGACAGGGAACGCAGCCGGGCGATTGAATCCATGCACGCTGAGATCGATGAGCGGCGCAAGGCCGAGGCTGAACTGAAACGCTACCGCGACCAACTCGAACAACTCGTTGAAGAACGTACCAACCTGGTTGAACAGCGAACCCGGCAACTTGAGCAACGAACCGTCGAGCTCCAGCACCAGCAGACCTTCCTCCAAGCGGTCCTGGAAAATATCTCCGATGGCATCGTCGCCTGTGATGCGCACGGCAAGCTCTCCTTTTTCAACCGCGCCAGCCGCGAGATGCATGGGGTCGAGCAGGAAGAACTGCCCCCCGATCAGTGGGTCATCCCCTACCAACACTATCGGGCGGATGGTACGACACCGATGTCGGCGGAGGATGTCCCGCTGTTCCGGGCCTTCCAGGGGGAAACGTTCCATAATGAGCAGATAGTGATCGTGCAGACCGGCGGACAGAGGTGCTTCCTTCTGGCCTCCGGCCAAGCCATGTTCGACAGGCACCACGCTAAAATCGGCGCGGTGATCTCCCTCCACGACATCACCGAGCAAAAGATTGCCGAGACCCACCTGATCGCAGCCAAGGAAGCCGCCGAAGCCGCCAACCGCGCCAAGAGCTCGTTCCTGGCTAACATGTCGCACGAACTGCGCACCCCCTTGAATGCCATCCTCGGCTTTTCCGACATCTTACGACAGAGCCCAAACCTGACCGAGGCCCAAAAGCAAAATCTGGGTATCATTCACAAGAGCGGCGATTATCTCCTCGGCCTCATCAACGACGTGCTTGACCTCAGTAAAATCGATGCCGGCCTTATCCAACTCAACAACGCGCCTTTCGATGCCCTCTCCATGATTCTCGGCGCTGTCGAAATGATGCAAGGGCGTGCCCTGGAAAAGGGCCTGCAACTGCGCGTCGACCAATCCCCCGACTTCCCCCGCCACATCATCGGCGACGAAACCAAGCTGCGGCAGATCGTCATCAACCTGCTGTCCAACGCGGTGAAGGCCACCAAACAGGGCTGCGTCATCCTCCACCTGGGGGTCCAAGGCCAGGCCGAATACCTGGTTCTGGAGGTGGAAGATACCGGCAGCGGCATCGCCTCGGACTACCTGGCTAAAATCTTCACCGCCTTTTACCAGGTAGAGTCTTTTGGCAACCAGCAAGGCACCGGCCTGGGCCTGACCATCACCCAGCAGTTTGTCGCCCTGATGGGGGGCCGCCTGACCGTGGCCAGCACCCTTGGCAAAGGCAGCACCTTCAGGGTGGAACTGCCCCTGCAACTGGCGGGTCCGGAGTATCTGCCCGAAGAAAGGCGGGAATCTGGGAAAGTACTCGAGTTGGAGCCTGGGCAGCCTAAATATCGGGTATTGGTGGTGGACGACCAACTGGAAAACCGGCTGTTACTTGCCCAATTACTGGAAAAAGTAGGCTTTATCGTCCAACTGGCCGAGGATGGCGCGGAGGCGGTAGCGCGATTCCAATCCTGGCGGCCCCGGTTCGTCTGGATGGACCAACGCATGCCGGTGATGGACGGCGCGGAAGCCACCCGCCGCATCCGCGTCCTGCCCGGCGGGGAAAAGGTGAAAATCGTTGCGGTTACCGCCTCTGTCTTTGAGCAAGAGGATACCACATTGCTCCAGGCCGGTTTCGACGCCATCGTCCACAAACCGTACCTATCGGAACAAATTTATGACATCATGGCCAGCTTGCTGGGAGTACGGTATATTTACGCCTCGCCGGAAGCGTCGGCCCCTTTGCCATCCGAACTGTCGTCGCAAGCCCTTGCCGCCCTGCCAGTGTCTTTACGTCACGCCTTCGCGGAGGCCCTCACCACCCTGGACGTAGAGCGTATCGAAACGCTCGTTGCGGAAATAAGCGCTATCGATGCCGCCCTGGCTGCATCGATCAACCTTTTGGTGGAAAACTACAACTATCAGCCCATCGTCAATGTGTTGGATGACCTACCGCTGGCACCCCCTCTCGGCATTGAGGCAAATGAAATTTCTGGATAAGCTGCCTCATGCTCACCCAACCGGCGCCCCCGGCGGCACGGTATCCCTGTGTCAAACAAGGGAGCGAGGAAGTTTTCAACCCCGTCCTCCCCACCTTTCAGAATCCTCCATTGGCTGGTGTCCGCACCGCCCGGTCAAAAATACCGTCACCAAGGAGAC
>JAFLKR010000110.1 GCA_019163135.1 Desulfobulbaceae bacterium | reverse complement strand
CGGCCCGCTGATCCAGACGATCCGGGCAGATTTTCGGAAAATCGTCGATCACCGATCTGGGTGCTGACCAATCGGAAGCCCGCCCACCGGCAGGGCCAGGTCCAACTCATCGACGCCACTCAGTGGTTCTGCCCCCTGCGCAAGAACATGGGCAAAAAGAACTGCGAACTCGCCGCCGAAGACATCCAGCGTATCTGCGACACCTTCCTTGATTTCAAGGAAACAGAGCAGTCGAAAATCTTTCCCAATGCCGCCTTTGGGTATTGGAAGGTGAAGGTCGAGCGCCCGCTTCGCCTCCACAGCCAGCTTACCCGGCAGCGCATCGAGACCTTACGCTACGCCTCTGGTGATGAAGAGATTCGCGCCGCCCTCTACGACGAACTCGGCGACGCCCTGTTTGAAGACCCCGCCGCCGTCCGCAAGCAACTGGAGCAGATGGTTAATGCATGGGGCAACGGCGACAGCGAGGACGAAGATGAAGAAGGCAGTGACGCCATTGCCAAGAAAACTTTGCCTGAAGCCAAAAAGAAAAAACTCCTCAACCAGGCCACCTGGAAACGCGACGCCCTGCTGATCGAGGTTGCCACCAAGCTCAGAGAAACCCTCGGCGGTGATCTCTTTGACGATCACAACGTCTTTCTCGACAGCATTGCAGCCGCGCTCAAAAAACTCCAGATCAAACCCAGCGCCGCTGACCTGAAGCTCATCATCAGTGCCGCCAGTTGGCGGGTGGAGGAGGCACCGCCTGTCATCAAGAAAATCCACAAGCCTGGCAAAATCAAGCCCGACCCCTTACGCGGCCTGTTCGAGGCGACTATCAACGGCAAGACCAGCGTTGTCGAATATGAGCCCGACAGCGAACTCCGCGACCACGAACAAATCCCGCTGCTCGAAGAGGGCGGCATCGAGGCCTTTATCCGCCGCGAAGTCCTGCCCTACACGCCCGATGCCTGGCTCGTCGAGACCGACACCAAGATCGGCTATGAGGTCAGCTTCACCCGCCACTTCTACCAGCCGCCCCAACTCCGCACCCTTGCCGAGATCAGCGCCGACATCCTCGCGCTGGAGCAGGAAACCGAAGGCCTGCTCAGCGAGATCACTGGAGGGGTAACAGCGTGATAGAGGGGCTCAAGCCGTATACGGAATACAAGGAGTCGGGGCTGCCTTGGCTAGGAAAAGTGCCAGTCCATTGGCGTACTCCACGAATCAAAACCGTGCTACGCGAAAAGGATTCGCGTTCGACGGATGGCTTGGGCCTTCTGCTCTCTTTAACTCGTAATCGTGGACTGATTGCTCGCAGTGACATGACGGAAAAGATTCACGGAGCCCGGACACTTATCGGATACAAGCTCTATGAACCGGGCGAAATTGTGATGAACCGAATGCAAGCTTGGAGTGGCATGTTCGGAGCCGGACTAAAGTCTGGCTTGGTCAGCCCTGACTATGCGGTTTTTAAACCGCTCGGGGATGATTTAATCAACCTGTTACTCACACGCATCAAATCTCCCGACCTCGTCACGCAGTTCGCATTGGAGTCGAAGGGAATCGGGTCCGGGTTCAATCGACTTTACTCGGATAGGTTTGGCGCTATTGCCATCTCACTACCGCCCCCCGACGAACAAGCGGCCATCGTGCGGTTTCTGGAACACGCGAACCGGAAGATCGACGGCTTCATCCGCGCCAAGCGAAAGCTGATCGGGCTGCTGAACGAGCAGAAGCAGGCCATCATCCACCGCGCCGTTACTCGCGGCCTCAACCCCGATATCCTCCTCAAACCCTCCGGTGCCCCTTGCCTTGGTGATATGCCGAGGCATTGGGAGATGCGGCAGGTGCGGCGTGTCGCGTCGTTTGTTACTTCTGGATCGCGTGGCTGGGCTAACTTCTACAGCGACGATGGACTGATCTTCATTCAGAGCGGCAACCTTGGCCGCAATATGGCACTGAACTTCTCTTATATCCAGCATGTCCGTCCGCCATCGGGAGCCGAAGGAGAGCGTACCCGCGTTCAACTAGACGACATTCTGATCTGCATAACGGGAGCGTTGACCGGCAATGTGGTTCACGTAGATCAAGAGCTACCCGGGCCGTCATTCGTAAACCAGCATGTGGCTTTGGTTCGCGTAAAGAAAGCCGCGTTGATGCCGAGGTTTCTGGCTTTCGCGCTTCGCTCGGAGATTGGCCAAGGGCAGTTCAAAACCAGCGAATATGGCGGAACAAAGCAGGGCTTGGGACTCGGAGAAGTGAAGGACGTGTTCTTTCCACTTCCAAGCTTAAATGAACAGGAAGAGATCGTCGCTCATATTGATTCATCGATGGAGGTGTTCAACACCGCCATCGCCCGCACCGAGCGAGAAATCGCCCTGATGCAGGAATACCGCACCCGCCTGACCGCCGACATCGTCACCGGCAAACTCGACGTGCGCGAGGCCGCCGCCCAACTGCCCGAGGAAACCGACGAAATGCAACCGCTCGATGATGCCGAAGCCTTGGCAGAAATCGAAAATACAACAGACGATCTCGCCCCAGAGGAATCCGAGATATGACTACTGATCGTTCCGCCGATTACCTGTCTAGTCTTGTGCGAGAACTGTGCAAACAACCCGCCGAGACGGAATGGCTGGAGTTCAAGCACAATAATAGCGATCCGCAGGAGATTGGCGAATACCTCTCTGCGCTGGCCAACTCGGCAGCCTTGTGCGGTAAGGCAAATGCGTATCTGGTTTGGGGTGTCGAGAACGCTACGCATGCAATTGTCGGCACAACCTTTGCCCCGTTGAACACCAAAATCGGCGAAGAAGAATTAGAAAACTGGTTGCTGAGATTACTTACACCCAAGATCCATTTCTGTTTCTACACCGTCGAGGTAGATGGGCTTGCCGTGGTTCTGCTTGAGATCGGCAGGGCATTTCGCCACCCGGTCCAATTTCGGAACCAGGAGTTCGTTCGGGTTGGTTCTTATAAGAAGAAGCTCAAAGATTTCCCGGAGAAAGAAAGGGCTCTTTGGCACATTTTCGACCAGTTGCCGTTCGAGTACGGCGTGGCTACCGAACATGTCAGTGGTGAGGAAGTGTTGCGCCTGATCGACTATCCTGCCTACTTCGATCTTCTGGGGCGGCCTTTACCTGAAGGTCGACATGGTATCCTCAATGCGTTGGAAGACGATGCCATAATCCGGCCTTCCGATACAGGTGATTGGAATATCACCAACCTCGGTGCTATTCTCTTCGCCAAGCGATTGAATGAGTTTCGTTCTTTGAGCCGCAAAGCGGTGCGGGTCATTCGATATAAAGGGAACAGTCGGATCGAAACCATCAAGGAGCAAATTGGTGGTAAGGGATACGCCAGCGGTTTTGAGGGTTTGATCGAGTACATTAACGGGCTGTTACCATCCAACGAAGTGATCGGCCAGGCGCTACGCAAGGAAGTACCCATGTATCCAGAATTGGCTGTACGCGAGCTAGTAGCAAATGCGCTGATTCATCAGGATTTCTTCATCACAGGCGCTGGCCCAATGGTTGAAATTTTCGACACCCGGATGGAAATTCACAATCCTGGCTCGCCATTGGTAAAAACAGAACGTTTTCTCGATACACCGCCAAAGTCGCGCAATGAGTCACTCGCCTCACTCATGCGACGCTTCGGTGTTTGCGAAGAGCGGGGCAGCGGCGTTGATAAAGTAGTGTTTCAGACAGAGTTTTATCAACTACCTGCACCTCTCTTCGAGGTGGTGGGTGATAATACGCGAGCAGTGCTCTTTGCTCACCAACCATTGACAAAGATGGATCAGTCCGACCGGATTCGAGCCTGTTACCTGCACGCCTGCCTCAAATATGTGAACCGGGAATATTTGACCAACGCCTCGTTGCGGGAACGATTCGGCGTTGAGGAAAAGAATAAGGCTTCCGTGTCACGTTATATTCGTGAAGCTGTTGAAGGAGGCATGATCAAACCTTTCGATGAAGATGCCGCGCGGAAGATGATGAAGTATGTCCCATACTGGGCTTGATTTTTTGATTGATGGGTAATTGATAAAACAGTGTATGCGATAGCACTTCAGTTTATAATGCCTCGAATATAATCGATAATGTCGCATGGCAGTAATTGACGGGCAAGGTCATGGGGAAGGAAACATGCATACCGACACCACCGAAAAAGGACTCGAAAGCCTGATCATGCACCACCTGACGGGGACAGAGGGCTTGTCCTCCGGCGTGACAGGATTTATGAGCGCCGAACCTGCGGCGCCCTACGGCGGCAGCGGCTGGTATGCCGGCTATCCGGCGGCCTATGATCGGGACTATGCGGTGGATTGTGAACAGTTGTTTGCTTTCCTTCTGGCCACCCAGCCGGATGAGTATGCGAAGCTCGGGATTGGCGATTACAAGGACACCCATGGCATGGCGCGGCAGAAGTTCCTCGCCCGTCTGCAAGGAGAAATCACCCGGCGCGGGGTCATTGATGTCTTCCGGCACGGGATCAAGCATGGGCCGCTCAGCTTTGACCTATTCTACGGCACTCCCTCACCAGAAAACGTGAAAGCGGTGGAACGCCATGCGGCCAACCGGTTCAGCATTACCCGGCAACTCCACTACAGCCGGGAGGCAACGAAACGATCCCTCGATCTGTGCGCCTTCATCAACGGGCTGCCGGTGGCAACCTTTGAGCTGAAGAACAGCCTGACCAAACAAACAGTCGAGGACGCGGTGGAGCAATACAAACGCGACCGCGATCCCCGGGAAACCCTGTTCCAGTTTGGCCGCTGCGTGGTGCATTTTGCCGTCGATGACCAGGAAGTGGCGATGTGCACGGCCCTCAAGGGCACCAAGGGCACGGCCAAGGAATCGTGGTTTTTGCCGTTCAACCAAGGCTGGAACGATGGCGCGGGCAATCCACCCAATGCGGGCGGCATTAAATCAGACTATTTATGGAAACGCATCCTCACCCCGGCACGGCTCACGGAGATCCTGGAGAACTACGCCCAGATAGTGGAGGAGATGCACCCGAAGACGGGCAAGAAGAAGCATGTGCAGATATTCCCTCGCTACCATCAACTTGATGTGGTCCGCATGATTCTTGCCGATGTGAAGGAGCACGGGGCCGGCAAACGCTATCTTATCCAGCACAGCGCGGGCAGCGGCAAGTCGAACTCCATCGCCTGGCTGGCGCATCAGTTGATCGGCCTGCGCAAAGACGGCATGGAGGTCTTTGATTCGATCATCGTCATTACCGACCGCCGCCTCCTCGACCAGCAGATCCGCGAGACGATCAAAGGGTTTGCCCAGGTCGGCAGTATCATCGGCGCGGTGAAGGCAGGGGCGGGCACC
>JAFLKR010000111.1 GCA_019163135.1 Desulfobulbaceae bacterium | reverse complement strand
TCGCTTTGTATTGCGTATCCATGGTGGTCACCTTGTTACGGACACCGGTCCGTGGGAAAATCCAATTAACTGCCTAGTACTGATTTAGTCTATCAATTTTGGGTGTGCAAGTTTTTCCGTTGCCTTACTGTTTCCCGGAAAGGGGCTATTCGGTGGGTTCCTCCGTCTCATTGCCGGTGCCCATCAGCACAATATCAACCCTGCGGTTCTGCTTCCTGCCCTCATCCGAGCTGTTTTCGGCAATCGGTCGAAATTCCCCGTAGCCGGTCACGGAAAGTTTTTGGGGAACAAAACCATGGCGATCAATAAAAAAGTGGGCCAGGCTGGTTGCCCTGCCGGTGGACAACTCCCAGTTGGAAGGAAACGCCGCGGAGCGCATCGGGATGTTGTCGGTGTGCCCTTCGAAGCTGATCGGGTTATTGTAGGGCAGTAACGACTCGGCAATCTTGGCGAGAATGGCATACGAGGCGGGTTTGACGGTGGCACTGCCCGAGTCGAAAAATCCGGCTTCCTTGACGCTTATCACCAAGCCTCGCTTGGTTATCTCAACGTTAATTTTATCCAGCGCATTCTGCGTGGCCAGGAATTTTTCAATCGACACCAGAATTTCTTTGAACTCTTTTTTGGTGGCCTGGATTTTTTCCTTGCCGTCACTGGTTTGCGGCTTCGGTTTTTCAGGGTTTTTTATGGACCGCCGCATCGACGGGATGGGCAGCAACTCGGCACTTTTCATAATAGACGGCTTGCCCGACGAGGCACCCGTAGTCACCCCGAACGCACTGCGATAGGAGGCGGCGACCTGCTCCACCTTCTGCTTGTCGGTTTGCGACATGGCATACAAGGTGACGAAAACTGCAAACAACAGGGTAATAAAGTCGGCATAGGAGACCAACCAGCGTTCGTGGTTTGCCGCTTTTTCCGGCTCTTTTTTCCTGGCCATTTATTTCCCTCCCTCACCTTCGGCCGCACCGCTGGCATCACCAGCGCCACCCAGGTACGATTTAAGCCGCTCCTCGATAAATCGAGGGTTTTCCCCATTTTGAATAGACACAATTCCGGCGATGATCATTTCTTTGCGCAACACTTCTTCCTTGACGCGATGCTTGATTTTGGTGGCAAAGGGCAGGCAAAGGATGTTGGCGATGATCAGGCCGTAGATGGTGGCAACAAAGGCGACAGCGATACCCGCTCCCAGTTTGGAGGTATCGGAAAGATTGCTCATAACATGGATGAGCCCAAGCACCGCGCCGATGATACCAACGGTGGGGGCATAGCCGCCGGCCGCCTCAAAAAATTCAGCACTCATTTTGGCATGCTCTTCGTAGGCGCCCAGGTCCAGTTCCATCAGTTCCCTGATTTCCTTGGGTTCAACGCCGTCGACCGAAAGCGAAATCGCTTTTTTCATGAACCGGTCTTTATGATTCTGGGCATCCTGTTCCAGAGAAATGATACCATTCTTCCTGGCCTTGGCGGCATATCCGCAGATCTCGGTGATCAGTTCATCGTTCTTTTCCGAGGTTGCAATCAGTTTTTTAAGATCCTTGACGGCTTGGATGGCGGTATGGAGGGGAAAACTGATAAAGGCCGCACCAAAGGTGCCGCCGACCACGATCAAAGCAGCAGTTGGCTGCACCAGGGAATTGAGATGCAGTCCTTCCAGGACGGCACCCCCGATAATAGCCCCAAGACCAAGGACTAATCCTAAAATTGTTGCGATATCCATGCGCTGTCAGTCTCGTTTGCTGAAGAAGAGCCGCCGATGTCAATCGGCAGAAAGAGATACTATTCAATTGTAGATGGATAACTGGATTTATAAAAGAGAAAAGTGCCCGATTATTCTGTCACTGAAAGAGACTCTCGCAACGCTTCCTGGCCCACCGATCGGCGGTATCACGAAAAATCAAATGGCAGAGCCGGAGTCGTCCCATTGCTCGGAGAGGTGGATAATGCGGACACGATAGGCCACGATCTTATCGATGACCTCTTCCGCCTTCTCCCGCACCAGATAATGATCGCCATTGGCCAGACTGATGATGGTATCGGGGGTTTCCTCGATGCTCTTGATCAAATCCGGATTGATATACACGGTCGAGTTGTTCAGTCGGGTCAATTTGATCATGGTGACCGAAATAGGGGGAGGTTGACAGGTATCGGCTGGTTAAGCCCCAAGGATGTTCCTTGCCGGCAGGTGCTCGTTCTGGTTCGTAGCCTGCCGGGTGGTGGTGGGCGATAAACGCCTGTCGGAAACGGCCAGCCCCCTCATAATTCCACCTGATTACCCAACTCGACGACGCGATCTGGAGGCAGTTTGAAAAACGAGGTGGCATTCCAGGCATTGCGCGACATGAAAATAAAAAACAGTTTCCGCCATTGCGCCATAGGAGCCGATCCGGTTGCAAACAGGGTTTCACGCCCCAGAAAGAAGGAGGTGGTATACATATCAATCGACACGCCTTTTTTACTCACCAGTTCGATAATTTCAGGCATATTCGGCGATTCCATGAACCCATAGGTTGCCTTGATCCTAAAGAAGCCTTGCCCAAGATCTTCCAGGGAGACCCTTTCCTCCGGAGACACGGTGGGGGTTTCCGCTGAAAGAATCGAAAACAGCAGCACCCGTTCGTGCAGCGCCTCATTGTGTTTGAGATGATGCAGCAGTGTATGCGGAATTCCCTCGGGGGTAATCGACATGAACACTGCTGTGCCGGTGGTCCGTTGAGGACTGTAGGCGGCAATATCCTGAAGAAAAACCTCGGCGGGCAAGCGCATTAACTCATAATGCTTAGCCAGTATGGCCCGGCCGTCACGCCAGGTAATCATGGAGACGAGGACGAATGAAGCGATACAGATGGTGATCCAACCGCCATCCACCACTTTAAACATGTTGGCACTCAAAAAAGCGCCGTCGAAAAACAGGAACAGACAGAGGAGGGCCACACTTTGCCACAACGGCCAGTTCCATTTGATCCGGGTCACCTGGAAATACATGATCGAAGTGATGGTCATGGAGGCGGTTACCGCAAAACCGTAGGCGGCCGCCAGACGGGACGATTCCTGAAACACCAGCACCAGGGTCAGGCAGGCGATCATCACCAGCCAGTTTACCGTGGGAATATAAATCTGCCCCTTGGCCGCTTCCGAAGTGTGAACGATGCGCATGCGCGGGGTAAAGCCCAGTTGCACCGCCTGCTGGGTCAGCGAATACACCCCCGAGATCATGGCCTGGGAAGCAATGATCGCTGCCAGGGTGGCCAACCCGACCAGGGGATATAGCAACGCTTTCGGAGCCAGCGCATAAAATGGATTGACACTGGCGACCCCGGGGTCGTGCAGCAGCAACGCCCCCTGGCCGAAGTAATTAAGTACCAGGCCAGGCAGCACTACGCCGTACCAAGTCAGCCGGATGGGCAGGCGGCCGAAATGTCCCATGTCGGCATATAAGGCCTCGCAGCCGGTAATGCAAAGGACCACCGAGGCCAGGGAGATAATACCATGGAGGTGATGAATAGAAAAAAAATTGATCGCGTACCAGGGATTCAAGGCAGAGAGAATCTCGGGGGTCCGCAGGATGGATAGCAAACCCAGGGTGCCGATAGTTCCAAACCAGAGAATCATAACCGGACCGAACACCTTGCCAATGACCGCAGTGCCATGCCGTTGCACCAGAAAGAGCGCTATCAGGATGACGCAGGTCAGGGGTACCACATAATTGGCGGCGGCATCAGTGGCCATGTTAAGGCCTTCGATGGCCGAAAGTACCGAAATAGCGGGGGTAATCACCCCGTCGCCATAGAGCAGCGACGCTCCTGAGGCGGTCAACACCGTTAGGATGCCCCATTTTTTCTTATTGTTCTGCAAGCGACTGCGCAGAGCGGCCAGGAGTGAAAAGGTGCCGCCCTCCCCTTTATTATCGGCCCGCAGGACAAAGAGGACGTACTTCAAACTGACCACCATGATCAACGACCAGAAAACCATGGATAAGATTCCGAGGATATTGGCAGGGGTTGCCTCCATGCCGTGGGAACCGGAAAAACATTCCTTGATGGTGTAGAGAGGGCTGGTGCCGATATCACCGTAAATAATCCCCAAAGCCGCCAACGCCAATTGTGGCAGCGGCGCGTGAGGCTGGTGATGCACTTGGGGAAGTGGTGCGGTAGTCCGAGGGTCGAGGGACATAGACGATGCTCCTTGTTTTTTCCTATGGTCAGCCCCTGGAAAAAGACCGGAGGCTCTCATTCACCTGCGAGGTTAGCTGACGGACCAAGGCTGAGAGATGCCCTGCGCGTATGCGTTATGCCCCAGAAAATTGGTTTCCCCGCTCCCGCTGCTGCAGGATTCAGTGTGATCTATCGGTTTAAAACTCATGCATAGTGGTCCTTGCAACAAGTGCGTATATTGTTGTATCCAAGAAAATACGCAACTAGAAAATTTCATCTACTGCCCCCGCGTGCATTTTCAAGGTCAGTATTTAGTAGCAGTTCTCGGTGCATGGGGGCTGTAGAGTCCAAACGGCCTGGACAGTTACCCCATCCAGATCACGCCACTTTTCCCTCCTCCACCTCGAAGCGAATAAGGGTTTCGCCAGCCTCCACGGCCTGACCGTTGGTCACCCGCACCTCGGCAATGACGCCGTCGACCGGGCTGGCAACCCCGCTCTCCATTTTCATCGATTCCAAAATGACCAGATTCTGCCCACGGAATACCCGTTCCCCCTTCTGGGCCAGTACATCCACCACCAGTCCCGGCATGGGGCAGAGGAGAATGTTGTTGGCCGCTTTGTCAGCCTTCTCGGGCATGAACTTCATCACCGCCCATTCTTTCGGAGTATAGACCTCGAACAGACGGGAGATGCCGTTAAACGACATAAACACAAACGACTGCTCAAACCGTAACCGGAAGCGGTAGGTCTGGCCGTTAATCTTAAGCTTGAGTCGGCGCCGGAAAAACTCAAAATTGGGAATCTCGACCTGATGCACATTACCGTCCACCCGGATAGTGCAGAGCTCGCCGCGAACCGGCGTCCCATTCAAGGTCACATCAAAAATATCATTTTGGGAACGGACCGTATAACGATGCAGATGTCCCATATCGCGCTTGCCGCCGATATCGGAGACCATGTGGCGCAGCGACTCGCGCACCGCCACCGTCCGCGTATGGTAGATCAGGGTTGCAGCCAGGGCCTCAAGCTGCAGGTGCTGGAGCGCCGGTGACCGCTTCGAATTGCCCCCGTCAAAGTGCTGTTCAATGAAATTGGTATTGAGATTCCCCTCGGCAAATTCGGCCAGGCAGAGCACGCTGGTGACAAAATCGATGTTGGTCGAGACCCCTTCGATATGGTAGCCGTTCAGGGCCTCGATCAGACCGCGCCGGGCATCCTCACGGGTCTTGC
>JAFLKR010000144.1 GCA_019163135.1 Desulfobulbaceae bacterium | reverse complement strand
CCCAGAAGCGCCAGTTTGCCCGCGAGTATGTCGAGCGTGTTGCCGACCGCTGGTCCTTTGTCCATACCTTCCGCTCGACCAAGCCGTGCTGGCCCTTTATTGCCCAGCCGCATGTCACCCCGCGGGTGGTCGAGGAGGCGTCCGATGCCCATTTCAATGTCACTGTGCACAAATCGTCCGGCCCCGGCATTGACTACAGTTCCGGCTTTCGCGCCGAGAATCCGGGCACGGCCGGGTGGCGGGGCAGCGGCGACCTCTACTCTTCCGATGTCCGTGAGGAGGCCGACTTCAACAGCGTCGAGGTGGCCCGCTCCGAGCGCCAGCGACTCGAGCGCGCCGTTGCTGCCGTTAGTGTCTCACCGGTGCAGTTTGCCCAGAACAGCGCGGTGGTGCAGCCGCCGTATGTCGTTCGTTTGCGCACCCTGGCCGAGGCGATGAAAGCTAAAAATCCCTCCGATCCTGCTATCCCGATGGTTTTTCACGGTTTTGCCAGTGCCGAAGGCGGCCGCCAGCACAATGAACGGCTGGCGCTGCAGCGGGCCGAGGCGGTGGCCGGTGAACTGCGCAGTGCCTCGGTGCCGCAGCCGTTGGTGGTGAGCGGCCGCGGCCCGGTCGGCGCGCCCAACGAGGCGGCCAACCGCAAGGTGGAGATCGGCCCCAGCACCACCTTTGAAACCACCTATGCCGCCAACCGCTACTCCGTCGCCGAGCATGAGTTCGGTCATGCCCTGGGTTTGCCGGATGAATACGTCAACCGGACCAGCGGCGCCCTGGGGGCAAAACAGACGGCCTTTATCAATCTGGCCCGGGCCGCCGGGGTGGCCCCGCCGGATCGCTGGGGCGACACCACCGCCAGCCAGATGTCGGGCGGCGTCGATGTGTTGCCGCGCCACTATCTCACTATCTGGGAGGCGCTCGGCCATATGACCGCGCCCGACATTACCCGCAATGAGTGGAGCATCGGATGAAATGAGGCAACCCCTGATCGAGTACCGCAAGATCGGCCTGCTTGCCACTGTCATCGGTAACGAGCGCATCCGCGTCGATTCGGATGGCGGCCTCTATTATTCCAGAAACAGCCATGCGCATAAGGCGGGTGAACTCTGGAGCGAGAGCTGGCAAAAGGTCGGCAGGCTGGATGCGGTTGCGGTGAGTGATCTGCTGCGGGCCATCAGGGGGAGCGGCGTATTGGCGCTGCCGCCCGTCACCGTCGATGAAGCGGTCGAAGGCGGCAAGCGCGAGGAACTGCTGCTGCTGATCGATCAATCGTTGCAGCACTATGTGGTGCAGAACAGTGATCAGCCGGCCTTCAGAAAAGCGGTGCAGCTGCTCTGGGGCGCACTCGCCGGGGTGGTTTGAGCAGGCGCTAAGGCCAGACAGTCCGCGCTGTGGACAAGCGATCTTCTTTATTGACCGTCGAGGGGTGGCCCAAGGTTCTGTTGAAACGGCCGTTTTGAGCGATTCTCCGTTCTTCAAACCGCCGGTTTTGTCGGCGGCAACCGACTGACTGCGCGAGGTTACCATGCAACCGGATCAGTTTCACGAACTCTCCATCTCATCACGAAGTGCCTTAAACTGGGCCTTCACCCGAGCAAGCCAGCGGGCTTCCACCGAGAAAAGTTCTTCCGTGCTGGTTTCAGCCGCAGATATCATGGTCGGGATTTTTCTGGCGCATCCCAACTCTTCAGAGCCCTACCAGCTGTTTGAATATTTTCACCTGCCGCTTGCAGTGTTCTATGAGGCGCTGCAATCCCAGGGAGGCTTTGTTCCGGATAACGGGCCGGAATCCCCTGAACAACTCGACCGAATGCCACCGCTTGACCGTGATGGGCAAGAGGTCGTGGAGATGAGCTTCGCGCTCTCGCGGCAATATAACCAGGGGAGAGAGCAAAGGGTCAGCCTGCGCTATCTTTTTGGCGGCGTCCTGACCACCCCGAATCTGGCCAGCGATCTGCTGGAAAAAATCGTCTCGGGTGCCGGCGTGCCTTTCAGGGAGTTGGTGGCGGCCTATCCCGAGTTCCTCCGCACTCCGGACGAGCAGCGGGATTTCACAACATTTCTCGCCGAGCGGTTCCCGTTGCCGGAAGCGAAATCCTCGGAACCTGCGCAATACACGGCATCGCCGGCGCTCCGTTTGGCGGTGTCCGGGTTCAGTGCGGACGTCCGCACCGAGCGCGATCTTATCGGTATCGGCGCCGAGGTCGATGCCTTTGCTTACCTCATTGCGTCCAAGGCGCTCAAGCCACCTTTGGCGATTGGTCTTTTTGGCGACTGGGGGTCCGGCAAGAGTTTTTTCATGGAATCGCTGCGCCAGCGTATCCACAAAATAACCGCCGATGCGCAGCAATCAGGCCAAGGCCAGGGCAAGATGGCCATCTACAAATATATCGCCCAGATTGAGTTCAACGCCTGGCATTACGTGGAAGGCGAATTGTGGGCCAGTCTGGTGGAGCACATCTTCCGCAACCTCAAGACCCGACCAGGAGATGAGCCGAACCTGCTGCAGCAGCGGCAACAGCTGGTGATCGACAAGCTCAATGCGGCGCGTCTCGATCAGCAAGCGGCCAGGGAACGAAAAAAAAAGCTGCAGGAAGAACTCTCCGAAGCGCAGCAACTCGTCATTCGGCGCGAGCAAGAGCGCGAGGATGCGCTCAAACAGCTTAATGAGCTGAAGACCGCGAATGTGCTCGATGCTCTCCAGTTTTCAAATAAAGAGCAGGAGGAAATCCGTCGGACCTTGAATGAGCTGGGAGTGACCAAGACCTGCGAGGGTGCGGTGGATTTAATGCGCGGTACGGATGAACTGCTGGACGTGCTCAAGCGAGGCAACGCGCTCACCACTCGGCTGCGTGAGCGCGGTTGGAGATGGGTCACGATGTTGCTCCTGGTCGTGGCGATTGGCCCGGTAGTCAGTCTTACCCTGAGCCAGGTTCCCAAGGTCTCAGCAATTACCAATCTTTTGACCAGCTTGTCGGCTTTCCTGGGCGGCCTGACCGTCATCCTCAAACACGGCACCGCTTGGTTGTCAGGCACCCTGGCCCGGGTCGAAGGGGCGCGGCTGCAGCTCGATAAAAAGCGGATCGAGGTGGAGGCCAATCACGCCCAAAAAATCGTAGCGGCGAAGATCGATTACGAAATTGCGGCGACCAATTATGACCAGGCCAAGCGAGAGGAAAACGACAAGGAGCGGCAGATCGTCGAGCTCAAGAAGGAACTGCAGCAGGTCACGCCCGGGCGGGTGCTGCTCGACTTCATCAGCGAGCGCGTCGGCAGCCAGGACTACCGCAAACATCTCGGCATCGCCGCCCTGATTCGCAGCGACTTTGAACAGTTGTCGCAGTTGATCGCCGAGCAGAATAAAAAATTTGAAGATAAAGGTGAAGAGACGGACGGGGAAGAGGAACCGCTCTTGATCAACCGCATCGTGCTGTACATCGACGATCTGGACCGCTGCCCGCCGGAAAGGGTTGTCCAGGTGCTCCAGGCCGTGCATCTGCTGCTGGCCTTCCCCTTGTTTGTCGTGGTCGTGGCCGTGGATGCGCGCTGGCTGGCGCAGTCGCTGCAGAAGCATTACCAGGAGCTCCTGGCGACCAATGCCCGGCGCGACGGCATGGAGCTTTCCGAAGGATTCGGGCGCCAGGCCTCACCGCAGGATTATCTCGAAAAGATTTTCCAGATTCCGTTCTGGGTGCGGCCATTGCCGGAAAGGGCTCGCATCCGCATTGTCACGGATCTGGTCCAAAAAAGCCTGGTGCCATCGGCGGTCGCGAGCCCGGTCGGGCCCGAGGTGCCTGGACAATCGGGGCCGGGAGGCCAAGGCGGCGGCATCGATGAGGAGAAACGAGCAACCGCAACGTGGGAGCCTTCGGAACGGAGACGGCCCCTGAACCTGCAAGCCGAGACCGACCTGGAGCCGCAAGGGCTTGATATTGAACAGAATGAGCTCCAGTTCATGGACGAGTTACGTAGCCTGCTCGGCCAGACGCCGCGTTCGGTGAAACGGTTTGTCAACATCTACCGGCTGATCAAAGTGGTCTCGCTGGACCGGGTGCCGACCTTCGCTGCAGAAAAGCCCGATGCCGATTTCAAGCTGGTGTTGTTTCTGCTGGCGGTGCTGACCGGATTGCCGGCAATCTCGCGGGAGTTCTTCCGGCTGCTTCGCGCTGATCGTTCCGAGATTGAACAGGCCCGAGTACAGATAGAAGGGGCCTCCGCCACAACCTGGCGCACCCTGGCCGAAGTGCTTGCAGCGTTGCGTGCGGTGGTGTCAAGAACTCCCGAGGTCCTTTCCGGCGGCCCGATCCTGGCCCGGCAGGACGCCGGTGCCGGGTCGCAAACAGCTGAAAAGAAGCATCCGGCCAGCGAAGGCGGATGCGAGGATTATTATGTGCATCGCGATTTGGATCGCCTGGAATTATGGTTGAAGCAGTATGACGGCGGCAGCTGGCTGGGTGTCGATGCAACCGCCTTGGCTGACTGGACGCCGCAGGTCGCACGCTATTCCTACCGGATAGAGGAGCTGTGAGTCAGGTGAGTCAGGCAGATCCAAAGGGGGCCAGCCCTGCTGTATTGCGCGGTTGTTGCTGTAAGCGAAGCCTTCTCGCCTTCCACCAACAGGAACTCGCTTTAAAAGGGCAGTGCTTATATAAAAAATTGGTATAGCGTCCGTTTATTTCCCGCATCGGTGACCGGCCGAGGGCAGAACTGGAGAAGGCCGGGTTTGAACTGGTGGCAGGGACAGGGCTGATCGCCGGGATTAGCTGACGGAGAACCGATCTAGCGGGCTTTGCAGCTTGCGGATATCTCGGGCCATGATATGGGTATAGATTTCGGTGGGTTTGACGTCGGTATGACCAAGAAGATCCTGCAGCACCCGAATGTTCACCCCGTTTTCCAGCATATGGGTGGCAAAGCTGTGCCGCAGGGTGTGGCAGCCGACCTTCTTGTTAATTCCCGGCCTGGGTCGTCGTCCGTTTCACCGCTTTCTGTAAGTCGGATTCAAGCACATGATGGCGCGTCACTCGCCCTGAGCGTGGGTCCGAAGAGCGTTCCTTGGCCGGAAATAGCCAGCCATTGCCAGCCAACTTCTTGTTTGGCGTTCGGGTATCTTCTTGTCAGGGCCTCCGGAATGAGCACCGCTCCAAATCCTTCCTCTAATACGAGGGCTGGCTGTATCTCGCCACCGGCCAACTGCCAGCGGAAGTGATCGATGCCATCCTCTGTAATCTACCGGTCCAACATAAATTTTATCGACGCCGAAGACAAAGTAGCCTATTATTCAGACAGCAGTCACCGCCTTTTTCCCAGGAATCCCGGAGTCATTAGTCGGGATGTCAAGAACTGCCATCCTCCCAAATCACTGCACATGGGCACCGAGATACTGGAGCCGTTTAAACGGAGCGAGCGGATCAAGGCGGAATTCTGGCTGGAACTGGGCGGGAAGTTTATCCGCATTCAATATCTAGCCCTGAGGAACAAACAATGTGCGTATTTGGGAGGCCTTGACTTCGGCCAGGATGCGACCCATTACGCTCGCTGCAGTGGTAGCGTCGTTTGCTTGAGTGGGAATGATGGCGATGAGCGCCATTGCTGGAAAACAA
>JAFLKR010000037.1 GCA_019163135.1 Desulfobulbaceae bacterium | reverse complement strand
ACCACAACGACCACGGTGCAGATCCAGGATGCGACCCCGACCTACACGACCCTGTGGTCCAGCGGAACCTGTCCAGTACCCACCGGCATCGGCCTCTCGGGTACGGTCACCGCTCCAGCTGTCGGGGCGACCGGGGCGCTGACCTATGGCTCCGGCCTGGTGACGGAGACGCTCGCTTCCAACGCCATAGCCACCTTAACCTTTACAGTCAAAATCAACTCGAATTAACCTGGGCGGCCTTTACCGCGCACGGTACCCCCGGGAGCGAGCCCACCCGGCCTTGCTCCCGGGACACAATTTGCGCCCTGCCCCCCGCATCGTAATGATGCGGGGGTGCCTGGCCCCACTCGATACCCAACCAACCAACCGACCCCTCACTGACCGAATTGTAATGCGCCTGAGCCGAACCTCGCAGTACCCTACATCCTCCGCCATGCGCAGCGATCTCCCCAGAGGAGACGGACGCCCCGCCCCGAGCTTCGCCTGGTTGGGTACCGTCCTGCTCGTGCTGCTCTGCCTCTGGCCCGCCGCTGCGGCTGCAACCCGTCCCCCTTCGGGAACCATCATCCCAAGCGCAGCCAGCGCCAGTTATGTCCATGCCCTCACCGGCCGCACCACGATCCAGTCCAATATCGTGGTCGATAATATCTTGCTGCTCCTCCAGGTGACTCTCCAAAAAACCTCTTCGACCGCGACGGTGCACCCAGGCGAGGCCATCCGCTACACCATCTCCGGCAACAACCTCTCCAACGGCGAAATGCCGCCGATCCCGATCCAGCTCGACAACGCCTCAACCCAGGCCGTGGTGGTCCGCGACCAGCTGCCGCCGAACACCACCATCGCCGACATCTTCGCCACCGGCTCGGCCCGGGTCGGCTACCACCTCAACGGAACGCCGCTCCACAGCTATCAAAGCACCCGACCCACTGACCTTGCCCAGGTGGACGCCATTGCCTTTCTCTACGAGGCGATGGCGGTTGGTTTTGCTTTTTCCATTGATTTTTCGATCAAACCCACTGCCGCCGCCAGCGGCGAGATCCGCAATCAGGCCGACCTGAGCATGACCGACGACACCGGCACCATTACAGCGGTCACCGTGGCCAGCGAAATCAGTGTGGTCACCATCGTCGATCCGGCGATCGCCGACGGCAGCCTGACCCTGGAGAAAGTTGCCGCCCAGGATATCGTCACCTTCGGCGAGACGATCCAGTACCGGTTAACCGCACGCAACCGAGGCGACCTCACCGCCCACAACACCACCATAGAGGACCAGCTGCCGCCGGGGTTCACCTATGTCCCCGGCACGGCTCGGCTCGACAACCAACGCCTCGACGACCCGGCGGGAGCGGCCGGCAAGAGCCTCACCTTCCGGATCGGCGACCTGGCACCGGCGCAACAGGTGGAAGTAACCTATCGAGTCCGGGTCGGGGCGGGCGCCCAGCAGGGCAAGGCGGAAAACCGGGCGCATTTGCGCTCGACCGATCCCTCCACTACCGGGGGCCTGGCCCGATCCAACCTCGCCCAGGCGACGGTGACGGTGCGCATGGGTATCTTCTCGGACGCGGCCTTTGTGCTCGGTAAGGTGTTCACCGATGGCAACGGCAACGGCAACCAGGATGAGGGGGAGGTCGGCGTTCCCGGCATCCGCCTGCTTCTTGAAACCGGTGACTTCGTCATCACCGACGAAGAGGGCAAATACAGTTTTTACGGGATTGAACCCCGAACGCATGTCCTC
This sequence comes from Desulfobulbaceae bacterium, assembly GCA_019163135.1. Taxonomy (GTDB): domain Bacteria; phylum Desulfobacterota; class Desulfobulbia; order Desulfobulbales; family Desulfobulbaceae; genus Desulfobulbus. The sequence continues at coordinate 3,891 of JAFLKR010000037.1, read as the reverse complement.
CGGGTGGACCCGATCACCGTGCCGACCGGGGCCGTGTTCCGGGTACTCGACAATCGCAACGCCGGCGACCCGATGTCGCGATTCGTCGACCTCAAAAAAGGCGAACTCCACCGGGCCGACTTTGCCCTGAGCCAATGCAACCCCCAAGTCATGCAGCTGATCGAGACCCGGCGCAACACCAAGGCTAAAACTGCGCCGGAGTTGATCGGCACCTTGAGGGGGCAGGAACAGGGCAATTCCCTGACCCCATCGGACACAATCGATACCCGGTCGCGGCCGGCAAGCGGCCTGATCACACGCGATGGCAAGCTCGACACCCTGGAAAAAGTGTATACCGAGGGACCGAAAACCAACCGCCAGATCCTCAACCAGGATCATGGCCCGGTGAGTGTGACCACCACGGTCAACCTTGAGCCCTTGATGGCGCAAATGCCGGAGGGATTCGACTTTCTGGAGCTCAAAGACGGCGACACCCTGGCCGCAGACCAGATTTCGGTGCGGATCAAAGGCACGGCGGGCAGCATCTTTGAACTGCTGGTCAACAATCAGCCCGTATCAATAAAACAGGTCGGCCAGAAAGCAACCATGGCCAGCCGCCATCTGCAGGCCTGGGAATACATCGGCGTGCGCCTGATGGCCGGCGAAAACGAACTGACGGCCCGACAACTCGACGGCTTCGGCAATGCCCGCGCCACCAAGACCATCAAGGTCAAGGCACCGGGCCGCTTTGCCAGCTTGCAGCTCATCGGCCCCAAGGACGGCTCGCCTGCCGATGGCGCCACCCCGGCCCCTTTGATCGTCCGCCTGGTGGACGAAAAAGGGATTCCGGTCTCGGCCCGCACCCCCATTACCCTGGAAACCACCCTGGGCCGCTGGGATGTCCAGGATTTGGACCCCAAGGAACCCGGCGTCCAGACCTTTATCGAAGGCGGCGAGGCGGTTTTCGATCTGCTGCCGCCGCTGGAGGCGGGCAAGGCCCTGATTCGGATCAGCAGCGGCATTATTGCCAAAGAGGCGGCGCTCGACTTTCTCCCCCACCTCCGGCCATTGATCGGGGTGGGGGTGATCGAGGGCGCGGTCGGCCTGTCAAAACTGGACGGTGCCAAGGTGAAAGACACCTCGAAATTCGATGCCTTTGAACGGGAAATCAGCACATTTAGTTTTGGCGACGCGGCGGCCGGGGGGCGAAGCGCCCTCTACCTCAAGGGCAAAGTCAAAGGCGACTACCTGCTCACCCTCGCCTACGATTCGGACAAAGACACCCATGATCGCCTCTTCCGCGACATCGAGCCGGATCGATTTTATCCGGTATACGGCGACTCCTCGGTACGCGGCTTTGACGCCCAGTCGAGCAGCAAGACCTATATCCGCGTCGACAAGGGTAAATCATATATCCTCTACGGCGACTACACCACCATGCCGGTCAACGCCGCCCGCACCCTGCCGGTGAACGATACCCAACTGGGAATGTACAGCCGCAGCCTCAACGGCGCCAGCAGTCGCTATGAAAACGAGCGGGTGTCGCTCAATTTTTTCGGGGCCAGCACCGACTCCACCCAGCAGGTGGTCGAGTTCCGCGCCCAGGGCATCTCCGGCCCCTACCCGATGGACTTCAAGGGCTATGTCCGCAACAGCGAAAAGATCGAGCTGCTCACCCATGACCGCCAACAGCCCGCGCTGATCATCAACACCCGCACCCTCACCCGGTTTGTCGATTACACCGTGGACGATCTCGGCTCCACCCTCCTCTTCGCGGAACCCGTACCCAGTGCGGACCCTGATCTCAACCCGATCTTCATCCGGGTAACCTGGGAAACGGCAAGCGCCGAGAATGCGTGGGTCTACGGTTTCAACGGCGATGTCACCCTCACCGACTGGCTGACGGTGGGCGGCACCTATGCCCGGGACGAGCACCCGGAAAAAGATCTTGAGCTGATGAGCGCCCACGCCGCAGTCAAGTTCGGCGCCTCGTCCGGCCTGGTCGGGGAGGTGGCGCAAACCCGGAACCGAACCGGGGAGATCGGCCAGGCGGGCCGAATCGAAATCGCCCACAAAACCGACACCATGGAAGCACGGGCCTATGCGGTCCACACCGACACCGGTTTCGACAACCCCAACAGCGCGGTGCAGGCCGGAAGAAACGAAATGGGCGCCGCAGCCTCCCACAAAGTGGCCGAAAAAACCCGCCTGTTCGAGGAGGTGGTCTACAGCACGGCGGTGGACGGCGATGGCCCCGCCTTGTCGGGCGGCCTGCCAGTCACCAACACCAATGGCGACCGGGCCAGCGTGCTCACCGGGGTGGAACAGCAACTGCTGCCCTCCCTGCGCGGACGGGTGGCGGGACGCTACACCACCGACGAACTGAAGGGGGTCGGCGATAGCTGGACAACCCGTGAAACCGAGAGCGTGCTCGGCCGTCTCGACTGGCAGCCAGGGTTCTGGCCCAAGGTCAGCACCTACGTCGAATACGAGCAGGCCATGAACGATGCCGAGCGGCGAATGCTGGGCGTGGGGGTCAACTACCAGATCATGAGCCGGGCCCGGTTGTATGCCCGCCACGAATTTCTCTCGACCCTGGACACCGCCTCCCAGGGCTTCACCGACACGGGCAAGGTCAACCCGGTCCTCGGGCTGACCGGCAATACCCCCACCGAACGGAAGACTACCTTCCTCGGCATCCAGTACGACTATCTCGACAACCACTCGCTCTTCAGCGAGTATCGGGCCATCGGCAATGGCATCAATGGGCCGGAGGCGGAAGCCGCGATGGGACTACGCAACCGGTGGCTGCTCACCCCGGAGTTCAAGATCAACACCAGCATCGAGCGGATTCAACCGGTGATGGGCGAGACCGACCAGGCCCTAGCCCTTGCCGGCGGCCTCTCCTACGGCGACGATAAAAGTTATCTGGCCACGACCCGGCTGGAGTGGCGCGGGAGCGACAGCACCGACGGCTGGCTGGCGACCGCAGGGTATGCGTGCAAACTGAGCAGCGATGTCACCTTTCTGATCAGCGATGCCTACTGGCAGAATACCCATACCGACACGGCGAAGCGGGAATCCAAAAACCGCTTGCGCACCGGAACCGCCTGGCGGCAGACAACGGCCAACACCTGGACGCTGCTGTCCCTCTACGAATTCAAGTCGGAAGACAGCGATCTGACCGGCGAACACCGCGACGCCCATATCTGGTCCTTCCACGAAAGCTACAAGCCAACGAGCAAGTTGGTGCTCAGCGGCCGCTACGCCGGTGAAATGGTGCGCGAAGACTATCCCGATTATCAGGACACCTTCACGGCCCATCTGCTCAGCCTCAGGGCAACCTATGACCTGACCGACAAGATCGATGTGGGCGCCTCGGTGGCCACCTTGTTTGAAAAAGAATTCAATAAGTCCCAGAACATGCTCGGGCTGGAAGCCGGTTATCAGTTTGCCGACAACGTCTGGCTGACCGTGGGCTATAACCTCCAGGGATTTGACAATAAAGATCTGGCCGGGGACGAGGTCATGGAGCAAGGCCCGTACATCCGGCTGCGCATGAAGTTTGACGAGAGCCTGTTCAAATGGCTACAATAAGAAATCCGGTAGCCATGGGCCGGTCAGGAGCAACCAGTGTATGGAGCGGGCCCTGTCGACACCATCATGCAAACAAAATAACCAGGGTAATCAGAACAATGAAATATAAATATATCAAACAGTTGACAGCAGGATGCCTGCTCCTTGGCCTACCCTTTGCCGCCACGGCCCAGGTCAAGATCGGTACCAATCCCACCCAAATTGTCAATGGCGCAGAATTGCAGATTAATGGTAACGACCAAACGAGCACCCCGGCTACCTTGATAGTCAATGGCACTGGCAATGTCGGTATTGGCACCGCCAATCCGCAGAACC
>JAFLKR010000139.1 GCA_019163135.1 Desulfobulbaceae bacterium | reverse complement strand
TGGTTGCGAAACCCCTTGGCGACAATGACGTTTTCAACGACCATGAACGGGATGCAACTGCCGATCAGATCGTGGCAGACGATCCCGACCAGTGAACCCACCAGGCAACCTTCCTTTTGAGCGCCCAGCAGGGCGTAGTTGGGGTCTTTGTCGATAACGGCGAAGAGTTCGCGCATCCTGTCGAGGTTGCCGCCTTCGTCGAGCAGTTCTTTTTGCAGGGCGAGCAATTGCGGTAGATCAGCTTCGGTCAGGGGGGGTGATATCCATCGTTGTTTACCCTTTTGATTATAAACCATTCCGCCTCGAAGGATGCTTGCCGCTTTCTTCGTCCCTCAACCTTCCCTGGTCATTTTGAACTCGATCGGGGTTTTCACAGAGAACCTCTTGATTTTTCCTTCTTTCGGTCGGCCCAATAAGTGCCCGGCATCCGCGCTTCGCTCACCGCCATGGTTATCTCCAGCTATTGGTCGGTCAGTTTAAATAAATAGACGGAGCGTAGCACGGCCCCGACCGAGGCCAAGCACTGAATACCAGAATAGGATTGAGTATTTATTAATAATTCCTGAAGGGTGGACAGGCGACATCCTGGTGCCGGGGGGCGAGCTGCGTCGCAGGTCAGCGCCAAACCCGGTCGACGAGGATACCCCCAGGCCCGAGGAGTTCCACCATCAGGGGCATGGTGCCGACTGCATGGGTGGAGCAGGCCAGGCAGGGGTCAAAGGCGCGGATCACGGCTTCGATCCGGTTGAGTACGCCTTCCTGAATTGCACCGTCATTAATATAGTGCTGTGCTGCCTGCAGGATGCCTTGATTCATCGCCAGGTTGTTGTGCCCGGTGGCGATGATCAGATTAGCCCACTCGATCAGGCCATCGCCATTGACCTTGTAATGGTGGATGAGGGTGCCGCGCGGGGCCTCGGTCATGCCGATTCCTTCAAGGCAGTTGACCCCGGCCACAGCACGGACATTCCTGTCGAGGATTTTCGGGTCGGCCAACAGGTTTTCGATCATCTCCACCGCATGGAGGACTTCAATCAGTCGGGCGTAATGGTAATGGAAGGAGCTGGACACCGGCCCTTGCTCAAGGGCCCGGAAGTGCTGCAGTTCCCGGTCGGCTAAGTCGGTGCCGCAATGGGTGGCGATGTTAAGGCGGGCCAGCGGTCCGACCCGGTACATCCCGCCGGGATATCCCTGGGGCTTGTAGTAGGGGAACTTGAGATAGGTCCAGGGCTCGATCGCTTCACCGATGAAGGTCTGGTAGTCGCTGGGATCAAGGTGGTCGGCGATCGTAACGCCGGCGGAATCGATGATCTTGACCAAACCGTCGTAATATTCGAGCTTGCCGTCCTGGCCGGCAAGTCCCAGGAACAGGCTGGGGAAGCGGGCAAAGACCCGGATGTGCTCCTCGTGCTGCGCGAGGGTTTGCTTGAATCGCTCCAGATGGTTGCACGCCAGCGCCTTGATTTCGGCAATCTCATCGAGGATGGCCGCCCTTGCGGTTTCCGCCAATGGGGTGTTGACCCCGCCAGGAACCACCCAAGCCGGGTGAATTCGTCGGCCCGCCAGCCGCTCGATTACTTGTTGGCCGAATTGGCGCAACCTGATGCCGTCCCTGGCGAATTGGGGATCACTGGCGGCAATCCCGAAGAAATTGCGCGTTTCCGGGGGATGATCCATGCCCAGGAGGAGGTCCGGGGCGGAAAGATAAAAAAAACTCAGTGCATGGGACTGGATGAGCTGGCCGAGGTTGAGGATTCTCCGCAAATTTTTCGCAGTTGGGGGGATAGTGACCGCCAGCAACTGGTCGCAGGCTTTGGAGGAGGCCAGTTCGTGGCTGACCGGGCAGATGCCGCAGGTCCGGGCGGTCAGGGAGGGCATCTCGAAAAATGGCCGCCCTTCGACAAATTTTTCAAAACCTCGGATCTGGGTCACCTGAAAATGGGCCTCATCGACCCGACCTGTGGGACCGAGCAGCAGGCTGATTTTGGCGTGGCCTTCAATCCGGGTGACCGGCTCGATGGTAAGGCGTTGTTCCATGGCAGGTTCTAAGCTCCGAAACGGGTGTTGAGCCGCAGATCGGCGGCCCGGCCTTCAATCAAAGCGGTGAGCGCGGAAAATAGCGTGTCGGCGCTGGGCGGGCAGCCGGGGATGAAGAGATCCACCTTGACAAAACTGTGCAGGGGCAGGGCCTGGTCGTGCAAGGTGGGCAGCCCGGTTGCCGGGATCTGCGGATTGAGCGCCTCGCGTTTGCAATAGACGGTAGTCATCACCTGGCCGATGCCGCAACTGTTGCGCATGGCCGGGACATTGCCGGTAACCGCGCAGTCGCCGAGGGCAATCAGCAGAGCGGTCCGCTCGCGCACCGTCCGCAGTTTGTGCTCGTCCTCGGCTGAGCTGACCGCTCCCTCGATGCAGGTGACATCCACCGTCTCGGGGAAGGTCTTGACGTCCACCAGCGGGCTGTAGACAAAATCGATTGAAGCGGCCAGGTCGAGCAGTCGTTCGTCCATATCCAGCAGTGACATATGGCAGCCGGAGCAACCGTCGAGCCAGAGGGTGGCGAGTCGCAGCTTTTTCATTAATGCTCCAGGGTGCGATTGGCTACAAGATAGGGGAGGGAAGGCCGTTTTTTAAGCATCTCGGCCACGGATTTGCCCTTTTCAGACAGGGCTCCGGTCGGGCAGACATGGACGCACTTGCCGCAGCCGGTGCAGGTGGTGGAACTGCCCCAGGGGGTGTCGAAGTCCGCGACAATCAGGCTGCGGATGCCACGGTTTTTGACATCCCAGGTGTGCGCGCCCTCGATCTCCCCGCAGACGCGGACGCAACGGGTACAGAGGATGCAGCGATTGTGGTCGAGGACAAAGCGGCTGTGGGAGGCGTCGACGGTCATGGCGGGGTAGCGGTAGGGGAAATCGATATGATCCACCCCATGCTCGCGGGCCAGGTCCTGCAACTCGCAGTGGCCGTTGGAGACGCAGACCGCGCAGACGTGGTTGCGTTCGGAAAAGAGCAGCTCAATGATTTTACGTCGGTAGTGAAGCAACTGCTCGGTGTGGGTGCTGATCTCCATGCCTTCCTGGATGAGGGTGACGCAGGCGGGCTGGGGTTTGGGGCTGCCGGCGACCTCGACCATGCACAGCCGGCAGGAGCCTTGGGTGGAAAGCCCTTCCAGAAAACAGAGGGTGGGGATGGGGAGGTTGTTCTCCCGTGCTACCTGCAGGATAGTCTCGGAGGCCAGGCCACTGACCTGCAGGCCGTTGATGGTCAGGGTGATGATCTGGGCGGTCATGGCTGGTTCTCCAGGTGCGGCGGAGCGGGATCCACTATTCGGTCGAGGTATTCCTGGCGGAAATAGCGCAGGGTACTGAGCACCGGATTAGGAGCCGACTGACCGAGACCGCAGAGGCTGGTGTTCTTCACCAGTTGGCAGAGCATCTCCAGGGTGGCGAGATCGGCTTCGGTGGCTGTCCGGTTGCAGAATTTGTCCAACAGTCCGTGAATCTGGGCTGTTCCCACCCGGCAGGGGTTGCATTTGCCGCAGGACTCATCCATGCAGAATTGCATAAAATATCTAACGATCTCAACCATGCTCGTGGTCTCGTCGATGACGATCATGCCGCCTGAGCCCATGATCGATCCCAGTTCGTTCAGGCTTTCGTAGCTGACCGGGGTGTCCAGGTGCTCGGCCGGGATGCATCCCCCCGACGGTCCACCGGTCTGGATGGCCTTGAAGGTGTGGCCGCCGGGGATGCCGCCGCCGATCTCAAAGACGATTTCACGTAGGGTCGTGCCCATGGGTACTTCGATAAGGCCGGTGTGTTTGATCTTGCCGGTGAGAGCAAAGACCTTGGTACCTTTGCTTTTCTCCGTGCCTAAGTTGGCGAACCAAGCGGCCCCTCGTTCGATGATCAGAGGGATGTTGGCGAAGGTTTCAACATTGTTGATCAGGGTGGGGTGTCCCCAGAGTCCATGTTCGGCAGGGTAGGGCGGTCGGGGTCGGGGAATCCCGCGCCTGCCCTCGATGGATTCGATCAGGGCGGTTTCCTCGCCGCAAACAAAGGCGCCCGCACCGAGTCGAATTTCGAGATTAAGGTCAAAGGCCGCGCCGCAGATGGCATGACCCAGCAGGTTATGCCGCTTAGCCTCGCGGATGGCAAGTTTCAGACGTTTCACCGCCAGCGGGTATTCGGCCCGTACATAAATGTAGCCATTGGAGGCACCAACCGCATAAGCAGCGATGATCATCCCTTCCAGCACCGAATGGGGGGTGCTCTCCAGAACGGACCGGTCCATGAAGGCGCCGGGATCGCCCTCGTCGGCGTTGCAGACTACATGTTTTTGAGACCCCGGTGCCTTGGCAACCGTCGACCACTTCAGACCGGTGGGGTATCCGGCCCCGCCTCGGCCTCGCAGGCCGCTCTCCTGGATCTGGCGGACAATATCGCCGGGCCGCATCTCGGTAAGTGCTGTAATCGCCGCATTGTACCCGCCAACCGCGAGGTAATCATCGATATTTTCCGGGTCGATTCGTCCGGAGAGAGCGAGCACATTTTTTTGCTGCCGAGAGAAAAAAGGGAGGTTCGGAGGCAGCAACAGCCGTTGCACCGGCTCTTTACCCAGAGCTGCGATGATCTCGGCCGCATCTCTGGGGTGCACGCTTTGGTAAGAAATTTCCTCGGGCAGGATAAGGACCATCGGCCCTAAGGCACAGAGTCCCATACATCCCACCTTTCTTACCAGAATGTGATGTTCCAGGCCCTGGGTCGCGATCACTTCACCCAAGGCCCGGATGATCTCGTCGTTATGCAAGCAGCCCAGCCCGGTACAGACCAGGATATGGTGGGCAAAACCATTCAGGAATTGCCGCTGTCTTTCTCCGGATTGTTTGAGCTCTTCACGAGGCATTATCCAGCCACTCCTCAATGATTGCTGTTGTTTTCTCAAGATCGGTTTTGCCGGTGATTTGGCCGTCTGCGAGGATTACCGGTGCCAGGGCGCAGGCCCCCACGCAGCGAACCTCGACCAGTGAAAGTCGGTTGTCCGGGGTGGTTTCGCCAGGACGCAGGCCATATTGCTCGTTCATCCAGGCAAGGAGCCGATCGTTGCCTTTAACATGGCAGGCGGTGCCGGTGCAGACGACCAGGGTATGGTCGCCTTTGGGCTTGGTGTCGAAATGATTGTAAAAGGTGGTGACCCCGTAGACCTTGCTGGGCGGGAGATTGAGTCGGGTAGCGATGTAGCGGAGGGTATCGTTTTCGAGATAGCCAAAGGCATCTTGGGCGGCATGCAGGGTTTCGATAAGAGCATCCGGTCGGTGATCGAGGCGTTGCATGGCCAAGTCAACGAGTAACCATCGTTTGTCGGCAGTCGGGTGTTCGGGATGGGTGGTGGGCATGCGGTGGCTCCCTTCGAGAAAAGGATGCTGGTCATGTCGTGTGGCCTTAATGGCCTGTGTCATATCTTTTACAATTTTTGCAACTGTTGCAACGATTCTTTTGGCCCCAAGGGCTCAGGGTTGGGGGGTTCTTTTCATTTTTGCATACTAACAAACATATTTGTATTTTTTTTTAAAAAAAAAGTACAAATATGAAATTTTAAAATATCTTGAATGTCGGTATAGGTATTTTATTCGTGCTAACATGCTAAAATAATA
>JAFLKR010000213.1 GCA_019163135.1 Desulfobulbaceae bacterium | reverse complement strand
TGACGCTTAAAGGCAGCAACGTAGCGTATGCCTGGGCGATGCTGGGGTATCACGGTAACCAGTTGGCGGGTGAACAGATTACCGGCGACATCAAGGCGCAGGCCAAGGGCATCGTGCAGGTGCTGGGTGGAGCATACGATCCGCCTGGCGGAAACCTCAACTATTATAACTTTACAGATACCAGGGGCAGCTATGCTCAGATCGGCCATGGCGGCAGGAACGCCATGAATTTGACTACTGGAAATTTCACGAATCTGACGGCTGGGATCAGCGGTAATATCGAAATACAGGTAGCCAGCCTTGAGGTGACCGCCGGGATACAAATGCCCGGTTCGTCGAGCTCTAGAGCAGGACTTCCCTACGCCCTGGTGGGTAACGGCGGCATAATTGACCTCTGCCCGTTGAGCGGCAATATCAACATCACCACCACGGACGACGTCACCTTAACCGGCGGCCAGAGGTACAACATTACTGAAGCTCAGTCTTCCATCGGCCACGGCGTTCTTGGAGGGGTCGACAAGTCCGGCAATATCACGGTGCATGCTGGACGCGACCTTATTCTGACGGCGGGTAGCCAAAGTCATAGCGCCAAGATCGGCCACGGCGGCAATGCCTGGTCCGACATGCCCATTCTGCCTGCCAGCGGAACCATTAGCGGCAATATCAATGTAACCGTCGACCGGGACATGTCTATGGCCGCGTCTACTGTAGCCGGGTTTGGTGGTTATTGGGGGAGCGTCCAGGTCGGCAATGGCGGAAGCTTTAACAACAACGATATTGCCGGCGACATAAACGTCAACGTGGCCGGGGATTTGAAAATGAAGGGCGGCGGCGCAGCCGTCTTCGCTGCCCCCGCGCTGATCGGCCACATGAATGTCGATCCCGGCAGAACCACTAACCACACCATCACCGGCGACATCCGGGTGGTGGTCGGCGGCGAGTTGTCCATGGAAGACGGTGCCGGTGGCAGTTATGGCGGTGTCGGCAGCCAGGCGAGTATAGGCCATCTAACCACCAGCGGCCGGGTCGGCGACGGCACACACACGGCGAATGTCTTTGTCCAGGCAGGAAGTATCGACAAAAGTATCGCCTCCTCGGTGACAGGCGACCAGGTCATGCCGACCACGGGTACTGCTCTGTTCAACCAGTTGTTCGTGGCTAATTTGAACGGCAAGAGCCTTGCCGGTGGTGGCTCAGCCTTCAATCTGAGCGGCACGGGCGGGGATGTGACCGTGGTGATCACCAAGCATGATGTTGAAATCCCGTCCATGACCTTCCCTAATGCCGGCGGCAAGGGCAACAAGGTCACCATCGTGGCTAAAGATCCCGATATTATTCAAAATGCAGTGATCGTCAACAACGACCTCGGCGGGGAAGTCGTCCTGATTGCCGAAGATCACTATTTTAACCGTACCGGCAGCGCCACGCCGATTGTGACCAATGGGGGACGCTGGCAGATCTTTTCCGAAAACCCGTTGACCAACGAGAATGATATAGGCGTTATTACCCCGCTGGATTTTCGCCGGTACAGTTTCGATTTCTCCATCGATCAGGCCTTGGGTACCGTCACCTTCGCTCCGATTAATGGCGCGAAAACAGTCATTCCTGGCACGGGCAGCGGCATGCTGTACCGGGTGCAGCCAACCTGGAGCACGGATGTCACCCAAACGAGAGTCTATGGCACCGATCCCCTCGGCGCGTTGCCGACGTCATCGCAGACAGCCCGAGTCTATATAGATTCCACGGAGATAACTTCTTCCCTGGCCTCTTATGGGCTGGCCGACCCCGTGCTTTCCAACCCCTCGCCCGCATTGCATAATGTGTCGCTGAATTCATCCAATCACGTTGACGTGGGGAGTTACAGTAACGCATTCAATTTCAACCTCGGCAGTGGAAGTGACGCCGCACAACGGGGAATGCAACTTGCCAGCACCATAGCCGGGACATTAATTGTTACCAAGGCACCCCTTACGGTAACCGCCAACGACCTGACCAAAACCTATGACGGCACCACTTATGTCGGCGGCAATGGCGTGACCTATACCGGCTTTGCCACGGGTGAAGGTTCTTCGGCCCTCGGCGGCGCTCTGACCTACGGCGGCAGTTCGCAAGGGGCAAGGAATGTCAGCAGCTACGGTATCGCTCCCGGCGGCTACACCTCCGGCAACTACGATATCAGCTATGGCAATGGGCAACTCACCATCACCCCGGCAGCGCTCACCATCACGGCGGCCACCAACAGTAAAACCTATGACGGCACCACTAGTGCGGCGGTCACGCCAACCTATAACGGCCTGCAAGCCGGCGATACCCTCATCGGCCTGATAGAGACCTACGACAATAAAAACGCCGGTACCGGTAAAACCTTGATGGTCAATGGCTATACCCTCAGCGACGGCAACAGCGGCAACAACTATACGGTCAACCTGGTCAACGACATCACCGGCGTGATCACCAAGGCAAGCCTCACCGCGATCACCGGCATCACCGCCGACAACAAGGTCTATGACGCCACCACCGCCGCCACTCTCAACACCGGCGGAGCGGGCTTTACCGGCATAGTGAACGGGGATGCGTTGGGCGTGGCCACAGCTACCGGTGCTTTCGATACACCGTTCGCCGGCACCGGCAAGAGGGTGCGGATTTTGGGCATCACCTTGAGCGGTGCCGATGCGGCTAATTATAATCTCCTGGATTCGACGGCCACGACCTATGCCGATATTATTTCCATCGGTAACGGGCCCAGTGCCGCCCTGATGGCGGCGGTGGTCGCTAATACTTCAACGGTATTCATGACAGCGAACGATACTAGCAGAATCGATGTGACCCAGAGCCCGGAGTCAGCCACGCTGAGTAAAACGTCGCTGGGCCTGCCGCTGTGGAAGTTTAAAATCATCGATGATGGCTTGTTGTTGCCGAAGGGGGTCAAGGCGGTTCCCGCGCAGATCGTTAATGAGGAACCTGTCTTTCCCGTGAAAATCTGACGTGGAAACTTTGTTGGCGGGGCAGGTTCTTTTTCTTTAAGCAGATATCGGTGTCGGTCTCGATTGCTGTCATTAGTTACAGGAGAACCTCAACTCGCCATTGGGCACCTCAGTGGCGATATTGAGGTCGGCTGCCCCCTGCGCTGGCGCTGTCCTGTGTCTCGAATCGAGATTTGCGGGTCGGGCGCTTCGGGCTCCTACTGCCTGTCTGCGGATCTGTTCCAATGAAAAATGGGTTTGCGGGCCGGCGGCGCGTTCTACCGTGAGGGTGCGGGCTCCGAATTCTTCTTCCAGGTAGCCCTCCAGCAGCAGCGGGCCCCGGTTGGCGAGCAGATGGCAGGTCTGGGCATAGACCTGGGGAAAAAAGGTGCACTCCACCAGCCCGGTTTCATCCTCAAAGGTGAGGAACTCCATGGGCGCGCCGGATTTAGTGCCGATGATCTTGCCGGTAATCAGCCAGCCGAGGAATCGAATTCGCCGCCGTTGCCCGCCGTTGACCACCGGCAGTCCGATCAACTCCCTGGCCAGGACGGCCCCGGCTCGCTGCCGTTGTTCGCTGAAGAGGGTGATGGGGTGGGTGGCGCAGAGAAAGCCCAGCGCCCGGTATTCGTGGCGTAATCGCTCGCGCCGGTCTTCCGGAGGCAGGGGCGGGGGCTTGGGGTTCAGGGGAAAGAGCGAGGCGCAGGCGCTTTGGCGTCGTTTCTGCCAGCCGGCCAGGAGCCAGACGAGGACGCCCCGGTTCGTGCCTGCCTCCGGATGCAAGCCATCAAGGGCCCCGGAGTGGATCAGGGCGTTGGCCTCGTCCTCGCCGGGCTGGACCCGCTGGAGGAAATCAACCATTGAGGTAAAGGGTCGCTGTTGCCGCTGGCTGAGGATGCGCCCGCTCGTAGCGCCACCGAGTCGGGCGATGGCCATTAAACCGACCCGCACCTGTTGGCCGCAGCCCTGCCAGGCAAGTTCGCTGTGGTTGACATCCGGGGGCAGGAGGGTCAGACCCAGGCGGCGGGCCTCGGAGACATAGGCAAAGGTCGAGTAGAAGCCGCCCTGGTTGGAGATTACCGCAGCCATGAATGGTGCCGGGAAATGGGTTTTGAGATAGGCGGCTTGAAAAGAAACCCGGGCATAGCTCGCCGAATGGGGCTTGCAGAAGGAGTAGCCGTCAAAGCTCATCATCATCGCCCAAATCCGGGCGGTGACGGGTTCTGCCACCCCGCGCTCAGCGGCGGCCTCGAAAAACTGGCGTTGATAATCTTTGAGCTGGAGCTGCTTGTCTTTTTTCGACATGATTTTGCGTAACCGGTCGGCATCGGCAGGGGAAAACCCAAACTGGACCGCCACCCGCGAGACGTCTTCCTGATAGACCATGATTCCATAGGTGTCGTCGAGCACCCCGGCAATCAGTGGGTGGAGCGGCTCCCAGGGACCGCCGTGGAGGCGGCGCAGGTATTCGCGGATGCATTCGTTGGCCGCCGGCCGGATGATCGAGGAGTGGATGACCAGGTGTTCGAAATCGCCGCGTCCCGCCCGCTGCTGCAAGAGGCGGGTGGCCGGGCTTTCAATGTAGAAACAGCCCATGGTCAGGCCCTGGGCGATGGTGGCTTGGGTCGCGGCATCGTCTTCCGGCTGCCATTCCTGCTCGGCAAAGGGCGTGCCGCTTGCCCGCACTTGCTGGATCGCATCGCGGACGACCCCGAGGCTACGGTTGCCGAGCAGATCGATCTTCACCAACCCGGCGGCTTCGGCCCCGTCTTTTTCCCACTGGATGATCGGCACTCCCTTGGGGGCGCGCTGCACCGGCACATAATCGGTCACCGGACCGGGGGTGATGATCACCCCGCCGGGATGCACCGAGAGATATCGGGGGCTGCCGCTGATCTTGGCCGCCAGCCGCATGATCTCGGGCCAGGGGCCGGAGAGATCGAGGCCCCGCATCTGGGGCAGATCCTGCACTTGTTCCAGATAGCCGGTTTCGTCCGCATCGGCTCGCCAGATCCACGGCAGTTTTTGGGTGATCCGGCTGATCTCGCCACCGGGAATGCCAAAGACCTTGGCGGTTTCGCGGATCGCCATTCGGGGCTGGAGGGCGACATGGTTGGCGACCATGGCCGTTTGGCAGCCGAACCGCGCCAGCACCGAGGCCAGCATGCCATCGCGCTCATCCCAGGCGAAATCGATATCGATGTCCGGGGCGTCGGTGCGGCCGGGGTTGAGAAAGCGCTCAAAGTAGAGATTGTAGCGAAGGGGGCAGACATTGGTGATGCCCAGGCAGTAGGCGACCAGAGAGGCCGCGCCGGAGCCGCGGCCGCAGGTGCGGGCCACCGGGCCGACGATGTCGCGCACCACCAGGAAGTACGAGGAAAAATTCATGGCGGCGATGGTGGCCAGCTCGTGGTCGAGCCGAGTGGTCACTGCGGACGACAGGGGAGCGGGGTACCGGTTTAGCGCGCCCTCGTAGGCCGCCTGACGGAGGTGGGTCTCCGGATCTTTGTTGTTATCCCAAGGCGGCATGATCAGGCCGGTGAACGGGGTGCGAAAGTCGCAGCGGGCGGCGATCCGGGGGCTCTCGGCCAGGCACTCGGGCCAAAGCTGGAAGCGGCGGGCCAACTCGGAGGGGGACAGCAGGTGCGCGTCGGCGGTTACGGTTTCCGCCGGCGGCAGGCGACAGAGCGAGCTGTTGGTGTCAATGGCGCGCAGCAGTTGGTAGGCGGGATAGTCCTCCGGGGTGAGGAACCAGGTCTCGGCCATGGCCACGGCCGGGATG
>JAFLKR010000162.1 GCA_019163135.1 Desulfobulbaceae bacterium | reverse complement strand
CAGGTAGCCCTTACCGGTAAACCGCTCCACTTCGAGAACTATTCCGTTGATCTGCATAAGCATTTTGAGGTATCGGCCTTCCAGCCATTGCCTAACACCTTTGCCTGCACCTTCATCGACATCACCGAGCGCAAGCAAGCCGAGGAGGAAATCCGACTCAACGAATCGCGCTTGAGAAGGCTGGTCGATATTCTCCAGCACCCTGCCGAGAACGTCCAGGATTTTCTCGATTATGCGTTGGAGCAAGCCCTTCAACTGACCGGCAGCAAAATTGGTTACATTTACCATTATTTTGAAGAGCGCCAGGAACTTGTGCTCAACTCCTGGTCCAAGGACGTCTTGCCGGCATGCGCGGTGGTCAACCCGCAGACTTGCTACCAATTAGACCAGACCGGTATCTGGGGCGAGGCGGTTCGGCAGCGTCAACCGCTTATCGTCAACGATTTTCAAGCCGCCCACCCGTTGAAAAAGGGCTACCCTGAAGGTCATGTGCCGCTTTTAAAATTCATCACTATCCCGATTTTCAAGGGGGAGCGCATTGTCAGCGTGGTCGGTTTGGCGAACAAGGCAACGGATTATGAGCAAGCCGATATTCTGCAGATCTCGTTATTGATGGATGCGGTCTGGAAAGTTATCGACAGTCTACGGGCCGAAGAGGAAAAACGGAAACTTACCGCTCAACTCCTTCAAGCCCAGAAGATGGAAGCCATCGGCACCCTGGCGGGCGGCATCGCCCACGACTTCAATAATATTCTCGGCGCGATTCTCGGTTATACCGAGATCGCTATCGATTCCATCCCGCCCGAATCCATTGCCGTCAACTATCTGGATAAGGTCATGGAAGCAAGCAACAGAGCCGCCGGCCTGGTCAAACAGATTCTTGCCTTCAGCCGCCAGGCCGCCACCGAAGATGTTGCCCTCCAGCCTGCCATTATTATCAGGGAAGCCATAAAAATTCTCCGGCCTTCCCTCCCTTCAACCATCATCATCAAGCAACAGATCCACACCACCACGAAATCCATTGTCGCCGACCCTACCCAGGTGCATCAAATTCTGATGAATCTCTGCACCAATGCCTACCATGCCATGGAAGTGCAGGGCGGCATCCTCGAAATTATCTTGAAAGACTGTGAACTTTCCCCGGAAGATCTCCACAACCAGGTGGGGGTGCAGCCGGGTAGTTTTGTGGTGCTCACTATCGGTGATTCAGGTCCGGGCATTCCCGTAGAAATTCGCGAGAAGATCTTCGATCCTTATTTTACGACCAAGGAGGTCGGCAAGGGGACCGGCATGGGGCTGGCCATTGTCCATGGCATTATCAAACGGTACGGTGGCTTTGTAACCTGTGAAACGGCCCCTGGAAAAGGGACGGTCTTTCAGGTTTTTTTTCCGGCCATTGAACAGCCGGCGGCCGTTGCCAGCAAAACCGCAGAGACCATTCAGGCAGGGAAGGAGCGCATTTTGTTTATTGACGACGAAGAGCTCCTGGTCGAATTAGGCAAAGCGGTACTCGAACGCCTTGGCTATGCGGTCACGGTGCGGACCAGCAGCCTGGAAGCCTGGAATACTTTTCAGAACCAGCCCGATCAGTTCGACGTGGTGATCACCGACCAGACCATGCCAGGGATGACGGGTAGTGATCTGGCTCTGAAAATGCTGCAGTTGCGGCCTGATCTTCCCGTCATTCTCTGTACCGGTTACAGCAGCCTTATTTCAGAAGAGAAGGCAAGAGCAATGGGCATAAAAGGATTTGCCATGAAACCTCTGGTGCGAAAAGAGATAGCGTTGCTGATCAGGCAGGTGCTTGACGAGAGAACCGCGCGTTAACTGACCAGGGAAGAAAGGCAGGTAGCAATGATGGCCAATGAAAAACAAATATTTTTTCGTTATTCTTAAAATCAGCTGCAAAGGTTTGCCATGATAAAGGCTAAACTGCTTATTGTTGATGACGATCCAGTCAACCTCGATCTGTTTACTCTTAGATTAAAAAAAATGTCTTACGAGGTGTACTCGGCCTCTTCAGGGATAGAGGCGCTTGAAATTCTGCAGCGCGAAGAAATCGATATTATGATAACTGATTTTAAAATGCCAGGCATGGATGGCTATGAAATCATTGCAAGGGCGATCAAAATTGACCCGACTATGCAAAGTATTGTGGTAACCGGTTATGGCGATATCAAAACTGCCATAGATTTCATGGAGGCAGGAGCTTTTAATTATTTACAAAAACCAATTAATTTCCAGGAGCTTGATTTTACAATCCTTAAAGGTCTTGAAAAGAGAAGATTGCTGCAGGATGTGCAGAATAAGCAAATGCAATTAGAGGCCTACCGGGAGCATCTGGAAGAGTTGGTGGAAACACGGACGCGCTCCTTAACAGAAGCGAACCAGAAGCTTAAGCGGGAAATCGAAGAGCGGAAAAGTCTGGAGAATTCCCTGCGAGAGGCCAAATTGCTTGCCGAAAACGCCAATGTAGCCAAAGGGGCGTTTCTTGCCAACATGAGTCATGAAATTCGTACGCCAATGACCAGCGCCATAGGCCTTCTTAATCTTGTTTTGGATACGGAACTCCTCCCAAAACAAAAGGCGTATTTGGAGATGGCGCGCATCTCTACGGTTATTATGCACAATCTTCTTAACGATATTCTCGATTTCTCCAAAATTGAAGCCGGAAAGCTGGTTTTGGAATCGATTTCGTTTGATCCGAGGATGGTCATAAAATCAGTTGTTGATCTCCAGCATTTCCAGGCAGAAGAGAAAAAAATTCGACTCACCTCTGCTGTCGACGACGAGGTGCCCAATGCTGTCGTCGGTGATCCGAATCGCTTGCGTCAAATCATTTTAAACCTGGTGTCGAATGCTATCAAATTCACCCGATACGGAGAGGTCGCTATCAGGTGCCAATGTTCGACCGAGGAAAATCCGGACTCGATCAGCGTGGAGCGGGAATGCCAGTTTCTCCATTTCTCTGTGCAGGACAGCGGTATTGGTATTGACCAGAAAAAAATGGGGCTCATTTTTGAAGCCTTTGCCCAGGCGGACAGCTCCACCACCCGTAAATTCGGGGGGGTGGGGTTGGGGTTGAATATTTGCAGTAAACTCGTTGCTTTGATGCAGGGGCGTTTGTGGGTAGTCAGCGAACCGAACCAGGGGAGCACGTTTCATTTTAGATGCCGGTTTGATGCCGAGCGCAGTGGGGCCGAGAAGGAAGGCGGTGGCCATGTGAATACGGCTCTCTACTCATCCGAGCCTCAGGGCGACAAGGTCGTGACTGTTTTGGTCGTCGAGGATGATCAGGTCAACCAGTGGGTTATTCAGGAGATACTGGAACACGAAGGCTATGCCGTCGTTATTGTTTCAAATGGAAGGGCCGCATTGCAAGAAATTGAAAACAGATGCTTTGACCTCGTTTTTTTAGATTTGCAGCTTCCGGATATGAGCGGTTACGAGGTCGTAAGCAAAATCAGGGAGAATGAAAGCAAGAAGTGTACGGAGGAAGGGCAGCATCTGCCGATTATTGCCCTGACTGGCTTTGCCAGCGATTTTGAACGGCAGAAATGTTTAAACGCAGGGATGGATGATTTTATTGCAAAACCCTTTAACCTTAACCAGCTCGTTTCGATAACGTTGAAGTATATTCGTGATATGTCTAACAGAAAAAGTTGTCGATCTGAAGTAATTGGGGGTAAGGGGGCAGGTTCTCCTATTTTTAAAGGAATTATCTTCGATGAGGAGGAGGCATTGTTCAAGGCTGATGGGAATCGTGAAGTGATAGTAGGTCGGATACGTTATTTTTTAAAGAGAGTGGTCAGTACCGTCGAAAAGCTGAGCAATAGTGTTGCTGCTGCTGATGGTGATTATAATATTGTTGAACAGGATGTACACCAGCTGAAGGATTTGGCCATTGAGATAGGAGCAATTAATTTAGCCGACGAACTTTTATGTTTATTGATGAATATAAGAAAAGATAAAAAATTAGAGCAGATACATATCGACCGACTTTCTTCAGAGCATGATTTTTTTATAAAAGAAAAAAAGGTTGTTTGTTTGTTGAGTTGAAAATTTCCATATACATTATGCAAAATTTTTTAAAGGTTGAAAAACATGAAGGGGGATGGCGATGCCACATGACGAAAGGTCCAAACTTAGAATTTTAATAGCAGAAGATGATTTCATGGTCAGGCAGGTGATTCGTGATGTTTTAGAGCATTATGGTGTGGTCGATATTGTGGTTAACGGTGAAGAAGCGGTGCAGGCCTTTCGGGTGGCCTGGCGCCAGCAGCAACCCTATGACCTTATCTGCATGGATATTATGATGCCGATTATGGATGGCAATGAGGCCTTGGTTAAAATTCGTGAGATGGAAAACTCCCTGGGAATTGTTGGTTCGGAAGAAGTGAAGGTTATTATGATTTCGGCTTTGGACGATGCCAAAACAGTGGTGAAGGCATATTTTAATGGAGGAGCCACCTCCTATATTGTTAAGCCCATCGAAAAAGAACGTTTGATTAGTGAAATGCGGAATATTGGATTGTTAGCGCCCTGACAAGGCCCACCGCCGGTTTTTCTTTCTTATTTTTTTGAGTACGTTTGAAGCGTTTTTTACGATCCCTCAGGGGCAGTGTGGAGAAGAGCAGCCTTTAGTTGGCTTAACCGTTTGAACGCCAACTTGTTGCAACCCCATAACAATTTTCAACGAGGCAAGTCGTCATGCCCCATTGTGCCTATCTTATACGATTCCCCAAGATGGCCATTTTGATATTTGTCCTGGCGGCACTCTGGCTTCTGGGCCGTGGCAACTTGACCTGGGGCGACGAGGAACCGTTACCGGAAATTTTGATCCTGAATTCCTATCATCAGGGCGAAGATTGGTCGGACAATGAACTCGCCGGGATAGTCGCAACCCTCAAGGAGCGTTATCCCTTCCTGGTTCCGGCCGTTGAACATCTCGATACTAAACGGTTTTCCAAGCTGGAGCATCTGGCATTCATTCGGCAGTATCTGCAAAATAAATATCGGGGAAAGCCGTTCGATCTTGTTTTCGTGCTGGATAATCCCGCTTTGGATCTGATGACCAGGTCTCGGCAGGAATTGTTTCCCGGCGTTCCGGTCGTTCTGGCCGGCATCAACGGCTATATTCCGGAAATGATCCGGGGGCAGGCGCAGATGGCCGGCGTTGCCGAGGTGCAGGATATGGCAGGCACGCTCGATCTGGCGCTGACTCTCCACCCCAAAACCAAGTCGGTGCTGGTGGTTCATGACTATACCGCAAGCGGTCTGGCTGTTCGCAGGGACATGGCTGCCGTGGCCGATCAATTCAAAAACAAAGTTAACATTGCCTACACCCCGGATGGAACCGTTGAGGAACTGGTTGGCCAACTGCAATCCCTGCCTGCGGACGCCTTGGTGCTGCTGCTTACCTATGTCACCGACAATTCAGGCAGATCGCTGACCCGCACCGAGAGCACCCATTTGATTGTCAGCGCCAGTCCAGTCCCGGTCTATGCCATGCATGAAACGCGTCTGGGCCATGGCATCGTCGGCGGGATGCTGCTTGAAGGAGAAGAACACGGCAGGCAGGCGGCGGGCATCGCCCTGCGGATTTTGGACAACAAGGGAGCTGCCCAGTACGTTGTTGAAGACAGTCGATCCCGCCCGGTTTTCGATTATAGCCAGTTGATCCGATTCAACGTCGACCTGAACAAACTTCCGGAAAACAGTACGCTGATCAATCAACCGGTATCTTTTTTTCAGCAACATCGCATTTTGCTGATTCC
>JAFLKR010000093.1 GCA_019163135.1 Desulfobulbaceae bacterium | reverse complement strand
TCCAGATCGTCATTGCCTACGAAAAGGGCGATGGAAATACCTGCATGCAGGTGCTCAAACGGCTTGGGCTTAGCACAGGAATACTGTATGAAAATAATCTTGAAGCTATTAGGCTTTCCTCGATTCTCGACGGGTCGTCATTCGTGGTGATCAGTGTAAAATCGCAGGCCTCGCCGGCGTAGCAGGGGGACGGCGAAGATTGGGCGATTGAGCCGCAGCCAAAGTTGGTTCGAAGGCGAGATGCAAGAGGTTCAAGTTGTTTGCTGAAAGGCCCTAAAACAAAACGAGCATTAACAAGCTGTTTTTTCACAGCAAGCGAAGGGTTGGATGGATGCAAAAATAGAAGAACGACAACTCCTCCGATCTTGTGAAATTCTTTTTGGCGCTCATTTGAATATCTCCTGGGAATTTCTGGAGTATCTGCAGCTCAGTGGGCTGAAAGGCGCCTATCGCAAACGGGCATTGGAAACGCACCCGGATAGGCTGATCAGAGACAACCTCCCGACCGGAACGGGGTGCAACGAAAATTTCCACAGAGTACGGCAGGCGTATGAGCAACTGTTCCGCTATTTGAAAATCAAAGAAAACCATCCGCTGGGAACCGAAGGCCGCCCGCCCACGACCGCAGCCCCGTCTCCTCCCGGCCAGGGTAACCCTTCATGCACCAGACCCGGAAACGGCACCGAATGGTCCGCAGGGAAAGGGGTGCCTCGGCAACCGTATTCCCGGCCAACGGTTAAGCCGGCCGCCGGTTCTCCTCTGACGCGCCGGGCTCCTGAATATTCGCCCACCGAAAATCTCTACTGCGGTCCGCTCCCCCATCGGCGGTTGCTCTTCGGCCATTTTCTCTATTACTCCGGCTTGGCCAATTGGCGGACCATTACCCGCATCCTCACCTGGCAGCGGACCGAACGGCCTCGCCTGGGTGAACTCGGGTGTCGTTTCGGCATGTTGCGCCAAGAAGACATTACTTGCATTCTTCGCGCCAAAGTTCCCTTGCAAAAATTCGGGCAGACCGCCAGTACCTTGGGGATATTAAATAATGATCAAGTAAGGGTACTGCTGGTCCATCAGCAACGCCTCCAAAAAAAATTCGGCACCATTCTTCTGGAAAAAAATCTAATTGATTCTTTGGAATTACAGGGATTGCTCAATCAATTCGAGCAACATAATGCCGGCATCCCAAATACTCTCCGTGGCCTTTAAAGGTTTTGTAAAACGATTTATGAAGCAATCAATGGCGGCACCTTCATCCGGCGAGCAAGCAGCGTCCGGCATCCTTCTAAACCTGCAGGGTTTTTGGTTGGGTCGAACCGTCTTTTTCTTTGCCCGGCTCTTGCTGGTCGTTTTGCTTTGTGTGCAGCCGTTCCTCGTTCAGGCCGCTGAAAAAGGGCCGAGGGGCATCGTCCGGGTAGGGATATTTCCCTTTGCTCCCTTCAATTTCCTCGATGAACAAGGGGTCGCCCAGGGATTGAACCCGGATCTGCTCCGCGAGATAGTCCGGGATGAAGACTGGAAGGTGACCTTCGTTCCGGGCAGTTGGGCCGAGGGGCTTGAGCGATTGCAGCGTCAGGAAATTGATCTGATGCTTTCGGTCGCCTATTCCCCGGAACGCAGTGAACGCATGGATTATACCTATGAGTCGGTGGCGGAACTCTGGGGGCAGGTTTTTGTCAAACCGGAAGGGCAATCAAAAAACATTACCGATCTTGCCGGGCAACGCGTCGGTGTCATGCGCCAGGACATCAGCGGCAGCAATTTTATCAAAACCGCAACCCAGTTCGATGTCCTTTGCGAAATAGTGGAATTTGCCAGCCATGGCGATGTCTTTGCCGCCGTTCAGAAAGGAGAGGTGGCTGCCGGGGTGGCCCCCCAGCATTTTGGCTTGAGGCATATGGACGAATACAACCTGGTCGCCAGCACGATCATGTTCAGCCCGTTCTCCATCTATTTTGCCAGCAAGAAAGGGCGGCAGCATGAATTGCTGAGTTATATTGATGCGCACCTTTCCCGTTGGAAGCGAGAAAAAAACTCCTTTTACTATCAGAAGCTTAATTATTGGATGTCCTCCTCTTACTCCATTTGGGCCGTTCCTCCCTGGCTGCGATATGGTTTGCTGCTAACCGGATTTTTTACCCTGATCTTTGCTGGCTTTACCATCTTTTTGAAAAAAATGGTGGCCCAGAAAACTAGCCAATTGCAGGAAAGCGAAAATAAGTACCGCGAGATTTTCAACTCGACCTCTGAGGCTATTCTCATTCACGAATCCGCGACGGGGGCCATTCTGGATGTCAATGACAGCACCCTCAAAATGTACGGGTATGAGAGCAAGGAGGCCTTGCTCGCCGGTGACATTGGTTGTTTAAGTGCGCAGATCTCCCCGTTCACCGAGCATGAGGCCCAACGACTCCTGCGAAAGAGTATCGAGGAAGGGCCGCAAGTTTTTGAATGGCTCGCCAAAAAGCAATCAGGAGAGACCTTCTGGATCGAAGTTTCCCTGCGAAATAAAGAGATGGGTATAGCAGGTAAGGTCTTAGCCGTGGTTCGAGATATCACCGAGCGCAAGTTGTCGGCAGCGGCTCTGCTCGAGAGCGAGGAGCGGTTCCGGACTTTGGCGACGCTGGCCCCTGTGGGTATCTATCTGACCAGTCCCGAGGGCCTCTGCCAATATGCGAACCCTCGCTGGTGCGTTATGGCCGGCCTGAGTCAGGAAGAAGCCCTGGGAGGCGGGTGGATGCAGGGATTACACCCCGATGATCGCGATAGAGTTTTTTCTTGCTGGCAGGAAATGACGAGGTCCCGTGGCCGCTGGGGATATGAATATCGCTTCCTCACTCGCGAAGGCAAAGTTACCTGGGTGTATGGTTTAGCGACCCCTCAATTCGATGTCACTGGCAAGGTTATCCGGTACATCGGCATTAACACCGACATCACCGAGCGCAAGCAGGCGGAGGAGTCCCTGCGCGAAAGCGAAGATCGTCATCGCTCACTCTATGCATCCTCCCCCGACGGGATGATGCTGACCGCGCCCGATGGCCGCATTTTTTCGGCAAATGAAAGCCTGTGTCTTCTGCTTGGACGCACAGAGGCGGAAATTAAGCAGATCGGGCGCAGCGGCATAATGGATACCTCCGATCCCAGATTAGCGTTGGCACTCGAAGAGCGCAACCGTACGGGCCGACTGCAAAATGTTGAACTGACCTGTGTTCGGAAGGATGGGCTGAAAATTCCGGTCGAATTATCTTCAACCGTTTTTCAAGATAAAGACGGGGATACCAGAACAAGCATCATCATCCACGACATCACCGAGCGCAAGCAGGTTGAAGCAGCCCTGCAGGCCTCCCTGGCCGAGAAAGACATCCTGCTGCGCGAGGTCCATCACCGGGTCAAAAATAACATGGCCGCAATCATTGGGCTTTTTGACCTGCAGCGGCAAACCATGGACGATCTTCGTTCTCAGACCGTCCTGGTCGAACTGAGTTCCCGGGTGCGGGCCATGAGCCTGGTGCATGAAAAGCTTTATCGCTCCGAGTCCTTGTCCCAAATTGATTTTCAAGATTACATTCAATCGCTTCTCTCCCATTTGCGTACTTCCTTCGGTTCGCCGGAAGTTCAGTGCGAGGTCGACGCCCAGGGGGTCGCCTTGCCGCTGGACCTGGCCGTGCCCTGCGGGATGATCATCAATGAACTGATTACCAATGCACTCAAGTATGCCTTCCCCGCAAAACGTTCGGGGACCAATGATGCAGGGGCCCGCATCTGGGTGACGATGCGCCATGACCACGACTGTTTTACCCTGTCGGTGGGGGATAACGGGGTGGGGCTTGCTGCCGGATTTGATTTGAACACCACTAAAACCCTCGGTCTTTCCCTGGTCCGGATGCTCGGTCAGCATCAGTTGGGAGGGCAGTACCAGATTGAGCAGACCCACGGAGTTCGATTTACACTCACTTTTTCGGTTCGTAACGGGATAAAATAATATGAGTAAGGCAACTATTCTCATTGTTGAAGACGACGCCATCCTGGCGATGAATCTGCAAAGGATGCTGGCGCTCCAGGGCCACATCGTGGCCGGGCCGCTTGCCTCCGGGGAAGGAGCGCTGGCCTTCCTGGAGGGGACTAAGGTCGATCTGGTCCTCATGGATATTGAACTGGCGGGAACCATGAATGGTATTACCGCCGCTGAAATCATCAGCCGGACATCGGATATTCCTATTGTCTTTCTGACCGGATTTTCCCATGACCCGCTGCTCGAACAGGCCAAGATCGCCGCCCCCTATGGCTATCTGATCAAGCCCGTTCCCGAGCGGGAACTGGCCGCCACCATTGAGATGGCCCTGCACCGCCATCGACTCGACCGTAAACTCAAGGAAAGTCAGGCCGCTCTGGCGATAAGCGAAGCGAAATATCGGCATCTCTTTGAAAACTCGCCTCTGGGCATCTTCCGAACTACTCTGGGGGGCAGAGTCCTGGCGGTCAATGCCGAAATGGTCAGGATTTTGGGCTGCGACAGCCCCGAGGAGGTCCTCAGGGATTACCATGATCTCGCCCAGCAATACTACGTCGATCCCAACCGGAGAGAGGACTTCCTCAATTCGTTGCGGGCAAACGGGTTGGTGCAGCATTTTGAATGCGAAACCAAAAAAAGAAATGGCGCCTCTATCTGGGTTTCGATGAATGCAAAATTAACCCCGGTGGTCGCTACCGACGGACAAGACGGCGAACAGGCGGTAATCGACGGTTTTGCCATCGATATCACCGAGCGTAAGCGCATTGAATCCGTTCAGGCCTTTCTGGCTCAGGCCAGTGCCGGGACCTCTGACCGGCCATTTTTCAACCAATTAGCCGAATTCCTGGCCCATAGTCTCAATATGGAGTTTGTCTGTATTGATTACCTGGAAGGAGACGGTCTAACCGCTCGAACGGTAGCAGTATGGTGTGACGGTCATTTTGAAGACAACGTCACCTATGCGTTGAAAGACACTCCCTGCGGCGTAGTGGTGGATAAATCCGTCTGCTGTTACCCGGCCAGTGTCTGTCAGTTCTTCCCTGAAGATCAGGTGCTCCAGGATCTGCGCGCCGAGAGTTATATCGGCACCACCCTGGTCAGCCATACCGGCGAGCCGATCGGTCTGATTGCGGTCATCGGGCGAACCCCGCTTGTCAACCGACCGCTGGCGGTAGCGACGCTGGCAATGGTGTCCGGACGTGCGAGTGGAGAAATGGAGCGCCAGATGGCTGAGGAAGCGCTGCGGGAAAGCGAGGTGCAGCACCGGACCTTGGTGGCAGGTCTGCCCGATGTCGTGATGCGTTTTGATCGGGAGGGGCGGCATCTGTTTGTCTCGGAAAATGTCAGCGAGGTGGTTGCGCTGTCGGCTGAGCAATTTATCGGCAAGACCCACCGGGAACTGGGGTTTCCGGAGGAATTGAGCGACTATTGGCGATCAGCCATTCAGGAGGTCTTTGATAGCGGGCTGCCTTGCGAAGGTGAATCCACCTTCGAGGGCAAACAGGGATGGGTGACCCATAACTGGCGGCTCATCCCTGAGCGGGATCGGCAAGGGCAGGTGCAGTCGGTCCTTAACCTCAGCCGTGACATCACCGCCCATCGTCGGGCCGAGCACAATTATCAGACCCTGTTTCGCGAGATGCTGGACGGTTTTGCCCTGCACGAAATCATCTGCGACCAAGAAGGCCATCCGGTGGATTATCGTTTTCTCGCCGTCAATCCGGCCTTTGAACGAATGACCAGACTGCAGGCGACCGACCTGGTCGGCCGAACGGTTCTGGAGGTTTTTCCCCAAACCGAGGCCCATTGGATCACCGCCTACGGGCAGGTAGCCCTTACCGGTAAACCGCTCCACTTCGAGAACTATTCCGTTGATCTGC
>JAFLKR010000169.1 GCA_019163135.1 Desulfobulbaceae bacterium | reverse complement strand
ATGGGCGGGGGACAGGCAACCCTCGCCCTTGACGGTACAGTAGACACCTCAAGTTAGGCCTCCTGCCAAATTGATTGAGATTCAGTCTGGTAACCTCACTGTACCTCAACCGAATGAAGGGTAGGAGCAGTGGACCAAACCATTACCCTTTTTGCCGCAAGGCACGCGGCGAAACGTACCAATATGCACGAGGGACAGATCGGCAGAATTACTTGTTCGCCATTAGAAACCAAGGTAACATGAGGACATTCATCTGATCCACAATGAACGCATAATCACGTTTCATTAGGGAGATTTGATCGACAAAGAAAAAAAAAACCTATCAAGCCGGTTTGGTTACACTCAATTGAAATGAAGACCATGAGCGGCAAGCAGCAAAACTCCTGGCAGACGCCTACATACGCGGCGGCCTTGAGAAAACAGGCCGAGGAGCAAGCCCGGTACATGGAGCCGACCGACCTGTCCACCCAAACCCCTGAAGAAATCCAGCGGGTGCTCCACGAATTGCGGCTGCACCAGATCGAACTGGAGATATAGAACGCCGAACTACTCCTGCAGGCCGAGGATGATCCGCGCCTGCAGCACAATTGCCGCAAGCGGAGCTTTTGCTCTTTATGCTAACGAACCTTTTTTACCTTTAAAACCATGCCAACTTCACCCTCCGTCAACAGAGAAAACACCAGACACAGTATCCCGCTGCTTCTGGGCTTGATTGCTGCCGGTCTCGCCGGTAACTATTTCAAATTTCAAATCTTCCTCAATATCGACTTCCTGTTCGGCAGTATCTTCGCCATGCTGGCCCTGCAGTTCTTTGGCCTTGGCCGGGGTATTCTCGCCGCCGCCATGATCGCCGGCTATACTTACTTCAGTTGGAACCACCCTTACGCCATTATCATCATGACCGCCGAGGTGGCTGTTGTCGGTTGGCTGATGCAGCGGCGGCAAATAGCAATGGTAATGGCTGACACCCTCTATTGGCTGATCATCGGCATGCCGCTGGTCTACCTTTTTTACCACGTTATTATGCAGGTTCCGCAAAGCAATGCCTTCACTGTCATGACCAAACAGGCGATGAACGGCATCGCCAATGCCTTGGTCGCTCGACTGCTCTTTACCGTTTATAGCCTCCAGTCGCGCTTGGCACTGACGTCATACAAGGATATCAGCTACAACATCTTGGGATTTTTTGTGTTGTGCCCGACCCTTATACTGCTGGCGATTGGCAGTAGAAGTGATTTCCAGGAAATGGACCGCGATATCCGCAAAGGGCTGCTTCGCGACAGCAAGAGCATCGGCAATAATTTGGAAGTCTGGTTGGAAAGCAGGCAAAAAGCGATAATCAACCTGGCTGAAATGGCGGCTTCGAGAACCCCGCAAGAGATGCAGCCCTTCCTCGAATTAACAAAAAAATCGGATGTCAATTTTCTAAGGGTCGGACTCCTCGACCGAAATCCCGTAACTACTGCTTATTTTCCACTTACAGATGAACAAGGTGCAAGTGCTCTCGGTATACCAGGTACTGATCGACCCTACCTTGCGGTACTCAAACAGTCCATGAAACCGATGTTCTCGGAGGTACTCATGGGCAGAATCGGGATTCCCAAGCCGAGAATCTTTGTGCTCGCACCGGTAGCAGTTGGTGGAGAATTTGCCGGCTATACCATCGGCGTTCTCAGCCTGGAGCAGATTGGCGACCACCTGAAAAACAGCACTGCAAATACCACCATTCTCTACACCCTGCTGGATAAAGACAACCAGGTCATTATGTCCAACCGCCCAGATCAAACGATTATGACGCCTTTTGTCCGCAGCAAGGGGACACTCAACCCTCTTGATGCAGAAATCCATCAATGGATGCCGGACATGCCTGCCAACACCCCTCACTCGACACGTTGGAATCGATCCTACTATGTCGCGGAAACGGCTGTAGGCAGCCTGGTGGAGTGGAAACTCATTCTCGAACAACCGATGGCACCCTTCCAAAAAATGCTCTACGACAATTACACAGGTAAACTGACCCTGCTGTCCCTCATTTTCTTCGGGGCACTGATGCTCGCTCAATTCATCAGCCGCCGGTCAATTGCCACCCTCGATAAGCTCCGCCTGATAACCCATAACCTGCCGAAGAAGCTGGCGACGGATGGCGAGGATATCCCTTGGCCGGAAAGCGGCGTTGCCGAGACAAAGCACCTCATCGACGATTTCCAGGGAATGGCGACCTCTCTTTCAGCGCAATTCAAAAAAATCCGGCAGCTCAACGTATCTTTGGAGCAACGGGTCGTGGAGGCGACGGCGGAACTGCGAGCCGGCGAGGCAAAGCATCGTGCCGCCTATAATCTGCTGCGCCTGATGTGCGATAACGTACCCGATATGATTTGGGCCAAAGACCTGGAAAAACGCTTTCTCTTTGCCAATAAAGCCATCTGTGCCAATTTGCTGGGTGCTGCCGATACCGACGAACCAATCGGCAAATTGGACATGTTCTTTGCCGAGCGCGAACGGACACAACATGCCGATAACCCTGAGTGGCACACCTTTGGTGAAATTTGCCGTGATACCGACGCCATTACCATGGAGGCGGGGTCAGCGCAGCAGTTCGATGAGTACGGCAATATTCAGGGAAAATTTCTTTTCCTGGATGTGCACAAGGCGCCGTTCATCGATGAAACCGGCAGGATGATCGGCACGGTTGGGTCGGCGCGTGATGTGACGGCAATCAAGTCTCTGGAAAAACAGCTGAAGATGAGCGAGGACCAACTGCGAACTCTGGTGCAAGCCATTCCGGACTTGATCTGGCTGAAAAATCCGGACGGAGTGTATCTGGATTGCAATCCGAAATTCGAGCAGTTCTTTGGTGCCGCCCAAAAGGACATCATCGGCAAAACCGATTTTGATTTTGTATCCAAGGAACTTGCCGACTTCTTTCGCGAAAATGACCAAAAAGCGGTAGAAGCCGGCAAGCCGGTCACGAACGAAGAATGGATCACTTTTGCCGATGATGGCCATCAAGCATTTATGGAAACCTTGAAGACGCCGATACTCGATAGTGATGGTACGCTCTTCGGTGTGCTTGGCATCGCCCGCGACATCACCGAACGTAAACAGGCCGAACAAGCAGCAAAAGATAGCGAAGCAAGGTTCCGAAGTTTAATGGAGAATATCGACACTGTCGCTATTCAGGGCTATGGACCCGATGGAACTACTCAGTACTGGAACAAAGCATCCGAGAGACTTTATGGATATAACCAGCAAGAGGCTATTGGTTGCAATCTTCTTGATCTGATAATCCCATCTGAAATGAAGGATAACGTTGCTAAAGCAATACGTGAAATGGCGGAGTCATGCCAGCCCATTCCTTCCGGAGAACTGTTGCTGATGCATAAAGATGGTTCACGAGTACCGGTTATATCCCATCATGCCATTGTTAAGGTGCCGGGGCGTGAGCAAGAAATCTTTTGCCTTGATGTCGATATCTCCGAGCGCAAGCGGGCCGAGGATGCTTTGCAGGACTCTCTAGCTGAGAAGGAAGTTCTGCTGCGCGAAGTGCATCACCGGGTAAAAAACAATATGGCCGCCATCATCGCGCTGTTCAACCTGCAGCGTCAGGCCATGGAGGACCCGCAGGTCCAGGCGGCCCTGGCAGAGCTGAGTTCCCGGGTGCGGGCCATGAGTCTCGTTCATGAAAAGCTCTACCGTTCCGAGTCCCTGGCAAAAATCGATTTCCAGGATTACCTCCAATCGCTCATCTCGCACCTCCGTACCTCCTTTGGTTCTCCGAACATCAAATGTGAAATCGCCGCCCTCGGGGTGGAGCTGCCCCTTGATCTGGCCGTGCCCTGCGGCATGATCATCAATGAGTTGGTTATCAACGCCCTGAAACATGCCTTCCCCAAGAATCTCACTAGGATGGATGAGCAGGTCGACACTATTACCGTTGCCGTGTACCGTGACCATGACACCTTCAGCCTGTGTGTTGCCGATAACGGTGTCGGCCTGCCGCCCGCATTTGATTTGAACAGTGCCGAAACTCTTGGTCTGGTCCTGGTTCGCATGCTCGGCGGGCACCAACTCGGTGGTGTCTTCGAGATTGAGCAGATGGGCGGCACCCGGGTTACCCTTAAATTTTCTCTTCATAACGGGAGAAAAACCCATGCGTAAAGCAACCATCCTCATTGTCGAAGACGACGCAATACTGGCCCTGGACCTGCAGAGGATGCTCGCGCGACAGGGTTACACAATCGCCGGTCCTCTTACCTCCGGAGAAGGGGCTCTTGCCTTTATTGCCGACAAACCAGTCGATCTGATACTGATGGATATCGAACTGGCTGGAGCTATGAATGGCATCGCCGCCGCTGGAATAATCCACCGGACGGTGGGGGTTCCTGTTGTTTTCCTGACCGGTTTTTCCCAGGACCCACTTATTGAACAAGCAAAAATTGCCGCACCTTATGGCTACCTTATCAAGCCGGTTACTGAGCGGGAATTGTCGGCCACCCTGGAAACGGCTCTGCATCGCCACATGCTGGATCGCCGACTCAAAGAGACTATGGCGGAGTTGCGCGAAAGTGAACAGAATTACAAAACCTTGACGGAGTCCGGGCAGATACTCATCTGGACATCCGGGGAAGATACACTCTGTGATTATTGCAACACGATCTGGCTCGAATTCACCGGTCGCACCCTGCAACAGGAACGTGGCAATGGTTGGCTGGAAAATGTCCATGCCGATGACCGGCAAGGTTGTCTGGATATCTATATCGGAGCCTTTGAGCGACGAGAGAAGTTCAACATGGAATTTCGCCTGCGCCGACACGACGGCCACTACCATTGGATGCTTGATGAAGGAGGCCCGCGCTACAACAGCCAGGGGAAATTCATCGGTTATATCGGTCATTGTCTTGATATCACCGAGCGCAAACGGGCCGAGGAGGCGTTGGTTAAAGTCCATAGCGAATTAGAGCAAAAGGTTCTGGAACGCACTGCCGATCTTGAAAAGACCAATGCAACGCTTGCAATGATGCTTGACTATGCACGTACAACTGAAACAGATATCAATGAACGGGTGGTTTCGAATTTACGTGCTAACATCCTGGGCATAGTAGATGTTTTGAAAAAGCAGCAACTAACCCAAAGCACTCTGGATCTGGTCGAACTCCTGGAAACGACCACCCTGAATTTAGCCCATCCCATTGCCAGGAATCTTGAATCTCAATTATTGAAATTGACTGCTCGAGAGATTCAATTAGCCAATTTTATCCGACTGGGTAAGTCCACCAAGGAACTTGTGGATTTGTTTAATATTTCGAAAAAAACCGTAGAATCTCATCGCGATAATCTTCGCAAAAAACTTGGTATTCACAATAAAAAGATCAATCTAAGAACTTTTCTTAATTCTGAGTTCGCAAAATAAACATTCAGAGAGTTCTTTTTCTCTGCCCATCGAGAACCCTGATTTTTACTCAGTATTAAACTAGGGTTCTTCCGGTAATCCCTTTTTTAATATATATAGTATTGATTATCTAGTGAGAAAATTTAAGCCAGCAATGAGTTTCGCCGCGACGCTCTGAGACTGAGCAGTCCCCCTTGCCACCACCACTAAGCGTTTAAAACTAGATTGTGATAATCAAAAGGAGGGTTGCGTTGCCAATCAATCCGACGGTAGATCACGCCATTTTCCCAGACCAACAGGGGGCGGTTCAATATGGATGATGAACGAAACCATAGCGAAACACATCTGGAATCATTACCGCAATTGCTGGTAAATGGTGAGAAGGAACCGCGCCCAGTACCTGCACCAGGAAAACCAGAGATGCCAACCATCCTCGTGGTGGATGACGAGGACTTAATCCTTGAGCTCGTGTGCGATATTCTCAAGCGACAAGGATACATTGTCCTGGCAGCGTCAAGGCCATCCAGGGCAATCGAGATTGCCGTAGAGCATGATGGGATCATTGATCTTCTAATTACCGACATTATCATG
>JAFLKR010000016.1:5535-6136 GCA_019163135.1 Desulfobulbaceae bacterium | reverse complement strand
GATATGCTTTGACCTACGTTCCGGGCCAAGGAACAGAGCTGAGCTACAATGGCCGGCCACTCATCACCATCGAGGGGTCAGATTTTGCCGCAGCATATTTTGGCATATGGTTGGGAAAAGATCCTATTGACCTGGAAATGCGCCGCCGACTGATCAATGGCGGTTGAAAACCTTGGAAATACTACGGGGGATTATCATGCCACTTCGTTATCAATCATTTTGGTTGTTCTTTTATGCTCTCATTGCACTGTTTACGACGAGTTGCACTTCGGTGCGACTCTCTGACTACGCAGACCAGAAACCTCATTTCGACATGCAGGAATACTTCAACGGGCGTGTTGTTGCCTATGGCATCGTCCAAGATCGCTCGGGAAAGGTTATTCGTCGCATGACGGTCGACATGCAGTGCAGTTGGCAAGGCGATACCGGCACACTTGATGAAGACTTCACCTACGCTGACGGCAAGAAAGAGCGCCGAGTGTGGACAATCAAAAAACAAAATGATCGGTACACCGGCACCGCAGCTGATGTCGTCGGGGAAGCTGGCGGAGCCGCAGCAGGCAATGCCTTGAATTGGAAATATGTGCTTGCCCTGCCTGTT
>JAFLKR010000016.1:0-5525 GCA_019163135.1 Desulfobulbaceae bacterium | reverse complement strand
CGTGAACTTTGACGATTGGATGTGGCAGCTTGACGACAAAATCATGATGAACCGAGCCGTCTTCTCGAAGTTTGGGTTCAAATTGGGCGAAGTCCTTATTACCTTTTATAAGCAATAGAAAGATTGATATGTGCACCTGCCTGGTTGGTCATGAAATCAAGCTTCTTTATGGAACCCTTAACAACTGCTGTTGAAATCAGGGTTCCTGCCGTAGCGGCCTGGGAGCTGTTGATCGACACCCTTCGATGGCCAGAGTGGGGTCCATCGGTCGTCCGAGTTGATTGCGCCGATCGCTTCATTGGTCCGGGAACTGTCGGTCGTGTACAGACGGCCTTGGGTCTCTGGCTTTCCTTTCAGATCACAAAATTCACAGCTGGTCAATACTGGCACTGGAGGGTAGCCGGTATTCCGGCCACAGGTCACCGCGTTGAATCGATTGGACCCAACACCTGCCGGGTGCTGTTTGAGGTACCGATGCTGGCGGTCCCCTATCTTATAATTTGCAGATTGGCGGCTCAACGGATTAAAGCCATCCTTGAAGAGGAACGACAACCTTCATGAATATCCCTGCTGAACATCTGTCCACATTAGAGGAACTCTGTCGCAGTCAACCCTTGGCGGCCCTGGCGACCGACGCCGTTTCCCATCCGTATGTCAGCCTAGTGGCTGTTGCTGTCACGGATGACCTGCGTCACCTCTATTTCGCCACTCCCCGTGCCACTCGCAAATGGTCGAATCTAGCCAGAAATCCTCAGGTATCCCTGCTTCTGGACAACCGGAGTAACCAAGTATCCGATTTCAGACGGGCCGCCGCAGCAACGCTCCTCGGCACAGCCCAGGAAATCGACGGTTCAGCCCGCGAAGAAGGGATGAGGATTTATTTATCCAGGCACCCGCACCTGGCCGATTTCGTTACCTCACCCAGCTGTGCGCTTTTTAGAGTGCAGATAGGCCGTATCTACCTGGTGACCCGCTTCCAGAATGTCATGGAATTTCATTTAACGCCATGAGGCCACTCTGCATCGATCTGACGAAAGTGTCTGCCGCTGACTTGCCTTTGGTCGGTGGCAAGGCAGCAGCTCTTGGCCGGTTGGCTTGTGCGGGTCTACCGGTGCCCCAAGGGGTCTGCCTTACCACTCTCGCCTATGAACACTATCTGGACACCACCGGTTTGCGGCAGCGCTTGCCGCTTTTACTGGAACGCAAACCTTTCAACGAGATGCGCTGGGAGGAACTTTGGGATCTGGGGCTCCGGATTCGCAGCCTGTTTCTCAACACACCGCTGCCTGAAAAGTTGGCTGCTGAAATCACCGCAGGATTACCCTTGCGCTTGGCTTGCGCCCCGGTCACGGTTCGTTCTTCTGCCCCGGCGGAGGATTCGGTTACAGCCTCCTTTGCCGGTCTCCACGACTCGTTTGTCAATGTTCTTGGTCTACCCGCTATTCTTGACAAACTGCGTCTAGTGTGGGCGTCACTCTGGTCAGACCGAGCCTTGCTGTATCGCCAAGAACTTGGTCTTGATCCCGCAGGCAGCAACATGGCGGTTATAGTGCAAGAACTGGTTCTTGGTGATTGTTCCGGCGTCGCTTTCAGTCGCTGTCCGGGGCGCGAGGGATTGGCAGCAGTCGAAGCCGTCTGGGGATTGAATCAGGGGCTGGTTGATGGTGATGTGGAACCCGATCGGCTGCTGCTCGAACCCGTTACGGGACGAATCATTGAACGTCATGCTCCCGTGCGGCTCCACGCCTGTCGTCCGGCCAGCAACGGCGTCGTCCTGGTGCCGCTTTCAACCGAGGAACAGGAAACAACCCCATTGAGCGAAGCAACTGCCACCCGGGTGCTGGCCCTGCTGCGGCAAGCCGAGACCCTGTTCGGCGCTCCCCAGGACCTGGAGTGGACCTTTTCTCAGGCTCAGGGCACCCTTTTTGCCCTTCAGTCCCGTCCGATCACCACTTCGACTATCACCAATGAGGACAGCGAGCGGTCCTGGTATCTGAGCCTGCATCGGAGCCTGGCCTCGCTTAAAAATCTGCGGCGGACCATTGAGGAGGAGGTGCTGCCGGCGATGGCCTATGACGCAGCCCGGCTGGCGACCGTTGACCTCGTGTCTCTGGACAACGATTCCCTGGCGGTCGCTATCGGTGAGCGCCAGCAGATTCTTGACGACTGGGAGGCACGATACCGGGAGGTCTGCATTCCCATGGCCCATGGGATTCGCCTCTTTGGTCAGGTCTATAACGATCAATTGCGTCCGGATGATCCCTTTGCATTTCTTGACCTTTTGGCAGGTGATGCCGGCCTGCTGGCAGTAAAGCGCAACCGGAAAATGCTGGAATTGGCCGAGATGCTCCGCCATGACCCATCCGTGGCCGCCATTCTCCGAGAAGAGGGCAAACCTGGCCCCTTGGCTCCTTTTTCCATAGCCCTAGCCGAGTTTGCCGATTGTTTTGGTGACCTCTCTTTCGTCATAGGGGGGATGATGTCGGGAAATCGTAAAATTACAGACCTGCTCCTGGAGATGGCTGCGGCACCGCCAGCAGCAAATCGCCGGATGCAGACCGATGAGGCGATGTTTCTGGCGTCCTTCACCCCGGAAGAACAGGAGTTCGCCCAGGATGTGCTTACAGTTGGCCGGGCCAGTTATCGCCTTCGTGACAATGACAATCTTGCTATTGGTCGATTATCCCAACGATTGCACGAGGCAAGGGATGAAGCAATCCGCAGACAGTCAGGGGGGGGAATCCCCGAACTGGCCAACCAACTGGCAACAGGGAGAGAAAGGGTTAGCAAGCGCTTGACCCCAGTCCCGCCAAGCGCCGGATTTCATGGATCAAGCGATACTCGGCTGCAAGCTCGCCAACTGGTGGGCCAACCTGCCGGTCCGGGCCTGGGAGTGGGCCCGGCCAGAGTAATCAGCCAGCCGGCTGATCTCGCCTCCTTCAAGGCAGGTGAAATCCTCGTCTGCGACGCCGTTGATCCGAACATGACCTTTGTCGTGCCATTGGCCGGTGGTATTGTGGAACGCCGCGGCGGCATGCTTATCCATGGTGCCATCATTGCCCGCGAGTATGGCCTTCCTTGCGTCACCGGGGTGCCGGATGCCACCAGACTAATCCGCTCTGGCGACATGCTGACCGTTGACGGTTATCTCGGGCTGGTTGTCATTGCTACCCCCTAGCAGATTTTAGAATCCCTCTTCAATTCCTTGATACGTACATGCCGCATCCTAAATATCCTTGAGCAAGGATAGGGAGAACTGGATAAAACAATGAAAGTTGTCGCAATATGCGGGAGTCCCCGTAAGCAAGGGAACACAGACCTGCTGCTTAGAACCGTGCTGGAACCGTTAGCTGAGGTTGGAGCCGACACAGAGCTCGTTGAACTTGCCGGCCATGCAATCAGAGGATGCACGGCCTGTTATATTTGTTTCCATAAAAAAAACGGCAAGTGCGTCCTGGCCAAAGACCTGGTCAATGATTGTATTGCCAAGATGGTGGCCGCCGACGCTATTCTTCTCGGCTCTCCAAACTATTTTGCTGATGTGACTAGTGAGATGAAGGCTCTTATTGATCGCTGCGGCATGGTTGGCCGGGCTAATGGAGATCTGTTCCGCCGCAAACTCGGAGCAGCTGTGGTGGCGTCAGGTAGGGCTGGTGCAATGCATGCCTTTGACACAATGAATCATTTTTTCCTGATGGGTCAGATGATCATTGTTGGTTCAAATTACTGGAATATCGGCATTGGGCCAGAGATTGGCGAAGCAGCCGATGATTAGAAGGGCATGGAAACCATGCGTCAACTTGGCGAAAACATGGCTTGGATGCTTAAGAAAATAAAGGCTTAGAGCATGGCGCATCAATCCATGCATTGCTAGTCAGGTTGCAATAACATTGACTCCATTGTCAGAACACATGGGCGTCATCCGCTGCATGGATCAGGGAGAGCAACGATGAAAAGATTGACAGGGAGGATTGTTGTTATGGCTCTCGGATTGCTTGGCTTAGTTGGTTGTGCCGGTGAGCGTCCCAATAACCTGGGAGCCAGGGAGGGGATTCTCGCCCTGTGCCCAAGTTCACCCAACTGCGTTTCGAGTCAGACTGAGAACGAACGCCACCGCATCGCGCCATTGGCATTCAGCAGTGACCCTAATGCAGCTTTTACTCGCCTGAAAGGGGTTCTTTCAGGCCGGAGCGATACAACCATCGTGGATGATTTGCCCGATTATCTGCGGGTTGAATTGCGGACGATGCTGTTTGTCGATGATGGCGAGTTTCTACTGGATCGAACGAATAAGGTCATCCACGTCCGCTCCGCTTCGCGCCTTGGCTATTCGGATCTTGGTAAAAACCGGAGCCGCCTTGAAGAAATCCGCCGTCAATTCCTTGCGCTGGAGTGAAAATAGCCACGGGAAGAAGTCTTATTGACCTGACAATAGACACAGGTCAATAAGCTTTACAGATTGACTGTTATTAGGGGTGTCTATTATGCTTCAAAAATGTGAGCTGATCTTTGTTGGTTTAGGCTGCAACCGCATTTTTCGACATCATTTGAAAAATGTGCAAGTCCCCTCCCCATGGTTGGCAACAATGCCATGGAATGGTCATTATGTGATTAATGAGAAACAAAGAAAAAAAAATGGAGGCTGTTATGAGCAACGAAAGTGGAAAAACCGGCTTGGGATATGAAGAAATGGTCTGGATCCGGGACAAGGACGGAAAAGAATACGCATGTCAATTCAAAGAGATAAAATTTATAAAGAGGCGGGAGGACCTGACCAATGAGGAGGTCGATCGCTGTGTAGATGTGAGTCAGATCCTTAACAAGGACAATTGGTAGGCTCTTCGCTGGTCCACCTGCTATGCCCCACGCCCCGCCAAGGTTGTCATGGCGGGGTTTTTATTTTCTTATTACCGCTCAATCTCAGCTTTCTTGGTTGTTTTGATACGAGAGAAGTTCACCTAAGCACCCGGAAAACGATAATTTCCCACCGGAGCCCGGCAAGGATTATTTTCCGGGGCAACAAGGATTGCCGCTTTTTATCAAGGTAAAAGACATATTTTATCTAAAAGAAAAAACAGGCAATGTAAACTGGTCATCCCCCCTGAAAAAAGAAGAGAGACCGATGTGATCGGCTCCATCTTTAACAGGAACCAGGGGAAACCACATGGAATCCATCATAGCATCCCTAGCCATCCGGCATGGCCTCTCCAAGGATGAAGTCCTGCGAGAAATCGAATCGGCTTTTTCCACTCTTTTTTCCGGATGGCACCATGTGGAGGTTTTGGTCCAGATTCGGAAAGACCTTCGCCTGGAGGCCGTAGCCTACAACAAGGTGGACGGCCTCATCCTGCAAAAAACTCTCGATCTCCGCACATTTTTTTCCCGAAATTCGATCACGCAACATTTGGAGTACCATCTCGCTAAAGCGGCGGCCTGCAATTTGGTCCGTCGCTATAAGTCCTTCGAGAAACATCTGCTTTGGGGCGAAATTGTCGGTTTTGCCCCTGAAGGAAACCTATATGTCG
>JAFLKR010000124.1 GCA_019163135.1 Desulfobulbaceae bacterium | reverse complement strand
GAGCACCGGATCGACCGCGATTCTGCTATCCCCTTTGTCCGCAAGATGGCTGAACATGGGCACAATTCTGTACTGGAAATGGGTGTGGTCACCCTGATCGTCACCTGTTCGACGCCGGATGCGATCAACAGCCTGTTTTACTGCCAGCCCCGATTTCTGCAGATCGATCGCCTGGACACCAATCGGCTGCTCGTTACCGGCTCAATCCGGGCCTTTCGCGAGATGCTGCTCGCCTGTCCGGAAGATGGTATTTCCATGGCCATCGCCCTGTTCCTGGCCGAACGTCACCCTTATTTCTTCGAGACACTTCCGACTGATACAGGCTTAACATGGCCCGCCGGCATCTCCATCGAGAAAATGGGGCTTAAAGAGGTCGAACAGCTCAGCACTCCGCAATGCGCCAAGCATCGTCACCTGGCAGTGAAATTCATAGTCAACCGGGCCGTCACCCATGAGCTGGTCCGCCATCGCCCCTGCACATTTCTGCAGGAAAGCCAGCGGTACTGCCGGTATTCCGCCGACAAATTCGGCAACGAAGTCACCTTTATCAAACCGCTTTTCTTTGCGGAACAGAGCGAAGAATTCGGTATCTGGAAAGCAGCGATGGAGGCGATGGAAGCGCAGTACCTTCGCCTGCTTGAAACCTCAACCCCCCAGGCTGCTCGGACCGTCCTGCCCAACTCCTGCAAGACTGAAATCATCGTCTACGCTAACCTGCTTGAATGGCGGCACATCCTCGTCCTCCGCACCTCAAAGGCTGCCGAGCCCTCGATGCGGGAGGTGATGATCCCGTTGCAACGCGAGCTGTTCAAGCGCTACCCCGCCCTTTTCCCCTGACCCCCATTGCCTGCCGGACTATTCCATTGCATAACTTTCGGTTGTTTTTACGCCTGAAAAAAACGCAAGATTACCCGCCCCGTTACCGAGCCTATCGCTACTGATCGTGCGCAACGGATACATCAGCAAAAAATCCTATTGTTTTTTTTACCAGATTCCTCTTTTATAGTACAATAGATGATAAATAATCATTCCATACCGGAGTATTAACTCAAACGCCCCCAGGCTCCCACCATACCCAACTATGGTTATCAAACCAGGACAGCAGCAATCAATGGAAGCCAATAAAGCCTCGATGAAAAGGACGGTGAAAGATCAGTCCGGTGCCGGCAAGCTAAAAATAGGAGAATTGCTTAGTAAAGCCGGCTACATAACCGCTACGCAATTTGAAGAAGCTAAGGTTATTCAGAAAAAAACCGGCGAACGACTGGGGCGGATACTGTTGGAAAGCGGTGCGATTGAACGGGATACCATCGCCAACTTTCTCAGCAGGATGCACAATTACACCATGGTGGTAATTGAGCAGGAAGCGCCCAGCCGGGAAGCGCTCAACTTGGTCCCTTACGAAACAGCCAAACGTTTTCTGGCTTTTCCGCTACGCCTGGCTGGCAATACCCTGCAAATCACCATGGCGGAACCAACCGATTCCATGGAAGTTGAGCAGTTGCAGGATATTGTTCAAAAGAGCCTCACCGTCTGCGTCTCCACTGCCAAAGACATCATCGAGGGGTATAAAAAATACTACCACATCAGCGACGAGGAGTATAACTCCTTCTTTAAATACGAAACAGAGGCCCCCGAGGAGGTTGGTATTACCGAGGTCGAAGACTTTGGTGCCTTGGTTTCTGATGCTGCCGAAGATTTCGAAATTGATAGCGGCGGAATCGATGAAGGCGGATTTGAGCAATTTTCGGCTTCGGATGCCCCCATCATCAAATTGGTAAACGGCATTCTGGTCAAAGCGGTTCAGGATGGGGTCAGCGATATCCATATCGAACCGTTTGAGAAGACCATGCAGGTTCGTTACCGCAAGGATGGGGCGCT
This sequence comes from Desulfobulbaceae bacterium, assembly GCA_019163135.1. GTDB lineage: Bacteria > Desulfobacterota > Desulfobulbia > Desulfobulbales > Desulfobulbaceae > Desulfobulbus. The sequence goes on along the minus strand of JAFLKR010000124.1, from coordinate 4,277 downwards.
ATTCAAATCCATGAATCTGCCTCTGACTATTAAAAATGCCATGGCTGCCCGAATGAAAATCCTGGCGGGGCTCAACATCACCGAACGCCGGGTGCCCCAGGACGGGCGCATCAAAATTCGCCTTGGCCGAAACAAGGCGGTCGACTTTCGGGTCTCCACTCTGCCGCTGCTCTGGGGCGAGGGAATCGTCCTTCGTATCCTTGATAAAGATTCGCTGAATGTCGATTTAACCAAACTCGGGTTCACCGAGGAAACTTTCACGACCCTGAAACGCTGCCTCAATCGGCCTCAAGGGCTCCTGCTGGTTACCGGTCCCACGGGTTCGGGAAAAACCGTTACCCTCTATTCCGCCTTGAATTCCCTTAATACCGAGGACATCAAAATCCTCACTGCGGAAGATCCGGTCGAATTCAACTTTAAAGGCATCAACCAGGTCAACGTCAACCCCGAAGTCGGCATGACCTTCGCCGCCGCGCTGAAAGCCTTCCTCCGACAAGATCCCGACATCATCATGGTCGGCGAGATTCGGGATATCGAGACTGCGGAGATTGCCATGAAGGCCGCAATGACCGGCCACCTTGTCTTCTCCACCCTGCACACCAATGACTCCCCAGCTACAGTCAGTCGTATGGTGGATATCGGCATCCCGCCCTATATTCTGGCGTCTTCGCTCACCATGGTCCTGTCCCAGCGACTCGCCAGAAAGTTGTGCACGAAATGTAAAATTCCGGCGCAATACGACCAGCACACCCTGCTCAGCATGGGTTTTAAAGAGAGTGAGCTCAGTGAGCTGAAGTTGTACAAGGCCAAAGGGTGCCAGGAATGCAACGGTTTAGGGTATCGAGGCCGAGTTGGTTTTTTTGAGCTTATGGAGGTGACCGAAGAAGTCGCCAAGGCTATCCAGGCTGAGGTTTCCGAGGAACAACTCCGGAAGGTCGCCATGCAGGAGGGCATGTTCACCCTGCGGGAAGCCGGGTTGCAAAAAGCCAGAGAAGGGGTCACCAGTATAGAAGAGGTCTTAAAACGGACAGTAGTCCATGAAGACAGTTTACCCGCCTATCTGGTCAATCCGGATGTAGAGGAATACGAAGACGGCGACGTGATTATCCAGGAAGGCAACAAGGATAAAGATTTCTTCAAACTGGTCAGGGGCAAGGTGGCGGTCCTCCGCTCCGGTAAAAAGATTGCGGAAATCACCGAGCCAGGCGAATACTTCGGCGAGATGGCCGCCATTATCGAGGAGCCGCGCTCGGCCTCGATCATTTCCGCCGGTCGCTGCACCATCAAAAGGTATCCGGGCGACAAACTCGGCGACCTCATCGAAAAATACCCGGAAGTCTCTCGGTACCTGTTCCGGACCCTGGTGGAGCGGCTGCATAAAACCGATCGCATCGTGGTGCAGCTCGCCAGTGCCGCTAAAGCCCGTCCGCCACAGGTCGTCCGTCAAGCATGAACAAGGTTTCCGTTTATATTATCACCTATAACGAGGCAGACAAGATACGCTCCGCCATCAACTCGGTACTCTGGGCCGACGAAATCGTCATCGCCGATTCGCAGAGCCAGGATGACACCGTCGCCATCGCCACCGAACTCGGCGCCCGGGTGGTGCAGATTCCCTTTCGCGGTTTCGGCGATCTCCGCAACCAGGCCATGGCAGCCTGCAGCCACGATTGGATTTTCTCGCTCGACGCCGACGAACGCTGCACCCCTGAGGCACGAGATGAGATGCTCGCCTGCCTGCAGGACCCCAAAGCGGATGCCTATTATATCCCTCGCCGGAATTTTTTCATGGGCCGCTGGATGCGCTATTCCGGGTTTTACCCTGATTACCGTCAGCCCCAGCTCTTCAAAAAAGGGGCGCTGGTATTTAAGAATGATCCGGTGCACGAAGAATTTGAAATCGTTTCAAAACGACCTGTAGCCTACCTGCGCAAACCTATCTGGCAGTTTCCGTTTAAAAACCTGGAAGAAGTGGTGCACAAGGCCAACAAGTACTCTACTCTTGGTGCTGAAAAACTGGCGCAAAGAGGCCGGGAAGGTACCTTGACCACGGCTTTGATACATGGGCTCTGGTCCTTCTTCCACATGTATTTCATCAAACGGGGTATTTTGGATGGTTGGCCAGGATTTGTGATTGCACTAGGCAATTTTGAAGGAACGTTCTATAAATACGCTAAGCTCCACGAACGCCAGGCCGATTGGGCCCCACCGCCTTCCCCTCCGCTGCAGCGATAGCCGCCTGTTCAAACAAGGTACTGGTCGATCCCCCGCTCACATCGTTTCAATTTTTTTTCAATAGTTGCGTTGAGAATAGCGTCGTTGATCGCCAGTCGGTCCCTGGTATTCATCGGATGGTGGAGATGATACCCTAGAGCATGAAATTTCAGGTCCAGCCTCCTAATACCAAAATTAATAAGACGAGCTGCGAATTCCGAATCTTCCCTGCCCCAGCCGATAAAATCCTCGTTGAAACCGTTTACCAGCAAGGCATCTTGTTTCCAAAAAGCAAAATTACAGGTCTTCACCCCAATCAAGCGCCGGGTTCTAAAAGATAACAATCGTGACAGCACTACTGAACGCAGGCAATTTTTTTTATTTTCAAGGCCCTTGGCGAGAAAAGGCAGCCGGAATTGACCGGTCTTCAACGACTGAACCGACAACTCCTGGCCCAACAGTGCTCGAGTTCCCTGGACAAAATAACCGGATTGGGCGAAAGTACGATGATCCGCGACAAAATGGGATTCCAACACGATATCACCGTCAATGAGGATAATGTAGTCGCCTCTAGCCTTGCTGATTGCTTTATTCCTGCTTTGGGCGGAACGAAAGCCCTCATCTTCCTGCCAGGAATGAATTACGGGAACAGGTGATGATGCACTGAACTCTCGTACCAACTCGGCGGTATCGGGCCTTGAGCCATCATCCGCCACCACGATTTCCCGGGGGAGCAGGGTCTGGGCAAGCACACTCTGCAAGGAGAGCCGCAGCGCCTCTTTCCAGTTATAAGTGGTGATAATTAGACTGATCTGCATGAACGCTCTTTGATAGGGTCAGAACCCTCGACAAACCTCATAACCTTTTCATAAACCGTTGCAACTGCGATCCCTTGCATGCAGCGCAGATGGTCACAGACCCTTTTTCGGCAACAGAGGCAGTCGAGTCCCTCTGCGCGGACCACGGCATTTTTCACCCGATAAGGACCGACTCTCTCTGGATGGGTCGGCCCGAACAGGGCCACCACCGGGGTGCCGGTCATGGCCGCCATGTGCATGGGGCCGGTATCCAGACCCACGTAGGCCGATGCCCTTTTCATCAAGGCCACGGATTCAGTAAGACTCAACCGACCGGCGGCTATAGCGGCACGTCCGTCCATTTTTCCCGTTATTTTGTTGAGATAAGCCAGATCGCCGACGCTTCCGCCAAATACCGGTCGAATGCCCGCCTCCAGGAGTCGATCGCAAAGTTCGCTCCATCGTGGCGCCAGCCAGAACTTCGATTGCCAACGGGCGGTAGGGTTGACATAGACAAAACGGTCCGCCGCACCGATCCCTTCCTCGACCAAAAAGTCGTCGATCTGCTGTTCATCCGCTTGGTTCGAACAAAGGTGAAAATCCTCCGCAATCGCCTCACAACCAAGGTATTTGCTAAAAAGCAAATTCTTATCGACAGCATGCACCGTATCAGCAGTGATTTCGACCAGATGATGCTGAAAAAAAGTGTTCAGCTCCCGGGCATCCCCAAACCCTATCCGCACACCGCCAGGATTCATCATCGCTAAAAGACCGCTGCGGAAAGAGGCATGCAGATCGAGCACCAGATCATAGGGATGGGCGTAAAAAACAGTCCGTAATTGCCGGAGGACGGTTACGGTAGCGGCGAATGCCTGAAAATAGGCGAGGCGTCCGGAATCTGGGTTGCTCGTCGAGGGAATCCTAATGGGGTGGACGGTATCCACGGCAATGTCCCGTGCGGCCAGCGATGCAAAGCCCTGCTCGACAATCCAGCCAATCTGACAGGAGGGATAGCAACGTTTAAGCGCATGAACCACTGGCAGCGTGTGGATGATGTCCCCAAGCGAACTCTGCTTGATGATCAGAATTCGCTTACCGTCTAGATTCATAGGAAAGTTCCGGTGGCTATAGGAAGGCAACCCGGCAAAAGAATGGCAAGCGGCATTGTCAATTGGTCGCCGCTATCCGGGGTCTTGGGGTACAGTTTTGCCAACAGCTTTCAGTTTTAGAGAGAATTGCACTGAACAGGGCAAAAAGAAAACCGGA
>JAFLKR010000018.1:5574-6207 GCA_019163135.1 Desulfobulbaceae bacterium | reverse complement strand
CCCATCTTTTCACTCAGGTGGTGCCGGATGCGCAACTGTACAAAAAGGTCGGAGACTAAGGCCGTGCGAATCTTCGCCCTGAAAAAAAATACCCGGGTGTACAGCTGCAACTCCTACCTGATCCTGGGCGACTGGAATCGGGTCGAGGATGTCAACACCCTGATCGATCCCGGCATCGATGGCTTTGTCCTTGAGGAGATCGAGCAGCTGTCCACCGGCTTTGGCAAGGTGGCGGTGGAGCAGGTGATCCTCACCCACAACCATTTTGACCATGCCGCCGGGGTGCCGGCGATCAAAGAGCGCTACAACTGCCGGGTGCTGGCTTTTATCGACGGCCCCGGGGTGGATGAACTTCTGCCCGACGGTCACTTCGTCAAGGCGGGTAATGACATTCTCGAAATCATCCACACCCCCGGCCATTCGTCGGACTCCATCTGTCTGTATGCGCCGACCGCCAAGGCGCTTTTTTCCGGCGACACCCAGCTCAAGGCCCAGGATACCGGCGAGACCTATACCAACGAATATGTGGCCGGGCTGATGAAGCTGGCCGGGCGCAGCATCGAGCACATCTATTCCGGCCACGATGCACCATTGACCCGCGGCTGCCGGACTCTCATCCTCCAAAGCCTGACC
>JAFLKR010000018.1:0-5564 GCA_019163135.1 Desulfobulbaceae bacterium | reverse complement strand
GACCAACCTGCGCAAAGTTGAGCAGGCTGCGTCAGGGCGGGGAACCTGAGGCCATGGCCACAGGCGAGGGGCTGACTCCTAATCAACAAAGGGCCACTCCAGGCCCTCTCACCAACCAATGGCAGGACAACGGAGGAGGGCGGACGATGCCGGCAAAATCGGTTCCACCGCGTTTATGAAGGGATGAGGCAACAAAGGCACAATCCGATCGCACGGTAAGGCGTGGTGTTCGGGCGAGCTGTTTTGGCGATATTCACAGGCACAATACAACAAGGGGGAAAGGACATGGCTTGGTTCAACAACATGACGCTCAAGGGAAAACTGCTGGCAGGATTTATTACCGTGGCGATAATCGCCGGGGCCATCGGCGGGTACGGCATTTACAACATCAAGATCATCGATGCCGCTGACACCAAACTCTACCAGATGATTACTGTGCCGCTGGAAGAGATGGCCGATATCTCCACCGCCTTCCAGCGCATTCGGGTCAATGCCCGCGATATCATCGCCGCCAACACCTCGGATGAGCGGGAAAAATTCACCGGCAGGATCAAGGAACTCCGTGAAAGTATAGAAAAAACCTCAGCAAGTTTCGAAAAAACCCTCTTCACCGACGAAGGGAAAAGACTCTTCGAGGAGTTTAAGAGGACCCGTTCCGTTTATGGGCCTCTGCTGGACAGGATCATCGTCTTGGCCAAAGAAGGCAAGACCCCTGAAGCCACTGCCCTGCTCCAGGGCGATGCGGCCAAGGCCTCGCGGGAGGAGCAGAATGTTATCGCCAAGCTGATGGAGATCAAGGTTGCCCAGGGCAAGTTGACCGCCGAGGGCAATACCGTGGTCGCCAACCGGGCCAGCACAGTGATGACCGTATTGGCGGTGCTCGGCGTCTTGATGGCCATTGGTCTGGGCTTGATCATCGCCCGGGTGGTGCTGCGTCAATTGGGCGGCGATCCCAAGCAGGTCGGCGAGGTGGCCAACCTGGTCGCAGTCGGTGATCTTTCCCGGGAAGTCAGCCTGAGCCCGGGCGACACTACTAGCGTCATGGCGGCGATGAAACGGATGGTCGACACCATCCGCGCCTTGGTCGCCGATGCCAACATGCTCTCCACCGCCGCCGTTGCCGGTAAACTGGCCACCCGCGCCGATGCCTCCAAGCATCAGGGTGATTTCCAGAAGATCGTCGTCGGCGTCAACGATTGCCTCGATGCAGTTATCGGACCATTGAATGTCGCCGCCGAATACATCGACCGCATCAGCAAAGGCGATATCCCGCCGAAGATTACTGATAATTACAACGGCGATTTCAATGAGATCAAGCTCAACCTCAATAACTGCATCGACAACGTCAACGCCCTGGTTACCGACGCCGGTATGCTGGCCAAGGCGGCCGTGGAAGGCAAACTGGCCACCCGCGCCGATGCCTCCAAGCATCAGGGCGATTTCCAGAAGATCGTCGCCGGGGTCAATGAATGTCTCGACGCGGTGATCGGGCCGCTCAATGTCGCCGCCGAATACATCGACCGCATCAGCAAAGGCGATATCCCGCCGAAGATTACTGATAATTACAACGGCGATTTCAATGAGATCAAGCTCAACCTCAATAACTGCATCGACAACGTCAACGCCCTGGTTACCGACGCCGGTATGCTGGCCAAGGCGGCCGTGGAAGGCAAACTGGCCACCCGCGCCGATGCCTCCAAGCATCAGGGCGATTTCCAGAAGATTGTCGCCGGGGTCAACAACTGCCTCGACGCGGTTATCGGCCCGCTCAATGTCGCCGCCGAATATGTCGATCGCATCAGCAAGGGTGACATCCCACCCGCTATTACCGACAGCTACAACGGTGATTTTAATGAGATTAAGACCAATCTCAATAACGTCGTCAAGATGATGAACGACCTGCTCGCCCAGACCGATATCCTGATCAAGGCGGCAGCCGATGGCGAACTCGATAAACGGGCTGACGCCAGCCTCTTCGTCGGTGGCTGGAACAAGTTGGTCGCTGGGGTCAACGATACGGTCACCAATATTGTCAAACCCCTGATGGTTACTGCCGATTATGTGGACAAGGTCTCGCAGGGAGTTATTCCGCCAACCATCACCGATGCCTACAAAGGCGAATACAATATCATCAAGGGCAATCTCAACAACATGGTCAAGATGATGAATGATCTTCTTGACCAAACCGATGTTCTTATCCAAGGTGCCGCCAATGGCGAACTGGATAAACGTGCCGATGCCAGCCTCTTTGTCGGCGGCTGGAACAAACTGGTAGTGGGGGTCAACGATACCGTCACCAATATTGTCGGGCCGCTGATGGTCACCGCCGATTATGTGGACAAGGTTTCCAAGGGTGATATGCCGGCAATCATCACGGATGTCTACAAAGGGCAATACAATCAGATCAAAAACAACCTCAATATGTTGATTGAATCCACCAACAGCATCACCGCCAACGCCAAGCAGGTCGCCCAGGGCAACCTGATGGTTAATCTCAAAAAACGCAGCGAGAACGATGAATTGATGGAATCGTTGGCCAATATGGTCGACAAACTTAAAGAAGTGGTCACCGAGGTGCAGGGAGCGGCCGACTACGTCGCCTCCGGCGCCCAGGAGATGTCCGCCACCGCCCAGCAGATGTCCCAGGGGGCAACCGAACAGGCGGCCAGCGCGGAAGAGGTTTCCTCGAGCATGGAACAGATGGCCTCTAATATTCGTCAGAACACCGACAACGCCATGCAGACCGAAAAGATCGCGATCAAGAGTAGCTCGGATGCCAAGGAAGGCGGCAAGGCGGTGACCGAAACCGTGGCCGCCATGAAACAGATTGCCACCAAGATCTCCATTATCGAAGAGATCGCCCGACAGACCAATCTGTTGGCCTTAAACGCCGCCATCGAGGCCGCGCGTGCCGGCGAGCACGGCAAGGGGTTTGCCGTGGTAGCCTCGGAGGTCCGCAAACTGGCGGAACGGAGCCAGTCGGCCGCCGGCGAGATAAGTCAACTTTCCACCACCAGCGTGGCCATCGCCGAGCAGGCCGGGGATATGCTCACCAGGATGCTGCCTGATATCCAGAAGACCGCCGAACTGGTCCAGGAAATCAGCGCTTCGAGCAAGGAGCAGGATACCGGCGCCGATCAGATCAACAAGGCCATCCAGCAGTTGGATCAGGTCATCCAGCAAAACGCCGGATCGGCGGAAGAAATGGCCTCCACCACCGAAGAGCTTTCCAGTCAGGCCGAACAGCTCAAGGCCACTATCGCTTTTTTCACCTTGGATACCGGCAGGCAGCGGCGCGTTATTGGAGCCAGCCCGGTGTTGTCAAATAAACAACAGGCGATCAGCCATACCCCCACCACCCATTCCGCCGCACCTCGGAATGTAGGAGGGGGCAAGGCAGTCAAGCGCCCCAGGGCAGATAAATCCGAAGCCGGAATACTGCTCGATATGGGGGGGAAAGGCGGTGCGGATCATCTTGACGAGGAATTTGAAAAATTCTGATGCAGGCTGCAATCTGACAGGCTGTAGCGCGAGGGGGCCGGTCGCTGTCGACCCCCTCGCTGCAGGCTGCAATCTACCGCCCCCAGAGGAGGAGGGACTATTATGAGCGTGGCAGGAATAACGGAAACAGTGCAATACCTGACCTTTAAACTGGCAGATGAAATCTTTGCCTTTGATGTGGCCAAGGTTCGAGAAATACTGGAATTAACCTCCATAACCAAAGTGCCGCAGACCCCCGATTTCATGCGGGGGGTCATCAACCTGCGCGGCAGCGTTGTGCCGGTGATTGATCTCCGGCTCAATTTCGGCATGCAATGCACCGAACAGACCGTCAATACCTGTATTATCGTGGTTGAGGTAAACCTGAAAGGGGAGACCATCGTCCTCGGCGTCCTGGCGGATTCGGTCCAGGAAGTGGTGGAGATGGAACCGGAACTTATTGAACCGCCTCCCCAGTTGGGCCCCAAGCTCAATACCGAGTTTATTAAAGGAATGGGCAAGGTCGAAAACGATTTTGTCATGATTCTCGATATCGACAAGGTCTTCTCCGCAGATGACCTGACCGATATCCAGGGGAATTCAACCCCGTAACCAGGCCATTCCCGTTGGTTGCGTCCTGTGGAGCGACCAACGGGAACAGGAGCGAGCAGCAGTATGAATGTCTATGCGCCTGCAAAAATAAAGGACAGAGAATTTAAACAATTCAGCTCGTTTATCTATGACCGGGTTGGCATTCAGTTGCCGCAAGCCAAGAAAACCATGCTTGAGGCCAGACTGCAGAAACGCCTCAAGACCTTGGCCATGGATACCTTTGAGGAGTACGCCCAGTTCGTTTTCAGTCCTGAGGGCCAACTTGCCGAGTTGGTACACCTGATTGATGTCGTCACCACCAATAAAACCGATTTTTTCCGTGAACCGGTCCATTTTGAACATCTGACCCAGAAGGCCTTGCCGTCCCTCATGAAGCGTAATGGGCACAACGGCTCCCAACCGATCCGCATCTGGAGTGCCGGGTGCTCAAGCGGAGAGGAACCCTACACCCTGGCGATGGTGTTAAACGATTTCGCGGCAGCCCATCATGGTTTTCGCTTTTCCATTCTGGCTTCCGACATCAGCACCAGAATCCTGGATACGGCCAAGACCGCCATTTATCCGGAAGAGCGCACCGATGGCATCGCTACGCTGATCAAGAAAAATTATTTCCTGCGCAGCAAGGACCGCTCCCGTGGTCTGGTCCGCGTCTGCCCGAAACTTCGCTCCCAAGTCGCGTTCCGCCGGATTAATTTCATGGATGCCGATTTCGGCATAGCCGAGCAGATGGACATTATTTTCTGCCGCAATGTGGTCATTTATTTCGATAAACCCACTCAGCAGAATCTGATGCTGAAGTTTCATCGGCAGTTGCGGCCCGGCGGTTATCTGTTTTTAGGGCATTCCGAGACGCTCAACGGCTTAGAGGTGGATTTTACCACCGTCGGCTCAACCGTGTATCAGAAGCAATGAAAAGTTTCATGGCGGAGCATAGCTGCAACCCCTTCCTCAAGCCAGGTGAAGCCATCATCTCGCCCGACCCCATCCTGGTGAGTACCATCCTGGGATCGTGCGTGGCGGTCACCATGTATTCACCGGCCAAAGGAATTGGCGCTATCTGCCATGCGATGATGCCCGTAAACCTTAAACAAGATAACGACCTCTTCTATGTTGATACAGCGGTGCGCTATCTTCATCAAAAGATGCAAGAGCATGGAGCGCACACCGATATGATCATCAAACTTTTTGGGGGCGCGCAGGTGCTGGGTGGCAACTATTCGACCACTGCCAGACGTTCGGTCGGCGAGCAGAACATCATCCAGGCTAAAAAAACCCTCGACCAACTGGGCCTGACGATTGCCAAAGAAGATATTGGCGGCACTTCAGGAAGAAAATTATTTTTTTCAATAAAGACGGGTGATGTCTACCTGCGCAAACTTAAACTCAGTGGAATTGAGAGTGGGTGTACCCAAGGGGAAATGCCATGAGTAAAATAAAAGTGCTGGTAGTCGACGATTCTGCGCTCGTCCGGC
>JAFLKR010000147.1 GCA_019163135.1 Desulfobulbaceae bacterium | reverse complement strand
CCGTTGTCTCCTGAAGCCGAAAAAATGATGGTTGACCTGAACGAAAAGATTGCCCAGGTTGAGGCGCAGGTCGAGGCCGCTTGCTCCAGGTTAGGAATGACCCATGAGCAGGCCATGGAGCAGTTCAAGTCGAGGCCGACCCAGTCAACCCCGCTTGAAGTGGATCACATGCTTGAGGATATGCGGCAAAAGGTCGCCGCCGCATTTGAAAAAATGGGCACCTCACAGGAGGAGGCGCTAAGGAAAATCACGGCTCACCAGGCGGTCCCCAAAGATCTCCAACAAGAGATCAAGGCCCTGACTAACGCGCTCCTGGGCATGGAAGCGAAACTGAAGCAATCCGGGGTCAACACCCAGGAAGCAGCGGCCAAAATGCTTCCCAACATTGACCCCGCCACGCTGGACTTCGACACGATCATTGCCGGGTTGACGAGCTTGGCTGCAGTTCTGCCAACCGCAGGCGGAGCTGTTGCTCCGGTGCCGCCGGAAGAGAAGACGGAGCCGGTTGCGCCGTCCGTTGCAAATCAACCTGAAGAAACCCTTGATTCCGTTGATGCGGTCCTGAAGCGGCATGCCCTAGGCAAAAAGCTGTGTGGTCTCGATCTGAGCGGCATGGATTTCAGCGGCATAGATCTTGCCCAGGCAGATTTTTCGGGAGCAATTCTGGCCAACACCACCTTTACCGCTGCGATTCTCACCGGAGCGGTGTTTACCGATGCAGTGCTGGCAGATGCGGATTTCAGCGGAGCGCACATGGCACAGGCCAATCTGATGCGGGTTCAGGCCGTTGGCGCCAGCTTTTCCCTGGTGGATTTGCAAGGAGCCGATCTTTCGGAGGGCGATTTCACCGGGTGCAATTTCGACGGAGCCGATCTTGCCAAGGCCTGTCTCTCCGGGGCGCTTTTTGCTGAAGCTTCTTTAAAAGAGAGTAAGGCTGCCGGATCGACCGCCATTCGTACCAACTTCTTCAAGGCCGATTTGACAAGAGTCAACCTGCACCGGGCAGTGATTACCTTTGCAGATTTCTCCAATGCAACGCTAGACCACGCCTGTTTCATGGAAACAGACGCCCGCCAGGCCATTTTTGACGGGGTACAGGGCACGGGCGCTGATTTCAGCAAGGCAATCCTGATCGCCTCACGGGCCAGCAAAGACACCAACCTTGCTGCAGCCATATTTTCCGGGGCCGACCTGACCCGTTCCTGCTGGGAACGCGCCAGCCTCCCCGGGGCCCGCATGGCCGGGGCCGTGCTGGATGACGCCGATTTCAGCAGGGTTGCGCTTGAGCGGGTGTACCTGGTGAACGCCACCGCGCGGGGGACAAATTTTATGAAGGCCGTCATGACCAACTGTGATCTCCGTGGGGTCAATTTTTTCCAGGCCTCGTTCCGTCATGCGCAACTGAAACACTGTGACCTGAAACAGGCAAACATGTTTGGCGTGGACCTGTATGGCGCAAAGATAGTGGCAAGCGACATCCATGGAACGGATTTCAGGCGAGCACAGGCACGGTCCGCTGAATAATTCCATTTCCATTTTAAAAGTGAAACGCGCGCCTGTTTGTCATTTCGACGAGCACCGCGAGGAGAAATCTCGTTATGTCCCGAGATTTCTCGCTTCGCTCGAAATGACATACCTTCGTCGACGAGATTTAGCTCTGTGCATCATGCTTCACTTGATTTAGAGATGGAACAACGTGCCCGAATACCAAGGAGCAGTTCTATGACGTCAATCGGAAAAAAATTCAGCTTTGCCTCAATGGCAGGGACGCTGGCAACGGACACTTTTGACGTGGTCAGTTTTACCGGGACCGAGGGGCTTTCAAAACTGTACCATTTTGATGTGACCCTGGTGTCGGACAACGACGCCATTGATCTTGAAAGCGTGATTCAATCCCGCGCCGCTTTGACGATTCTGCGCGATGACGGCAATATAGTTTTCAACGGCGTACTGTCGGCCTTTGAACAGATGGAAACCGCCCAGGGGCTCACCCAGTACCGGGCCGTCCTGACCCCGGCGTTCTGGCGCCAGACCCTGACCTACCACAACCAGATCTTTCTCGACAAGACCATCCCGCAGATTATCGAGGCTGCCCTGCAAGACGGCGGTCTCACCAGCCTTGACTATGAATTGCGGCTGACCGGCCAATACCAGTCGCATGAATATATCTGCCAGTACAACGAAAGCCACCTCAACTTCATCTCCCGCCTGATGGAGCGGGAGGGCATCTATTATTATTTTGAGCAGGGCGCGGAGAGCGAAAAGCTCATTATAACCGATACAGCCCTGCTGCACTCGGTCATGGCCGAGGGGAAGAAGGTCTATTACACCCAGACATCGGGGCTGGATGAAACTTCCCGCGAGGAGGTTGTCAAATCACTGGTCTGCAGCCAGAAGATGCTGCCGGCGCGGGTACTGTTGAAGGATTACAACTACCGCAAGCCCTCGCTGGAACTGTCCGTGGAGCACGTGGTTTCCGAACGGGGTTTTGGCGACGTCTTCATTTACGGCGAGCATTTCTCCACACCCGAGGAAGGCGCCCAGCTGGCGAAGATGCGTGCCGAGGCGCTTACCTGCAGGGCGCGGCTCTTTCAGGGGGAGAGCCTGATCCCCTACCTGCGGCCAGGATACCTTTTTCAACTCGTTGGTCATAATCGCGCCGACTTTAACGACACCTACCTAACCACCGACCTGACCCACCATGGCGACCAGACCTTCCTCTTCACCTCCGGACTGGGCGTAGCCGGCTCCACCCGAGAACGCTCCTCGTCCTACCGCAACAGTTTCACCGCGATCAGTTCCAGCAGCCAGTTCCGGCCGGAACGGGTCACGGAAAAACCCCGTATCCCCGGGACGATGAATGCCCACATCGATGCAGCCGGAAGCGGCCAATACGCCGAGATCGACGACCAGGGGCGGTACAAGGTGGTTCTGCCCTTTGACCTCAATAGCGCCAAGGACGGCAAGGCCTCCTCCTGGCTGCGGATGGCACAGCCCTATGCCGGCGAAAACCACGGCATGCACTTTCCGCTGCACAAGGGGACCGAGGTGCTGCTGACCTTTATTGACGGTGATCCGGACCGGCCGATTATTGCTGCTGCCGTGCCCAATCCGATCACCCCCAGCCCTATAAATTCGGCAAATGCTACCCAGAGCCGGATCACCACGGCCGGCGGCAACAAACTGCATATTGAAGATCAGCAAGGCGGGGAACGGATTTTGCTGCATACGCCCAAGGAAAACAGCTGGATCAGGATGGGCACCCCCAACGATCCTCCTCCTTCTCCTCCCGGCAAAAAAAAATCCGGCATAAAAGCCCACACCACCGGAACGTTTGAGCGGGAGTCAGCAACGAGTAATTCGATCACCATGGGGGAAGAAATGAGCATCGTGCTCGGCTCATCCTATAATGTGCAAGTGGGCACGGAGACGAGCATTATGGCGGGTGGGACTGTAGACATGTCCTTGGGCCTCATGGTCGAAGGCTTTCTTGGCAGCCATGTGGAGTACTCTGACGGTTGGTGCTATACCGACAGCAGAGAAAATGAACTGGTGGGCAGAAAGAGCGTCGAGATCAAGGCTGGCGCCACCTCAACGAAACTCAATGTCTTAATGGGACTCATGTTTGCCCTTGCGGCGCTCGATACGCTGGCGGTTGGGCTGGTGAGCCAATTTGACGATAAGCTTGCAGGGGATAAAGAAGAAAATAAACAAGAACAACAGTTGTTTACTGGCATCTCCGACGCGGCATATGCCGGTGTTTTACTCATTCTTGATCTTATTCTCGTATTTGACAAAATTGGATTAAAATTTCCTTCTGAAATAAAGCTCGATGCATATTCAACAAAGGTAACCTCGCCTTATTTACAACTAGAAACAACTGGCCAATTAAAGGTAGCTTTAGATACAGCTACAAAAAATCATACAAACCTTGTAAGTGCTAGCGCTGCCGCTGAAGAAATATTGAAAGCTTCTGAAGCCATGAAAACGGCGCAAGACGCCCTAAATAATCACGCCAATGATGGTAACATAATCCTTAAAGCATCTTTAAATATTAAAAATACGGCTAACGGAACAATTAGCAACACGGCTGGACTTGGAATCAGCAACGAGGCGACAGCCGGCGGCATCACCAACAAGGCGGAAGCCGGTGGCATCACCAACACCGCAGACGTTGCAAACATCACGAACACGGCAAAAGAAGGAAACATCACCAACACGGCTAAACTTGGAATCAGCAACGAGACCACCGGCAACATTACCAACAAGGGCGATGTTAATAACCTAACCGCAACGACTTCGTTGAATCTGACGTCTAATGATGCAGTTTCAGTCAAAGGCGTCTCCATACAAATGAAAGCTACCGGTGTTGTTGGTATGGAGGCCACCACAACGTTGAAAATATCAAGTAAAGGCGTGGCAACAATTGATGGCGAGGTTATCAAGATCGCATGATAGTCATCAAGCAGAACAAAACGAGTTTGAACAATAAAACTAAGGGTAAAATCAATTGAATAGTGACGATGCTCGGAGCCTCATATATACGAAACAGGTTGTCGAGGGTGTCGATCTCTCCGGGCTCTCTCTGGCAGGGGTTGATTGCTCCGCTCAACACTTCGCCAGGGTCTCCCTGCGGGGGGCAAACCTGGGAGGCTCGAATCTTACCGGCAGCCAGTTCCAGGAGTGCGACTTCAGCGGCGCACTGCTCAACGGCGCGGACTGCACCAACGCCTCTTTCACCTCGTGCCGTCTGGCCGATACCCTGTTTGTCGGCGCAAACCTTTACAATACAACCTTGGTGCAATGTGAGACCGGGAAGCTCGACTTCAGCCAGGCCAATCTGGAACGGTTCACGGTGATTGCCACCCCCCTGCTCGGCGCCCTCTTCAATGACACCAATCTCACCAGTGCCATCTTTACAGCTACAGCTTTGGACAAGGTGAAATTCCCCGGATGCAAGCTGACGCTCGCTGTTTTCGAGCGGGCCTCTCTGCAAGAGGCGGATTTCTCAGCTACGGATCTGACGAAGTGCCGGTTTACGGGCGCCAACCTGAGCGGAGCAAATTTCAATGGAGCAAAAGGGAGCTTTGCGGGGTTTATCGATATTCGGGCAGAGAAGGCCGACTTTTCCGGCACTGATCTGCAAATGGCCAACTTCTCGGGGGCCGTTCTCGATGGGGCCAGTTTTGGGCGTGCCAACCTGGAGAAAACCCGGTTTGTCGGCGCCTCACTGAAAAAGGCGGTTTTGATCGGCGCCAAACTGGCGTATGCTGATTTTTCCCAGGCGGTGGTAACCGGTGCGGATTTTTCCGATGCGGACCTGTCCGTAGCCAACCTCCACCGGGCAAATTTTTCTGAAGCCAGACTTGCCGGCGCCAAGATGCTGGGCGTCAGGAAAACCGACAAGGAATTGGCCGAGGGGGAGACGTGGGTGTCACCGCTGAAAATCAACCAGGAGAAAACATAATGGCTGACAGGCACAATGTACTCATGTTCAGGCAGCCCGAGACGGCGGGCATGCCCGATGTGGCGTCAAACGGTGCAACCATCGATACCGCCAGGGTCATCCAAAGGGACAACACCGAATTCCTGCTGGTGACCACCGGCGCCCTGGCGCTACGGGGCAAAAAGGCCGCCGGATGCCTGTTGGAACCGGAGGCAAACGATACGGTGCTGATTGTCCGCAACCTGGCGGCAGGGGCGTACATTCTGACCGTGCTTGAGCGTGGCGGCCATGCCGGTCGCGTCATGCTGCCCGACGACACGACCCTCTGCGCTTCCGATGGTGCCTTGCGGTTGGCCAGCGACACGGTCGAACTGGTTGGTGCGACCTCAGCAAGCATTGAGGCTCCAAATATTAAACTGCAAGGGCTGCGGGGCGAGGCGTCCTTTGCCGAACTGGCACTGACCGCCTGCGTTACTGCAGTTAAGACCGGCAAGCTGTCGCTGGTGGCCGCAACCATCGACACTGTTGCGGAGCGGATTACCCAGAGAGTCAAGGACTGTTTCCGCTGGGTGGCGAGGACGGACAGTACCAAGGCCGGGCAGGTGAACATCAGTGCGGAACACCGCCTTGACCTGAAGGCCGGTGACGCCTCGCTGGTGGCCCGGCATGGAGTCAAAATCGACGGCGACAAAATCCATCTGGGATGATAGAACCAAAATCAGGAGGAACGAATGTTTGCCACAACCATTGCAGGCGGAATGCAG
>JAFLKR010000028.1 GCA_019163135.1 Desulfobulbaceae bacterium | reverse complement strand
TGATGTTTTCCCTGTGCCGGACCCATGAAACGACCTTGTTTATCGCAACCCATGATCAGGAATTGCTGGAGATGGGGAAGACAATCATTTTTTTAAAAGATGGGAGGATGGAAAACAGACTATGAACCCAAAAAAAATAATGAACCTCACCCTGTTGTTGGCCCTGGCGACCCTTTCCGGCTGTGCCTACCGTTATTACCTCGGCATGCATGGCCCGACCATCAGGAATTATCCGGAAATCCATATCGATTCCATCCGGGACGATGCCCAGTGCCTGGCGTGCCATAAACCGGATAATGCAGAGAATGCGCCCCCAACCAATCACCCGGGGTTCAAAGGGTGTTTAAAGTGTCATAACGATCCGCTAAAATAACGACACCCGCTGAAGGTTCACAACCGTTTATCAGTGTATGGTCCGATGAGGGATCGGGGCTGCCCGGTTCCTCGTCAGCCAAAAAAACAGCCGAATTCATCCTGTTCGACCAGGACGAGGAAATCCTCGATCAGCCGCACCTCGGGATTCGGTTCGTAGCGATGCCATTTCAGGTCGCTGCGCAGCCAGAAGACCCGCCAGCATTGCCGCGTTTTGACATAGGTGGCCTTGGCAATGGGGATGTCGATTTTTTCCTTGGGCTTGTTCCAGACCGGCCGAATCTCGAAGATTTCAACGCTCTGATTTTTAAAACGAAAACTCAAATCGAGATTCGGGCGGATATGCGACTCCGGCCGATGTTTCTCGACAAAAGCGCCCACTAATTTTTCGGTTCGTTTCTGTTCAAATTCGCTGATACTCATAGTTGGCTCAACCGGATGCACGGGATGCGAGTTAAGGGCCTGTTCGCAAATAACCTGGACAAAATTGCGCTCAGGTTTGGGTCAGATTTGGTTGTGGTGACCAGCGCAAAACCGCAGGCATAGCAGGGCTACGTCGAGGATTTTGCGATTGAGCCGCAGCCAAAGATGGCCCGTAGATGAGATGCAAGATGTTCAAGTTATTTGCTAACAGGTCCTAAGGGAAGCAATGGGGAATAAAAACCAAAAGCCCGATCAGCACAGCTGTCACGGCTGCCGCTAAAACCCCGAAAGCGGCCACGTCCTTGGCTTGGCCGAGCCGCTGCCGATGTTCCCGGGAAATCTCATCGGCGAGCAGTTCGATGGCGGTGTTCAAGGCCTCCATCGCCCAGACCAGGCCGATGGCCAGGATCAGCAAAGCCCATTCCAGTCGAGAGACCCGCACCACCAAAGCACCAATCACCACCAGCACCGTAGCAACCGCATGAATACGGGCATTATGCTGGCTGCGCACCATTGTCCGGCCGCCGACTAGCGCGTATCGAAAGCTTTCCACCCGCGCCTTCCAGCTGAAGGGCCGCTCTCCTCGCCCGCCGGGGGTAACGGACGACTCCTCGTCCGGCCCCATGTTCAAACGCTCTCGAGAAAAGGATAATCGATATAGCCCTCCGGCCCCGGTTTATAGAAGGTGGAGGGGTTGGGCGTATTGAGCGCGGCGCCCGCTTTGATCCTTGCCACCAAATCGGGATTGGCAATATATGCGGTGCCAAAGGCCACGGCATCAAAGATGCCGGCACTGATGGCGGCCTCCGCCTCCTCAGCTGTATATCGCATGTTGGCGACGAGCGTGCCCTGATAGTGTTCACGCACCGGGGTCAGGACGTCGCCCTTAAACTCGCCCATGATATCGCCGCGGATCAGGTGGAGATAGGCCAGAGAGCATCCATTGAGCCGATTCGCCATCCAGGAGGCCAAGCCGACGGGGTCGCTATCGCCCATGGAATTGAAGCTGGAGATCGGTGAAAGTCGAAGGCCGACCCGGTCGCTGCCCAGAATTTTGCTGACCGCGGCCACCACCTCCAGCAGCAGACGGGCCCGGTTTTCGATGGGACCTCCGTAGGGTCCCGTGCGCTGGTTGCAGCCGTTGCGGAGGAATTGATCGAGCAGGTACCCATTAGCGCCATGGATCTCGACTCCGTCAAAACCAGACGCCTGGGCGTTGGCCGCCGCCTGGGCAAATCCTTGGACAATGGCGGGCAATTCGTCGTCGCGCAACTCGCGGGGCACGGCATAAGCCACCTTCCCGGTCGAGGTGTGGACCACGTCGTTGGTGATCGCCAAGGGACTGGACGATACCGGTAGGACGCCGTTATTGAGCAGCGGATGGCAGGCCCGGCCGCCATGCCAGAGTTGGAGAAAAATACGCCCTCCCGCCTGGTGCACGGCCTCGGTCACCAGCCGCCAGCCCTTAATTTGGGCTTCGGAATAGATGCCTGGCTCGGTCTGAAAGGCGCAATTGCCCGCCATGACCATGGTCGCCTCGGCGATAATCAGCCCAGCACCGGCACGCTGCGCGTAATGCTCGGCCATGAGCGGAGTCGGAACATGATCGCTATCTGCACGGCAACGGGTAAGCGGCGCCATAAGGATGCGGTTGGGCAGGACGAGCGGTCCGATCTGGAGGGGTTGAAAAAGTGCCTTCATGGTATGACCTCTTGTGATAGGACAATAGGGGCGTTACCTGCTGACGTAGCAGGATCGTTGCATAGCCGCAAACTAGATTTTTTTCGAAAATACCGGAGAAAACGATTTAATAATCAACGTATCCCCCTTGAAAGTCAACGAAATTCCCAGAGAAAAATTCACCGTGGATCGAGGGGCCATTCCCGACTGATTCCGGCCGCGTGGGTGCTTGCCGGTTTACAGCCGCCTTGTCAACCGCCATTATTGTGCCAAACCGGTTTCTCGCCTGGAAAAATAATGCCTGGCCGAAACAACGATTTAACCACCCCTCGAGCCCGTCATCGCACCGCTTGTTGGGAAATAATACCTGACAAAGGGTTGCAACCTCGACCTCCCCGCACGCCTGCCTACCACCCGATCGTGACGATTCCTATTTAGTGTTGACTTACCCTTCCAGCATGGGTATTTTTATGAAAATGGAACTGCCTCGCCTCCTTCGGCCGGGCAGACACTCGTCAACTTTTTTTCACAGGAGGTTTCCGATGCAAGAGGACAAGAAGAAACTAACCACCAACGCAGGCGCGCCGGTACCCGACAATCAAAACGTCCTGACCGCCGGCCCACGCGGCCCGCAACTGCTTCAGGATGTCTGGTTCCTGGAAAAACTGGCCCATTTCGACCGCGAGGTCATCCCGGAGCGGCGAATGCACGCCAAAGGCTCCGGGGCCTACGGTACCTTCACCGTCACCCATGATATCACCAAGTACACCCGCGCCAAGATCTTTTCCGAGATTGGCAAGAAAACCGAGCTGTTTCTCCGTTTCTCCACCGTAGCAGGCGAGCGAGGTGCCGCCGACGCCGAACGCGACATCCGCGGATTTGCTGTCAAGTTTTACACCGAAGAAGGCAATTGGGACATGGTTGGCAACAATACCCCGGTCTTTTTCCTCCGTGATCCGCTCAAATTTCCAGATCTCAACCACGCGGTCAAACGCGATCCCCGCACCAATCTGCGCAGCGCCAAAAACAACTGGGATTTCTGGACCTCACTGCCCGAGGCGCTCCATCAGGTCACCGTGGTGATGAGCGATCGCGGCATCCCGGCCACCTACCGCCACATGCACGGGTTCGGCAGCCACACTTTCAGCTTCATCAGTGCCGACAATGAGCGGTTCTGGTGCAAGTTCCATTTCAAATCCCAGCAGGGCATCAAAAACCTGACCGACGCCGAGGCCGAGGCCATGGTCGGCAAGTGCCGCGAGAGCCATCAGCGGGATCTCTACGACAGTATCGAAAAAGGCGATTTCCCCCGGTGGACCCTGTACGTGCAGGTTATGACCGAGGAGCAGGCCGCCAAACTCCCCTACCACCCCTTTGATCTGACCAAGGTCTGGCTGCACAAAGATGCGCCGTTGATCGAAGTGGGCGTGATGGAACTCAACCGCAACCCGGAAAACTACTTTGCCGAGGTCGAACAGGCCGCCTTCAATCCGGCTAATGTAGTGCCCGGCATCAGCTTTTCGCCGGACAAGATGCTTCAGGGCCGGCTCTTTTCCTATGGCGATGCCCAACGTTACCGCCTGGGGGTCAACCATCACCTCATCCCGGTCAACCAGGCCCGCTGCCCGTTCCACAGCTATCATCGCGACGGTCAGATGCGGGTGGACGGCAACCACGGCTCGACCCTGGGCTATGAACCCAACAGCTACGGCGAGTGGCAGCAGCAGCCGGATTTCTCCGAGCCGCCCCTGGCTCTGAGCGGGGCCGCCGCCCATTGGGATGCCCGTGAGGATGACAGCGACTACTTCACCCAACCGGGTAAACTCTTCCGACTGATGACCAAGGAGCAACAGGAGTCCCTGTTCGGCAACACCGCTCGCGCTATGGGCGACGCACCGAAGGAAATCAAGATTCGCCACATCGGCAACTGCTACAAAGCTGATCCCGATTACGGTAAAGGCATCGCTGCGGCACTGGGCATCCCGATGAGCGAAGTTCCGGTTTAAGCCACTGAACCTCCGTCAACAACCTAACCGCCTGCGGGAAACCTTATTTCCGCCCGCAGGCGGGTTACCCTTAAGAAGCTTTACCCCTTCCTCAGCCACCTCTTTTCCTCAGGCAACCGATATTTAATCAGGCGTGGACTGATCTCGTGCGGGACAACCACCGATACAACGACCGTACCGTAAGAAGCAGCAGAAACCCGGTTGCCGCCAGCATCAGCCATTGGGGCAAGGCTTCGGTCACGCTGCCCATCTTGGCCGCCGCTGAAATTCCCAGGGAAAAATAGAGCCCGTCGAGAGCGAGACCGCACAGGACGCTGAGCACTGAAATATTGGCCAAATAGAGCAGCGTGCCTTTTTTTCCTAAGATCTTGATGAGGACGCTGAGCGAGGTGATGTTGGTGGCCGGTCCAGCCAGGAGAAACACCAGGGCGGTCCCCGGACTAACCCCCTTGAGGATCAGGGCTGCGGCAATCGGGGTCGAGGCTGTAGCGCAAATATACATGGGAATACCCACCAGCAGCATGAGCAGCATGGAACCGATACCGCCCCCCAGAAGCCTGGTGATCAGGTCATCAGGAACCAGGACCGTGATACAGGCCGCGACCACGATACCGACAAAAAACCAACCAGCCAGATCGCCCCAGATGTCGGTGACTGCGTATCGCATACCGTCCTTGATTGTCTTCCATGAATTTCTAGACATGGTGCCCGGACCGGTTGAACAACAAGCGCCTTGGCAGGCCATCGCCAGAGCAGGCAACACCAGCAAAGGCTTAGGCGCATCCAATGCCCCTTCACGATAGGACCGCATATTTTCCATGACACCAGCGGTGAAGGCCGATAAAAACGCAGCCACCGGCCGGGCGATGGTCAGGATCGGATCAAGCAGCGCCCAGGAAATGGCAATAGAATCGATCCCCGACTCCGGCGTGGAGATGAGAAAGGCAGTGGTAGCACCGTTGTTGGCCCCCTGTTTTTTCAACTGGGCCGCCGCCGGTAGAACCCCGCAGGAACAGAGCGGAATGGGTACACCGAGCAGAGCCGCCTTGAAAACCGAAGCGAACTTACCTTTACCCAGATGGGCGGCGACATAGTCCGGCGAGAGAAACACCTTGAGCAGTCCGCCGACCGCCAGACCCATGAGAATATAGAGGGATGATTGTTCGAGCAGATTCCAGGCCGCAAGGGCCACATCACCAGCAAAGGTCATAATCGTGTCACATCAAAAGGTTATTCCCTGGTATGCTCCAGGGCAATATGGATCAAGGCATGGATATGGTCGTCGTTGAGCCGATAATAGAGGACCGGACCCTGGCGCCGGTTACTGACCAGCGCCATCTGGCGTAGTAGCCGCAATTGATGGCTGACTGCCGATTCCGAACTGTTGAGCAAGGCAGCCAGATCACATACACACATCTCGCCTTCACCCAGGGCCCATAAAATCTTCAACCGGTTGGGATCGCCCATGGTCTTGAACAGAGCCGCCATCCCGTTGTTCTCCTCGGTTGCCAGGGCTCCCAGGCGAGACTTCTCGATTCGATCCTGATGGATGCACCGAACTCTGGTCTCACCACGTGTTTTTATTATAATCATCCAATCCTCGCATATGAACATATTTTCATATAATACTCAAAAATAAGACAGTCCATCTTCCGAACACACCAGAGGCTTCAGCCAAATTGTTAACTCCACGACTGCTCAAGTTGCTACCGGTTGGAACGAAAGTTCTCAGGTGATAACGATGCCTGAAAGATTTTCAAAAAAAAAGCCTCATCAATCAAAAGATTGATGAGGCTTAG
>JAFLKR010000212.1 GCA_019163135.1 Desulfobulbaceae bacterium | reverse complement strand
GACAAACCTGATCGTTGCTCTCCGGTCGGCGGCTTGCGACACCTTCTTTTCGATTGACGAATGGGGCGGCACTGCCAATATTCTTATTGTTGTATCTTATTCTTGCAAAAAAAGGTGGTTGCAGACGAGGGGAAACGGTGAAGTGGCAGCCGTCGCCTCCGGCGCAAAGATAAATTCCCAGAGAAGTGGTTAAAATTAATGAAAACGAAAATATTGCTGTGCGCGTTGCTGCTCCTGGCCCTGGGGACGACTTCGGTCCA
Organism: Desulfobulbaceae bacterium; assembly: GCA_019163135.1. Classification (GTDB taxonomy): domain Bacteria; phylum Desulfobacterota; class Desulfobulbia; order Desulfobulbales; family Desulfobulbaceae; genus Desulfobulbus. Next base: position 6,192 of record JAFLKR010000212.1, on the reverse strand, counting down.
GGCCAAAGAGGCGCGGTTCCCCGGCGTCTCGCTCTATGGCGAAACCCTGCTGGCGCAGATCAACCTTTACCGGCAGGAAAACGGCTTGAATGCGCTCCGGTTTGACGCGGGCCTGAACAAACTGGCGCAGACCCACAGTTTTGAAATGTTCCAGCAGAAGAGGATGGGCCACAGCAATTTCAATCAACGTTTTGAGCGGGCCGACAGCCGCCTCTGTGTGGAAAATGTCGGCTGGAATTATAGTAACCCGTTGAAAATGTTTGATGCCTGGCGGCTATCGCGCGGTCATGACGAGAACATGCTCAAAGAGGGGATTAACAAGGCCGGTATCTCCGAGGTCGGCGATTACGTCACTTTTTTTGCCTGTAAGTAGCCGGCCGGACCAGGAGCGGGTTCAGGTTCAGGCGCCGGCCCCTGAAGTATTTGCCCCTGCATGTCGTTCTCTTGCGGTTCCATTTGCCTCTATCTTTTTTTCCCTGAATTCGATATAACCATCGCTGTTTTGCAGCAAGGCCATGTGCTGGAGCATCGACTTTTTTCTAACGAAACGCCACGTTATTGTAGCTGTTTTTCAAACTCTTGCCCGGCGATCGCAAGCTTGCCACGGCAGCCATTTTCGGGTGAAATCCATGGGGCGCATTATCCTTGTCACCGGCGGGGCCAGAAGCGGTAAGAGCCGTTATGCCGAGCAATTGGCAGCAGATCTGGGTGCGAACATTGCCTATATCGCCACGGCCAAGGCCCTGGACGCCGAGATGGAGGATCGCATCGCCCAGCATCGGCGGCAGCGACCCGCAGCCTGGCGCACCTTTGAGGCACCTGTTAGTCCATCAGCAATCATTGCCGTCGAGGGTGGGCAGTATGCGGGCATTCTCCTGGATTGCCTCACCGTGATGATCACCAACCGGATGCTGGCCCATGTCATCGATTGGGATAATCCCGCAATTGCGCAACTGCATGCGGTCGAGTCCGATGTCATGGCCGAGATCGAGGCCATTATTGACGCTACCGCCGGGAGCGACGCGACCGTCATGGCGGTGACCAACGAGGTCGGCTACGGTATCGTGCCGCTGTCGCCGCTGGCGCGGTTTTTCCGTGATTGCGCCGGACGGGTCAATCAGCGGATGGCGGCAGCGGCCTCGGAGGTTTTTCTGGTGGTCTCCGGCATCCCGATGCGAATCAAAGGCTAGCGCTGGTTACATGATGAAAGCACTCATTTTGATGATCCAGTTCATGACCCGGTACCCGATCCCGGTGACCATCGAGTTTACCGCTGAGCGTTTTGTTGAAGGGATGAAATGGATGCCGTTGGTCGGCTTGCTGGCAGCCCTGCCTGCCACCGCCGGTTTTATACTGGCCGATCACCTGCTGGGCCGGGAGGTTGGCGCAATCGTGGCGGTGATTGCCCTGATCGTGATTACTGGCGGTCTGCATCTGGACGGGATCGCCGATACCGCCGACGGGCTGTTCAGCTACCGCTCCCGCGAGCGGATGCTCGAGATCATGCGGGATTCGACCCTGGGCACCAACGGGGTGATTGCCCTGGTGCTGACCGTGCTGCTCAAATATATCTTCCTGCACAATATTCCGGCCAGCGGTGCCGCTCTGGCGGTGCTGGCCACCCCGGTGCTCGGCCGGATGGCCCTGACCTGGCATTCCGCCGTCGCCCGTTATGCCCGCGAGCAACCCGGGATTGGCGACTATGTCAATCAAACCGGACTGGCCCAGGCCGCGGCCGCCACCCTGCTTTCTCTCTTTCTGGTCACCGGGATGCTGCTCCTCTGGGGCGTGCAGCCAAACATGGTACCCCTGGTGGTGGTTCTGCTCCATGTGCCGGCAATTCTGCTGGCGGTGCTGTTCGCCTTTTCGCTGAAGAAGCGGTTGGGCGGCATCACCGGCGATACTATCGGCGCAACCGTCGAGATCGCTGAAGTCGCCACCTTTCTTGTTTTTCTTATTATATGGAAATTTTTGCTATGAACACGACCAAACTCTATCTGATTCGGCACGGTGAAACCGAACCGAATAAAACCGGTGTCCTCATGGGCAGTACCGATACCCCGCTCAACGATCACGGCCGGCAGCAGGCCACCATTCTCGGCGAGCGGCTCAACACTCTGGAGGTGGATTCAATTTTTTGCAGCCCCCTGCAGCGGGCGGTGGATACCGCCACCCTGGTTTTCGGCGAGAGCGTCCCGATTATCACTGACAGCAGTCTCCAGGAGTTTCATTTCGGTGAGTGGGAAGGCATGCATTTTTCCGAGATCGCCAAGCAGTATCCCGAGATCTGGCAACTCTGGCTCAAGGACTGGGAACTGACCCAAATTCCAGGCGCCGAAGCATTTTCCGCCTTTAAGCATCGGGTGGTCAGTTTTGTTGAAGAGGTGGTCAGCTATCATCCCGGCAAGCGGGTGGCGGTGGTCTCTCACGGCGGTTGCATCCGTTCACTGTTGGCCCATTTTTTTTGCGAATCAATTTCTACCGGCTATTGGAAGTTCAAGGTCGACAACGCCACCCTGACCGAAATCGAATTCATGGGCACCCTGCCGATCCTGATCCGTTTTAATTACCGATAGAAGGAGAGACCATGCAACTGCTGCAGCAAACTCTGGACGCCATCAGGCCGACCGATAAGGCGGTTATGGCCGCCGCCCAAAAAGAGATCGATTATTGCCTCAAGCCTCCCGGCAGCCTCGGCAAGCTCGAGGATATAGCCCGTCAGGTCGCCGGAATCACCGGTAAAATTCACAACACCATCAGCAAAAAAGCGATTATTGTGATGATGGCCGACAACGGCGTCTGCTGCGAAGGGATCGCCATGTATCCCCAGGATATTACCCGCATCGGCGCCGATTTCGTCACTTCCGGGCGCATGGGCGTCAATTTTCTCGCCAACTATGCTAAAGCCGATATCATCGCTGTTGATATCGGCATCCAGGTTGATGTCGATCTGCCCAAGGTGATCAACCGCAAGATTCGTTACGGCACCGCTAATTTTCTCATCGAACCCGCCATGACCCGGGATGAAGCCATTCGCGCCATCGAGGTGGGGATCGAGATCACCAATGCTGCCATAGACCAGGGCTACGACCTGATCGGCACCGGTGAAATTGGCATCGGCAACACCACCGCCAGCAGCGCCGTGCTTTACGCGTTTACCGGAGCCCATATCGATCGGGTGGTCGGACGAGGCGCCGGACTGACCGACGAAGCCTTTGCCCGTAAAAAAGCAGTGGTGCAACAGGCTGTGCATCTGCATCGTCCGGATGCCGACGACGCTCTTGATGTTTTGTCCAAGGTCGGCAGCCTTGATATTGCCGGCATGGCTGGCACTTATCTGGCCTGTGCCGCCCGTCGGGTGCCGGTGCTGACCGATGGGCTGATTTCCAATGTCGCCGCCCTGGTAGCCATGCGGCTCAAGCCCGAAGCCATTGAATACATGATTCCCTCGCATATTTCCTTTGAACCGGGGGCCAAACTGCTCAAAGAAATCACCGGGCTCGAACCCATTCTGGACATGAATATGCGGCTGGGCGAGGGTACCGGCTGCGCCCTGGTGTTCAGCATCGTCGAGGCCGCGCTGCGCATGATTGAGGAGATGGGAACTTTTGCCGCTATCGGGAAATCACGGGATGAAATTGGGGACCACGTCATGGCTTACCGGGGAAAATTTCCTCGATAACGCTCGGTTGGTAGAGGGCCGGGTCGATTTTGTCGAACTCCTGGTCTACACTTGGGACCACGCTATGCGCGCCAGGGTTGCATCCAGCCTCGAAGGCTTGGCGGCTCTTGCGCTTGAATACACGGTCCACCTGCCCACCGACGAGGCTGAGGGCGCCTTGGCGGCGGCCCGGTTTTTTGAGGAGTCCGGTTTCCCGCTGCTCAACATGATCCTTCACCCGTTGCCCGGCTGGCGAAAGCTGGCCTGGCCGGCTTCGGTGTCCCTCGAAAACCTGATCGATCAGGTCGAATTCCATCCGCGCTTTACCTATGATCTGACCCACAGTTTGCTCGGTCATCCTCTCCCGCCCCATTTCCTTCCCCATATCGTCGAACTGCACCTCTCCGGCACCGATGGGCATATCGACCATCTGCCGCTTGATTCCGCTACTTTGGATAAGGCTCTCCCGCTTCTGCGTGTGCGTGACGAGATGCTGGTCTGTTTTGAAATCTTTGATGTTGATGATGCTTTGGGGGCCGTCGATCTGCTGCGTTCCCGATCAATCCAGTTGTAAAGAGCAGGTGGAGACCGGCAGTTGCTCGTTGAAAAAGGCGGGCAACAGCCGGTCGATCAAGCAGCGGGTCCGCCAGGGCAGGCGGCCGTCGATGAAACCCACATGGCCGCCATGGGCTTGGATCGCAAGCCGTACCCCAGGGCCGACCTGATGGGGCGAGGGGATATCGTGGCGGTACATGAAGGGATCGTCCTGGGCGTGGAGGATCAGGGTCGGGGTGGTGATATTTTTCAGGTAGCCCATCGAACTGCAGCGGGCGTAATAGTCGTCGGCCCCGGCAAAGCCGTTTAAGGGGGCGGTCACCTCCTGGTCATAGTCCCAGAGGGTGCGGATGCGGTTCAGGTCGATTTGGAGCGGGGATGGTTTGGTGCTGAACTTGTGGCGATAGGAGTGTTTCAGCCGGGTCAAGAGGTAGTGCTGATAAATCCGTGAGGGTCCCTGTTCGAGCCGTCGGGCCGCATCCGCCAGGACAAAAGGCACGGAAATCGCCGCCGCTGCCTGGAGCAGGGCTGACGCACCGGCCTCGCCCAGGTATTTGAGCAGCAGATTGCCGCCCAGGGAAAAACCGACCGCCGCCGCTATCGGGCGACCGCTTGCCCGCAAAGAGGCCAGTACTTCGGCCAGATCTTCGCTTGCCCCGGAGTGATAGGAGCGGGGCAGCCGGTTGACTTCTCCGCTGCAGCCGCGCAGGTGCATGAATACCGGTTGATAACCCGCCAGGCTCAAGGTCTGCATCACCGGCAGGGCATAGTGAGAGTGCAGCGATCCCTCCAAGCCGTGGAGAACGAGCACGGGCGGACCGGTGCTTGTCGTCGCCCAGGCGAGATCGATGAAATCGCCGTCCGCCAGTTCGATCCGTTCCCGGCGCAGCGGCAGCATCGGTCGCGTTCTGAAAAATTTGGGCCACAGGGTCTGCAGGTGGGGATTGCGCAGCCAGAAGGGTGGGGTGAACGAGAATGGGGTCATGGGGATTTGGGAAAAGATTGGTGGTTAGTATTGATCTGCTAGGGCTACAGCAGATAGCAAGAGGTCGCTTGGTTCATAGAAAGACGATAGCACGATATCAAGCCTGACCTGAAAGTAGATCTGAAACTACTCCGTGCAACCCGGCTGAAAAGGAGTGCTCACGCTGCAAGCCTCCTGTTTTTCCATGAATTCCGGTTGCCGGATCGGGTGTTTCCTGGTAGTGAGCAGGGCAACCATTTAATAGTGCAACATAATATGCGAGAATGCCCGCAAGGGTTAACGCCCACGCAATGCGCCTTGACGTTGGGTAGGTCTCGCCACCACCACGATAAACCAAGGAGGAAGGTATGGCTCATTTTTTGTTTGTGCTGCGTGACAACGATTTCGAAAAGGCAACCCGTTGTTTCCAGTTTGCCAAAATCGCCCACAGCAAGGGGCATCAGGTTAATCTTTTTTTTATCGATAGTGGCGTTGATTGGGCCATGAAGGATCGGGACGGTAGTCATAAAACCGATACCGGCGATTGCGTGGGTGATTATCTGCCCTATCTGGTCGAAAACGAGGTGCCGGTGGGTATCTGTACACCTTGCGCCAAGAACAGAGGGCTCGACGAAGCCAAATTTTATAGCAACATGGTTCTCGACGGCGGGCCTCATCTGATCGATATGGCGGCCGAGGCTAAAATCTTTAATTTTTGACGGCGCAGCCATCGTAGCCGACAAGGGCGCAAACCGGCGCGATGGCTTTTTAAAGCAAGAACGGCTTGAAAAAGAGTGACTTGGCCTTGAAAAGCTGCTTAATTATCCGGCCCTGGAAAAAAATCATCGGCTGGAAGAGAGGGCGCGGCCGGGATGCACACCGGAGACAGGTGGAATGCACACCCTGCAAAAGGTCGAGCGATGAAAAACTGTGAGCCGGTTTCTGGCGTATTTTGTGCCACGGACCGGTGTCCGTAACAAGGTGACCACCATGGATACGCAATACAAAGCGA
>JAFLKR010000062.1 GCA_019163135.1 Desulfobulbaceae bacterium | reverse complement strand
CAGCAGTTGGCTCCGGAGGTGCTCGATGACTATCTTCATTTGCACGCCGGACTGCGGTTTCCTGCTGTTTGAACTTCGGTGGGGCTTTTATTTTGATTGGTGCCTTTTGTCGAGAGCGGAACAGAGGCGTCAATGCCTTGAAATATCGACTGGTAATATAGGCGGGCTGATGTTTCAGGGTTTGGGGCTAAGCGAAGGCGAGAGTGGTAACTGACCGTAAAGACGAAGATTGAGAGCCGGCCTGCCGGCGTTTTTCAGGGCACTATAGCTTCTTTGGGGCGATCGACGGGGTAGGGGGAAAGTCTTCAGGCGGTCTCGCTACCTCCTTGGCCTATTGCAACCGTTATGGTTCCTTGGGGCATTATTAGATTCGCCGGAGTGCGGGGGGAACCACGCACGACCCACTTGGCTGTCAGCCAAAGTGCGGGGCCGTGCGTGGCGCATTGTCGGGGGTCTTAGATCTTGACGACATTTTCAGCAGCCGGACCTTTGGCCCCGCTGACGACGTCAAATTTAACCCGTTCCCCTTCTTTGAGCGATTTGAAGCCCTGAGCTTGGATGGCGGAATGGTGGACAAAAACATCCTTGCCACCATCTTGCTGAATGAAGCCGAACCCCTTGGAATCATTAAACCATTTAACCGTACCTTCTGCCATTGCCGTTCCTCCTTGTGTCGTAAGACCGTACAAACTGACCCCCTGTGGGATCTTTTTCGAATGGGGGTTATACTTCTGATACCTTTTCAGCCACCGTTTGCGCGGAAAACTGGAATGTAATCGTTTGGTAAAACCCGGGAAAAACACAATTCGCTGCCGACGACCGGCTGCGTGTAACAAAATCTCGTTCTTGCCAAGGACGAGAGTCTTTCCTGCTCGTCATCGCGCGCAATATCCCGTGGGCACTCATAGGCAAAGATAATCCCAACGGCCTCTGTTGCACTGAACCCTTCCCCTCCGCAACCAGCGCCTGCTGCGCTGTTGATGGCATCGGCTTTTGTCTTTGCACTCTTCTCCCTGGGGCAGGGTATTGCCCGGATGAAATATCGGGACCATGGGAAGCCTTGAGGAAAAAAGGTGAAGACGGCGGTGAACTGGGGTGTGGAAGAAAGCAGAGGGGATGGTTAAAGCCGGCATAGTTCGATATCATTGCAACAATATTACACAAAAGCGGGTGGTTCTTTACACTATGGGGCTTCATGTGCATATGGAAGCAACAGGGAGATCAGGGGAAACGGTATCGGCTTGCGACCTCGCACGATGGGGCAGCGGGTGGCATAACAGGAGCGTAGCGGGGAATGCAAACGTGCCGATAATCGTTTTCAGGGCGTTGAAAGCGACGAAGGAGCTTTTGGAATTCTTCATTCAACTGTGACGTCCCGCAGAATCATGGGAAGATGAACAAACAAAGGACGTTCGGCAGAGGGTGATGCAAGGAAGTAACGGAGATTGAATATGTGCCACGGGTAATCGAACTGTTCCGCCTTTAACAACGAAGGAGAGGTAACTTTCAACTGCGAACTAGATTTCATGTACTTTAAAATACTTTGAAATGCCAGATAATTTTTAATCTTTTCAATCTTCCCTTGAAATTCGCCAGGTGTTAGCCGGCGCCAGTTGTCAGGGTAATGTAACGGTTTGCTTGAGCAGCGGGTATCCCATGGCTTCTCGCTGTTCGATGTAGTGCTGGGCAACCTGCCGGGCAATGTTGCGTATCCTGCCGATATATCGAGTACGTTCTGCGACGCTGATCGCTTTTCTCGCATCAAGCAAGTTGAAGGTATGGGAACACTTCAGGCAATAATCATAGCCTGGAAGGATAAGATTTTTGGCAACCAGTTTGAGAGCTTCCCGTTCGTAATTGTCAAAGGCCAGGGTGAGATCGCTGACGTTGGCCTCTTCGAAATTGAACGCGGAGAACTCTTTTTCGGCCTGATGGAAGATCTGTCCATAGGTCACGTCTTTATTCCAGGCGATGTCATAGACGCTATCGACCTTTTGCAGGTACATGGCGATTCGTTCCAGTCCGTAGGTGATTTCTGCGGTAATCGGTTTGAGATCGATGGAACCTGCCTGCTGAAAATAGGTGAACTGGGTGATTTCCATGCCATCGAGCCAGACCTCCCAGCCCAGACCCCATGCACCCAAGGTCGGCGATTCCCAGTCATCCTCGACAAAGCGGATGTCGTGCTCGAGCAGGTTGAGCCCGAATTTCTCCAGGCTTTCAAGGTACATGGCTTGCACATCCTTCGGGGACGGTTTGATCACCACCTGATATTGATAATAGTGCTGGAGGCGGTTAGGGTTTTCACCGTAGCGACCATCGGTGGGCCGGCGGGAAGGCTGTACATAGGCGGCTTTCCAGGGTTCCGGTCCTAAGGCGCGCAGGAGGGTGGCGGGGTGAAAGGTGCCGGCTCCGACTTCCATATCATAGGGTTGCATGATGACACAACCCGCAGAGGCCCAATAGCTGTTCAGGGTGGCGATGATATCTTGAAAATACATGGCGAAATATTTGCAGTATTGATTGTTGAGTGATCGTGGCTACAATAATGCCTCAATCTACCACAGGCCTGGGGCATGGTAAACGAAATAGTCGTACCGTCCTTGCAACAAAATGTCAAATCGGCGCGTGACCGCATGGCCCGCATCAAAGGCACCCAAGGTTGCCGACCGGCTCTTTGTCGGATTGCAGCCTGAAAGTAACCTCAAATTCCGTTGAGTTCAGAGAAGATTCTTATGGAACCCCAATATCTGCGCATCCGCGGTGCGCGTATGCACAATTTAAAAAATATATCCGTTGATCTCCCCCGTAATAAACTGATTGTCTTTACCGGGCTTTCCGGCTCGGGCAAATCAACGCTCGCCTTTGACACCCTCTACGCCGAAGGGCAGCGTCGGTATGTGGAATCGCTGTCCACCTATGCCCGGCAATTTTTGGGCCAGATGAACAAGCCGGATGTTGATCTGTTGGAAGGGCTTTCGCCGGCGGTCTCCATCGAGCAGAAAACCACCAGCAGAAATCCGCGATCCACGGTAGGCACGGTCACGGAGATTTATGATCACCTCCGCCTGCTGTTCGCCCGGGCCGGGCAGCCCTATTGCCCGCAGTGCGACCAGCCGATCCGTTCGCAGTCGGTGCATGATATGCTCGAGACCCTGCTTGCGCGGCCGGAAGGGGAAAAAGTCCTGCTGCTTGCGCCGTTGATCAAACAGAAAAAAGGGCAGCATGAGCAGATCTTCCAGCGTCTGCGCAAAGACGGATTTGTGCGTGCCCGAGTGGACGGTGAAATTCGACCGCTTGGCGAGGAAATCGTCCTTGATAAAAACAAGCATCATTATATCGAGGCAGTGGTTGATCGGCTGGTGCTCAAGCCTTCCGTGCGCCGACGGCTGGACGAATCGGTCAGCACCGCCGTGACGCTTGGCGGGGGCACCATGCTGGCGGTCTTTCCCGACAGCGGCGAGGAGTTGCTGTTCAGTGAATCCGCTGCCTGTCATCAGTGCGGCATCTCAGTACCCGAGCTTTCCACCCAGCTGTTTTCCTTCAACAACCCGCAGGGCGCCTGCCCCTCCTGCGGTGGCTTGGGGGTCAACCAGTTCATCGATGAGCGCCTGATTGTCCCCGACGAGAGGCTTAGTCTGCTGGATGGCGCCATTGCGCCCTGGACCCGAAGGCGGCTGTCCGCGCAGGCCGACGAGTGGATTGAGGCCTTTGCCCGCCATTACGGGTTTGATCTCCATCTGCCCTTCAGTGACCTGCCCGCCAAGGTCAAAAAAGGACTGCTGCAGGGCACCGGCAGGGAGAAACTCGAGTTTGTCCATAGCAAAGGGCGGCGCAAACTGGCAGCCCAAATGGCCTTTGAAGGGATCGTGCCCCGCCTCAACCGGCTGTTTCGCGAGACCTCTTCCGCCCGCATGCGCGAGGAGGTGGAAGAATTCATGAACGAGCAGTCCTGCCCCAGTTGCCAGGGGGCGCGGCTCAAGCCCGAGGCCCTGGCTGTCCGGATCGACCAGTGGTCAATTATTGATCTCACCCGGATGGCGATCGAGCAACTGGTCAAAGAACTCGACCGCATTGTCTTTGAACCACGGCAGGCGCAGATCGCCGGGCCCATCCTCAAGGAAATCCGGGAACGGCTTTTCTTCCTGTTGGGTGTCGGGTTGGGCTATCTCTCGCTGGAGCGCAAGGCCGGCACCCTGTCCGGCGGCGAGGCCCAGCGTATCCGCCTGGCCTCGCAGATCGGTTCCGGCCTGGCCGGGGTGCTCTATATCCTTGATGAGCCGAGCATCGGCCTCCATCAGCGCGACAACAATAAACTGATCAAAACCCTGGTGAATCTCCGCGACCTCGGCAACACCGTGATTGTGGTCGAACACGATTCCGACACCATCGCCAATGCCGATCATGTGCTCGATATCGGCCCCGGGGCCGGCGTCCATGGTGGTGAGATCCTCTATTCGGGACCGGTCGCCGGTCTCCTTGACTGCGAGCAATCGCAGACCGGCGGGTATCTTTCGGGCCGCCTGAAGATCGAGGTGCCGGAGCGTCGTCGTCCCATCCGTCCCGGCCTTGCCTATGGGATTCAGGTCCAGGGGGCCTGCGCCAACAATCTGCAGCAGTTGTCGGTCCGCTTTCCTCTGGGGGTGATGACCTGCGTCACCGGTGTCTCCGGCTCCGGTAAAAGCTCGCTGGTCATCGAAACGTTGTTCCACGAGGCGCAGCGCTATTTTTTCGATACCAAGGGCTATCAGCAGGGGCCCAGGCTGCTCTCCGGTCTGGAGAACCTGGATAAGGTGATCGATATCGATCAGAGTCCTATCGGTAGAACCCCCCGGTCCAACCCGGCCACCTACACCGGGGTGATGACGCCGGTGCGGGAGTTGCTGGCGCGTCTGCCCGATTCCAGGGCTCGTGGCTACAAACCCGGCAGGTTCAGTTTCAATATCAAGGGGGGGCGCTGCGAAACCTGCGAAGGAGATGGGCTCATCCGCATCGCCATGCACTTCCTGCCCGATATTTATGTGACCTGCGAGCGGTGCCTGGGAAAACGGTATAATGAAGAAACCCTCGATATCCGCTACAAAGGCAAGAATATCGCCGAAATCCTCCATATGACAGTGGAGGAGGCTCTCGATTTTTTCCAGAATGTGCCGCCGATCAAAAATCGGCTGCAGACCATTGCCGATGTCGGCCTGGGCTATCTTTCCCTGGGGCAATCTTCGGTGACCCTTTCCGGCGGCGAGGCCCAGCGGGTCAAGCTGGCCAAGGAGTTGAGCCGGCGCTCGACCGGCAAGACCCTCTACATCCTTGATGAACCGACCACCGGGCTCCATCCGGCCGATATCCAGCATCTGCTCCATGTCCTCGGCCGGTTGGTCGACGGGGGCAACACCGTGGTGGTGATCGAGCATAATCTCGATGTGGTTAAGACCGCCGATTATGTGATCGATATCGGTCCGGAAGGGGGAAGCGGCGGCGGGCGGATCATTGCCACCGGCACGCCGGAAGAGATCGCCGGTCATTCCGAATCCTACACCGGCATGTTTTTGAAACAGCTCTTGAACGGCGGCTGAGTGGTTTTTGATTTTCCTTCAGGAATTTCCCTGTTATGGTGCGCCGTTCCTGATCAACCCTGCCGAAAGCCTGCCCAAGACCTTCGGTTTTTTAATGAATCATATATTCCAAGGATGAAACATGACCGATCAAACAACCAGTCCAGCTGACACGCCGGTTTTCCGCATGCAAAAAATGTATATCAAGGATTTTTCCTTTGAAAGCCCCAATGCCCCCCAGGTTTTTTTAGTGAAGAATCAAAGTCCCCATGTCGATTTCAACCTGCAGTTGAAGAACAATAAGATTGACGAGGATCACTGGGAGGTTTCCATTCAACTGACGGCCAAAATACTCGATAAAAACAATGAGGAATCCGTGATGTTCATTGTTGAAATCGAGCATGCCGCCGTGTTTTTGTTGAAAAATATTCCGGAGGAGCATCATGCTCGGGTACTGGCGGTTGACTGTGCCTTGATGCTGTTCCCCTTTACCCGGCAGGTGGTCAGCCAGGTGGCGGTGGACGGCGGGTTCATGCCGTTTTTGATGGAGCCGATCAATTTTGTCGCCTTGTATGACAATGCCCAACGCACCGAGAAAGACTCCTGAGCAGCAGGTTTTGAGGCGGATAGGCTAGGTGGATGTTGAGCCTGTTAAGTCTCCTCCGTGGTTAGGGAAAAATAACAGCAATCTGAAGTTGCAGCCCTTCGTGTTCGAATTATTTGCAAGGAATAAAAAAGGTGAAACCGAATCAGGTTTCACCTTTTTTTGTTGGTCAAGTTTTGGTCTGATTTTTTGTAACGAAATAAAAATTCAGATGTAAAATGTGGGGTGCCGTTGATGCCGTTGGTGCCGTTGACCCGGTGGAGGCTAACTCAGCAGTCCGCGCTTACTTTTTGAAAGATCAGGCAGGCATTGGTGCCGCCG
>JAFLKR010000094.1 GCA_019163135.1 Desulfobulbaceae bacterium | reverse complement strand
GCTAATGCACAGATCAGGCGTCCGGTCCTGATCGGCCAGATGTTCATTGAAAAGCGAACCGGGGCACTGCGTATGCGGGTCGTCCATCGTCAGTAGCCATCGGCGGCGTGCAATCATGCCGCCATTCGGCCAGCCTGTCTACTTGACCTCATAGCTGAAATGGAACTGGCGTTTGCTGCCGTCCGCCAGCTTGCTACCGACCTGAAAGTGATACTCGCCCTTGGCCGGCAGGGTGATATCAGCTCCAAAATGGTTGCCCATGCCCAGCAGCGGGATCGCCTCTGCGGCCTGCCCGGTTTGCGGACCGCTGATTTTCACCGCCACCGTGCCCTGCTCGATGGCCGCGCCGGTCTTGGCGTCGCTGAATATCATCATGAAGTGATAATTCTCCTTTTTTCCCATTTGGGCCATGACCGCGCCGACATCGTTGAGATGGGCCATGCCCTGAACGCCCTCGACCGTCTGCTCGCCCAGCATGATCGTCTTGGTGCGTGTCATCGGCATGGACCCATGATCGTCGTGTTGCGGCATCGCGTGCTGGCTGTGATCCATATTGGTTTGCGCAACGGCAGCCAGCGGCAGGGCAAGGACGGCAAAAATCATCAGTGTGCGTTTCATAACAGTGTCTCCTTGGGTGAATCCTCAAGGCGAGGAGGGTTGGTGACGAGGTCGTCTTCGTGCAAAGGTTCCTCTGAAGTGGCGACCAGCCGGGGATCAAGCCGCCGCCCGCGCCAGAGATAAAATAGAACCGGGTAAACCAGCAGTTCCATCAGCCCTGAGGTGACCCCCCCGCCGACCATCGGGGCGGCGATCCGCTTCATCACATCCGCTCCGGCCCCGTGGCTCCACATGATGGGGAGGAGACCGGCGATAATCACCGCGATGGTCATTATTTTAGGCCGGATGCGCTTGACCGCGCCGTGGTGGATGGCCTGAACCAGGTCGCCGCGCGTCTGCATCCGCCCCTGATCGCCCCAGAGCTTGTAAGCCAAATCGAGGTAGAGCAGCATCACCACCCCGGTTTCCGCATCCAATCCGGCCAGGGCGATGATCCCCACCCAAACCGCGATCGAGGTGTTGTAGCCCAACAGGTAGAGCAGCCAGAAGGCGCCCACCAGGGAAAAGGGCACGGCGAGAAAGACAATCCCGGTCTTGACCAGGCTTTTGGTGCTCAGGTAAATGATCACAAAAATGATCAGCACGGTCAACGGGATGATTGCCAGGAGCCGCGTCCTCGCCTTTTCCATATATTCGAACTGGCCGCTCCAGACGATATTGTAGCCGGGCGGCAGCTTAATATGGGCAGCCACCGCTTTGCGGGCATTGTCGACATAGGTGCCGATGTCCACGCCTTTGATGTCGACGTAGACCCAGGCAGTGCGCCGGCCATTCTCGCTCTTGATGCTGTCCGGACCGTTGCTGAGCGTAATCTCGGCCAGTTGCGCCAGGGGGATCTGCCTGCCGCCGGGCGCCGGCACCAGCACGCGCTGCAACGCCTCGGGATCGCTGCGGAAATCGCGGTCGTAACGGACATTGACTGAGTAACGCTCCAGCCCCTCGACCGTTTCGGTGATCGCCATGCCGCCTACCGCCGCCTGAATGACCTCCTGGATAGCGCCGACATTGATGCCGTAGCGGGCCGCCTTGCTGCGGTCGATATGGATATCGAGGTAGTTGCCGCCCACCGCCCGCTCGGCGATGGCGCTGAGTGTGCCCGGCAGGGTGCGGATCAGGCCCTCGATTTCCTCGCCGATCCGGCCAAGCGTCGCCAAGTCGTTGCCCATGACCTTGATCCCGACCGGGGTTTTGATCCCGGTGGAGAGCATGTCGATCCGGGTCTTGATCGGCATGGTCCAGGCATTGGTCAGGCCAGGAAAGCCGATGGCGCTGTTGAGCCGGTCGATCAATTGCTCGACGGTCAATGGCAGTTCCTCCGGCCAGAGCCGGCGCAAGGGGCTTTTCAGCCACTCCAGTCCACCTGGCCAGGTGGAATAAAAGCGCATCGCCGGCACCCGCCGCCACTGGCTTTCGGGTTTGAGCATGATGGTGGTCTCGAGCATCATCATCGGTGCCGGATCGGTGGCGGTCTCGGCCCGTCCAACCTTGCCGAAGACATGCTCCACCTCGGGAAATTGGCGGATGATCCGGTCGGTCTGCTGCAAAATTTCCTTGGCTTTGGTCACCGACAATCCCGGCAGGGTGGTCGGCATGTAGAGGAGATCGCCCTCATAGAGCGGCGGCATGAATTCCGAGCCCATTTTTGAGAGCGGCCAGGCAATGGAAAGCATGGCCGCCAAGGCCAGCAGCAGGGTCAGCTTGCGCCACCTGAGCACCCCATCGACCACCGGATGGTAAAAACGAATAAGCAATCGGTTGAGGGGATTGGCCGACTCCGGCTTGATTTTGCCGCGGATGAACCAGCCCATGAGCACTGGCACCAGCGTGATCGAAAGCAGCGCTGCCGCGGCCATGGCGTAGGTCTTGGTGAAGGCCAGCGGCTTGAACAGACGACCGGACTGCTCGGTCAGGGTGAAGACGGGGGCAAAAGAAACAGTGATCACCAGCAAGGAATAAAAAAGGGTGGGCCCGACCTCGCTGGCGGCGTCGAGGATGATCTGCCAGTGGGGTTTGCGGCCGCGATCGCGCTCTAGATGCTTGTGGGCATTCTCGATCATGATGATGGCGGCGTCGATCATGGCGCCGATGGCAATGGCAATGCCGCCCAGGCTCATGATATTGGCATTGATCCCCTGGGCATGCATGATCACAAAGGCCAGTAGAATGGCCACCGGCAGGGTGCAGATCGCCACCAGGGCGCTGGGCAGGTGACCGAGGAACAGCAGCGCCACCAGGGCGACCACCAGAGATTCCTCGAGCAGTTTCTCTTTCAAGGTGGCCACGGCCCGCTCGATCAGTCCGGAACGGTCATAGGCGGTTTTGATGGTGACGCCTTCGGGCAGACCGGGTTTGAGGCTTTCCAGCTTGGCCTTGACCCGCTCGATGGTCGCCAGCGCATTCTCCCCAAAACGCATGACGACGATCCCGCCCACCGTCTCGCCCTGCCCGTCCCATTCGGCCACCCCGCGTCGCATCTCCGGCCCGAGGCGGACCTCGGCCAGATCCTTGACCAGCACCGGCGTGCCTTCGCCGGTCGCCATGACCACGATATTGCCGAGGTCGGCCAGACTGCGTATATAGCCCTGGCTGCGGACCACGAACTCGGTCTCGCCCATCTCGATCGAGCCCCCGCCGACATCGAGGTTGGCCCGCTTGATCGCCATCATCACCTCGGTAATCGGGATGTTGTAGGCCACCAGTTTGTTGGGATCCACCGCGACCTGGTACTGTTTGACAAAGCCGCCCAGGCTGGCGACCTCGGAAACGCCTTCAATGGCGGTCAGTTCGTAACGCAGGAACCAGTCCTGAATGGCGCGCAGTTCCTGGAGGTTATGCTGCCTGCTCTCCAGGGTGTACTGATAGATCCAACCGACCCCGGTGGCGTCCGGTCCGAGGGTCGGGTTCACCCCTTGGGGAAGCTTGGCCGAAGTGGCGCTCAGATATTCGAGCACTCGGGAACGGGCCCAGTAAATGTCGGTACCGTCCTCGAAGATGATGTAAACAAAGGAATAGCCGAAAAATGAGTAGCCGCGCACCACCTTGGCCCCCGGCACTGAGAGCATGCGGGTGGTCAGGGGATAGGTCACCTGGTCTTCCACCACCTGGGGCGCCTGCCCCGGGAACTCGGTGAAGACGATCACCTGGACATCCGACAGATCGGGAATGGCATCCACTGGAGTTTGCCGCAGGGAATAGACCCCCGAGATCACGACAAAGAGCGTGGCCAGAATCACCAGAAACTTGTTGCGTATCGACCAGGCAATGATGGTTTCAAGCATACCCGCTCCCTGAGATCGGCATCAAAGACCCCTTCATTTGAACAGCTCGTCCAGGGCCTGGGCATCACCCTTTTTACTGGAAGGATCGGTAGCCGGGGAGGGCAGCGCCGCTTCGGTTTTCGGGCCAAGCATCTTGTCCAGGGCCTCGCGCAGCCTGCTCTCCGAGTCGAGCATGAACTGGGCGGAAACCACCACCGCCTCGCCCTCGGAGAGCCCGGAGAGAATCTGCACCGCGCCGTTCTCGTCGCGCACGCCGCTTTTAATGGAACGCGGCGCAAACCGGCCCTCGCCCAGGGCGACAAAGACGATCTGCCCTTTGCCGGAATTGAGTATCGCGTTTTGGGGAATGACGAGGGTCTCTTCCGCCGCCCCGGTGGCAATGCTGACATTGGCGTACATGGCTGGTTTCAGTTTTAATCCAGGATTGGCTACCTCGATCCGGGCCTTGACCGTCCGGGTTTCGTTGTCCATAGAGGGCGAGAGATAGGTGATGGTGCCGTCGATCACCGTGCCGGCGACAAAGGGGAGTTCCACCAACACCGCCTGCCCCACCCGGACCCAGGGGATTTCGTATTCATGGATATCGGCCAGTATCCAGACCCTGGAAAGATCGGCGATCTGGAACAGTTCCTCGCCGGGCATGATCCGCGCCCCTTCCAGCACCTTTTTATTGGTCACGATCCCCTCATGCTCGCTGGCCAGGGTCAGCGTTTTACGTGCCTGACCGGAGCGCTCCAGGATCCGGATCTGCTCCGGGCTGATATCCCAATAGCGCAGGCGGGTCCGGGCCGCTTCGAGCAGACGCTCCGCGCCGGCCGCAATCTCCGGATACGGGCTGGCAACCAACCGCCGCCGGTTTTCGGTTGCCAGCAGATATTCCTGCTGGGCGGCCACCAGTTCGGGGCTGTAGATTTCCATCAGCGGCTGCCCCTTGTGCAACGGCTGGCCCTGCTGATTGACATAGAGCCGCTCAACCCAGCCCTCGATTTTGGCATTGACCGAGAACTGCCGATCTTCAGCGACGGTGATTAAGCCGACGGTGCGGATGGTCCGCTGCAGTTGGCGCTTGGCGACCTTCTCGGTCCGCACCCCCATGTTCTGGAGGGTGACCGGATCGATCCGGATCACGCCGGCCGCCTCGCCGTCGTTCTGCACCGGCATCCCGGCCCCGCCGCTCTTCTCGGTTTTGACCGGGGTCAGGGCCATACCGCAGATCGGGCAGGCGCCGGGGGCATCGCGGATGATAAACGGGTGCATGGAGCAGGTATACTGAACCTTGGCCGCCGCCTGTCCCGCCACCGGGGTCGAGGCCCAGTGCTCATGACGGCTGATGCCCAGCAGGTAGCCGCCGCCGAGGGCCAGAGCCAGCCCGATGACCACGATGATTGCTTTCACGCTCGTTGTTGCTTGCATGCCTGCTCCTTGATAATCCGGCGAACCCTCATTCCCCTCACCAGCAGTTGCGGTTGACCGGCGGTTACGGTGCCGGGGGCAGGTTGGTGCCGACCACACCTTCGAGCACCGCCAGTTGCATCTGGTAATCGGCCACGGCGCCATGGTATTCCCGCTCGAAGTTGAACAGGGCCATACGGCTGTTGAGCACCTCGGAAAACTTGGCTTTATCCGTGCGATAAGCGGCCATGGCCGACTCCACCGCGCTGCCTGCCTGGGTGAGGATACCCTGGTCGTAGAGTCGGGTCAGTTTGCGGCTGCGTTCCAGTTGGGCAAGGCCATCGCTGATCGCCAGCCGGATTCGGTTGTGCTGGGCCGCCAATTCCTGCATCGCCATCCGCCGCTCCGCCTGGATTTCGGCAACCTTGGCATGGCGCCATTCCGTTTGGATCGGCAGGTTAAAGGATAATTGCGCCCCGTACATGTCATCGCCGGGGGTGTCCATAGCCGGATCACGCTGCATGTATTCCAGAGAAACGGTGACATCGGGATAAAAATCCTTCTCCGCCAGCTTGGCGCTCGCCCCGGTTTTGTCGATCTTTGCCTGCAAACTCTTGAGGACCGGACGATGCGCCAGCGCCAGCCGTTCCAGTTCGGCGGTCGCAAGCGAAAACGGGGTTACTGTCATCCTGGCCAGCAGGGGAACAGCGGTCTCGACCGGGCGGAAGACCAGGGAATTGAGGCTGGCAGCAAGGCTACGGCGTTTTTGCTCCAGGCCGATCCGCATCTCCTCCATCTTCGAGCGTTCCAACTGGGCCTGGAAGATTTCCTGCTGCCCGGTTTTGCCGACCCCGTACATCGATTCCGCCAGCCGGATCAGGTCATCCAGCAGCCTGCTGTTGCCGGCAACCGTCTCCAGGGAACGATCGATCAGGTAGATCTGGTACCAGGCCTCTTTGACCATCCGCCGCAATTCGATCCGCCGCTCCTCGACCACCCAGCGTTCGGCTTCGGCCTCGAAACCGGCTTCCTCCCGCATGAGATCGCGCTTGCCGTAAAACGGGAGTTTCTGGCTGAGGCCGACGACTTTGGCGGTCATGGTGTCCCGCTTGAAATCAAGGGGATCGCGGATCAGGGCATTCTGGACGCGCAGCATCAGCATCGGGTCTTCCAGGGCGCCCGCCTGCCGCGCCCGCTCCACCACCATCTGCCAGCGTTCGGCTTCGGCCTTGACCTCGGGATTGTTGGCCACCGCCAGGGCAACGAGGGCATCGAGCTTTTCCGGTCCTTGTTTGCCCTCGGCCTGAAGGACTTGAACCTCAAAAAGCAGGAGGGGGAAAAGCAGGAGGAACAACAGGAACCGCCTTAGAATCATCACATTCGTACCCCCTTTAAAAAAAGCACTCCCAATTTCCTGGAAAATCTCCAAGTCGCTGGAGAACAATGAGCGTATTTTCAATCCTGGCCTGCCGGAAGCAGGTTACCACCTCACCTCACCTCGCACCCTCGCTAGCAACCGGGCATCGGCAAAGTGTCAAGGTTCT